>JALHNX010000322.1 GCA_022843305.1 Pyrinomonadaceae bacterium | reverse complement strand
CCGATATTCCGCTCAATTTCGGGGACGCGCTTCTCTTGCAGGGAACACGCGACAAGCTCGCTGTTTTGTCCGACGATGCCGATTTGATTCTGCTGATGTCAAGCGAAGAAACCGCGATCACCGTTCCGAACAAAGGTCGCGCCGCGCTGATGATTTTCATCGCCACGCTCGTTTTAGCGATAATTCTTCCTGATTTAACGGCGGCGGTAATGCTTGGCGGCGCATTGGCGATGATGCTCACGGGAATTCTGACGACGCAGCAAGCATATGCCTCGATCAGCTGGAAAACCGTCTTTCTCGTCGCCGGAATGTTGCCGATGGGCATCGCGCTGACAAAAACGAGTGCCGCCGCGCTGATGGCAAACGGCGTTGTCGCCGCGCTCGGAATATTCGGCTCGATCGGACTGCTCGCGGGGCTGATGATCATCACGATTCTGCTCGTGCAAGCCGTCAACGGCGCGGTCGTCGCCGCCGTTCTCGCGCCCATCGCCATCAATATCGCGCAGCAAACCGGCGCGAATCCGCGCGCGCTGGCAATGGGCGTCGCGCTCGCCACCTCGATGGCGTTCATCACGCCTCTCGGTCACGCCGTCAATATTCTCGTGATGAGTCCGGGCGGCTACAGCTTCCGCGATTATATGAAAGTCGGTTTGCCGCTGACAATAATTTTATTCATTGTGGCGATGATCTTTATACCGCTTTTCTGGAGTTTGTAGAAAATTACTTGCCGAATTGAAAAATTTTCAGACTTCCAATTAAATAAATGTATGGCATCTTTTTACGAAGTAATGATCGAACGTAATTTTTCGTCGGCGCACCAATTGCGCGGCTATAAGGGGAAATGCGAAAACCTGCACGGGCATAATTATAAAATCGAGATTTACGCGAAAGGCGCAGAACTCAACAATATCGGTTTGCTGATAGATTTCGGCGATTTGAAAAAAGCGGCGGACGAGATCGTGACGTATCTCGACCATCGCAATTTAAACGAACTGCCGCCGTTTGATGAGGAACTCAACCCGTCGGCGGAGAATCTGGCGTGCTACATCTGCGAATACTTAAACTCGCGCATCGGCGACGAACGCGTGCAGGTTTATAAGGTTCGCTGTTTTGAGACACCGACCAGCATTGCGACTTATCAAATCGGTTAACCTTAAGAAATGTTCTGCCTGCGAAACATACGAAAGATACGAAAAATAAAAAAAGATATTTCGTGATTTTCGTGTGTTTCGCAGGCAAGTTGTTTTGCTGAATTTTACAGAATTTTTTCCATCACCAGATTCGTTCCCGTCGTTTCGCCATAGGGAAACGTGATTTTTCCGACCGGCTTGAAGCCGTGTTTTTCATAAAATCTGAGGGCGCGTTTATTTTCTTCCCAAACGCCGAGCCAAAGCGTTTCAAAGCCTTTTTGTTTGGCGGTTTCGAGACAATGTTTCAATAAAATTTCGCCGATTCCTTTGCCGAAAACTCGTTCGACAAGATAGATTCTTTGCAGTTCGACGGAATTCTCCGTTTCGATACAGTCGAGTTTCGTGCCTTCGCGCAGTTTGGCGTAGCCGACCGCGTGTTTATCGAGATAAATAATAAAAAAGGCGGCGTTTTCGTCTTCGATTTCGGCGCGGATTTTTTCCAATTCAAACGATTCGTGAATATAATTTGCCAGATCCGCCGGGTCGTCCTGCTCGAAATAGGCTTCGTAAAACGTCACCGCGCCGAGCAGGCTGACAAGTTTTGCATCCGCCGCAACGGCACGGCGGATTTCGATTTTTTCGGCTGAATCGTTCATCCCGTTATATCTTACGTTTTTCGGAAAGCGGAGAAATTCTGTGCGCCAAGCGTCTGCCGCAATAGAAAAAAGCGAACCGAAAAGGTTCGCTTTTTAATTGGTCGGGGCGAGATGATTTGAACATCCGACCTCACGGTCCCGAACCGTGCGCTCTACCAGGCTGAGCCACGCCCCGTTAAGTCAAGTTTTAGATTCTAGTGACTAACCGGCTGAAAGTCAAACCGATTACATTTCATTTTCGCTGATGACCGGAGTTTCTTGCAGCTTGCTTTCGAGTTTGCTTTCGCGCCGCGCTTTGAAGTATTCCCAGATGATCGGCAGGATCGAAAGAAAAACGACCACGATAACAACTTTGTCAATATGGTCTTCGAGCTTGATGCCGAACGCGCTTTCGACCACGCCGCCGAGAAAATAACCGGCGAACAGCATACTCGTAACCCACAAAAATCCGCCCAAGATATTGAAAAATACGAAATCGCGGTAGCGCATATCCGCCGCGCCCGCGACAATCGGCGCGAAGGTTCGGACAATCGGCACAAAGCGTGCGATAATAATCGTTTTGCCGCCGTGTTTTTCGTAAAATTCGTGCGCTTTTCGCAAATGCTTCGGATTAAAAAATCTCGATTTCGGCTTGTTAAAAATTGCGTGTCCGACCTTTTTGCCCGAGTAATAACCGACCGCGTCGCCGACGACTGCGGCGATAAATAATGTCACGAGCATGA
>JALHNX010000321.1 GCA_022843305.1 Pyrinomonadaceae bacterium | reverse complement strand
ACGAAAAGATCGGGCTGGTCGGCACGAGCATCGGTTCGTGCGTCGGATTTTTCGCGTTCGTTCACGATTTGCAGATTAACGCCGGATGCTTCAATCACGTTTCGGGCTACGTCGCCGATGTCGTCTGGCAGGGTCTTTCGACCTATCACGTCAAAGAAGGTTTGCAGGACAACATTTCGCTCGAAGATTTGCGCGAATTCTGGCTGCCGATCTCGCCGATGGCTTATATGGACAAACTCTCGAAACTTCAGCCGCGCCCGCAACGCTATATTTACACGCTTTACGACCTGACTTTTCCGATAGATTTATCACGCGATATGATGCGCGCCCTGCGCGATCACGGCATCGAACACGACAAAACAAAAATTCCGTGCGGACATTACACCTTGGGTGAAAAACCGTGGGTTTACATCGACGGCTACAAAATCGTCAGCTTTTTGCGAAAAAATTTGCGGTAGATCTCAAAGCCGGAAAGGATAATTTTCCGGCTTTGAGCCGTTGAAAACGGCGAAATAATTGTAGCCCACATCGACAGATGTGGGAACGTCAACATTAATCGCGTCAAGCCGTTGAAAACGGCGGCATAAATTATATGTCGGGGTCTTCGACCGCTTGAAATTACCTTTTGCCAATTAACCCACAGTTTGCACTGTGGGCTACAAAAATGCCGCCGATTTCATCGGCTTATCAAAACATGAAGACATTAGTCGAATAAGTTACTTTTCAATTTCTACGCTTTTTATCTCAAAATCTTTAAATTTTGCAGTTCTTCCTTCTTTGTCCAAAGCATCGAAATTGTAAGAAATCAGGATTTTAGCTTTTGTATTGGTTGGCAGAAACTTCGATTCGAGCGCGGCGTTTTCGCTCAATTTTCTGAGAATCGGATGTCCAGAAAAGGCATTTGCCTGCGTGACGTTTCCCCGCTCGTCGATTTTCACTTCAACCAGAACGATTCCCCCTAAACCCCGGCAGTTGCAAAACGGCGGTGCTGGTTCGACCAGATTGACCGGCGTTTTGATCACATCTTTGTCGTTGCTTTCAATGTCGGTTTTGATTGTACCGTCGGGCTTGAATTTATAGACAAGCAAGGCGCGGACACTGATCGGCGGACCGTTGATAAAGGTCGGCGAAAATTTCGCCTGCCGCGCCGCGTTCACGCAACCCGCGCGCAACAGCGGATGACCGGTCAAGGCGCTGGCTGTGGTCACGTTGCCATTCACGTCAACGACGATGTGAACGGCAACGATTTGCTCTTCTTCTATTTGAAGATGTGGTCTGCCGAGATTCGGAACTTTGGGTTTGGGAAGATTTAATGCCCGTTTATTGACGATTCCGGAACTGATGCATTTCGACAAAGAATCGAAATTGTAAACGATAATTCCTTCAACCTTTATCGGTGTGCCACCAAAACTTGTTACTCTGAACTTTGATTTCTTTGCAGCTTGGATTGAGGTTTCTCGCAAAAATTCATCGCCTGTTACCACTTCAGCCGAAATCACATTGCCCTTTTCGTCAATTTCAACTTTTACCGAAACGATCCCGGCAGCGCAAAAATCTTTTGCTTCCTGTGAATAATCCGGCTTTTGTAAATCTGTTGCCAAACCATTCACAATGGGAAGTTTTGTTCCAACTCTTGGGTTTTGCGCGTTCGCCGCAACAGATAAAGTAAGCAACAAACTCAACAAAGTTGAAATCTTCAACATTTCCAACAAGCAACCTCTAGTTTTATTTTCGCAACTACAATTTGTTAGACACCGATTCTGAGTGTTAGTTCCCTGAAATCTGCGAATTAGTGTTAAAATCTTTCTTCTCGGAAAAATTGTGACCGCTCTTGCCGAAAAACACAAAAGAGATATTGAAGAATCGATCGCGCGACTGCTTGCGCGTGCCGAAAATGCGCGTGGATTGGCGGCGGGCGATCTTCGTCCGCGTGTCGAAAAGGCGCTCGAAAAATATCTTTTTCGGGATAACGAAAACGCGCCCGCTTCGGAAATAAAAACTTTTATTGACGAGCTTCGCGCCGATGATCTGTGTCTCGTGCTGGCTTGCGAAAAGGGCGACGAGGCGGCTTGGAATGATCTGGTTAAAACGCAAGACAAGACCGTCAAAGCGGCGGCTTGGAAGATTTCGCCGAAAGCCGAAGACGCAGACGATCTGGCAAGCTCAATCTGGGCTGAGCTTTACGGTTTGAAGCACGATAAGGACGGCAAGCTGAAATCGAAATTGTCGTATTATTCGGGGCGCGGCAGTTTGGGCGGCTGGCTGCGGGCGATCGTTTCGCAGCTTGCGGTTGACCAGTTTCGCAAACAGTCAAAGTTCGTGCAGGTCGAAGAAGCGCGCGAATTCGAGAATCTGGCGAACGAATCTTCCGAGAAAACAGAAAATCTTTCGGTCATCGCGCATCACGATAACCCCGAGGAAATTTTCGGCGAAAAACAGATGAGAGCGGATGTTTCAAAAGCTTTAGGCGCGGCAATTGCCGAACTCGGCGCGGACGACCGTTTGCTTTTGAAGCTCTATTATTTCGACGA
>JALHNX010000320.1 GCA_022843305.1 Pyrinomonadaceae bacterium | reverse complement strand
AATTGAAGAAACGAGTCACCTGGCTACTTAACGGTTTCTGAACCTGTTGTACATCGGAATCTCGTTTCTTTTTGGCAATCAGATTTTATCATTTGATTGCCGGACTTAATATACAAGTTTTAATATTTACGGCTATTCCTGTTTTATTATTCGGCAAATCAACAAATTCTATTTGAGATTCAAAATTCAAATTAGTTTCGTCAACGATACTATAAGACGACTTAGGAGACTTTTTTGAAAATTTTTTAAATTTTTTAGGAATTGGTTTGAGTTGGCTGACAACTTCGGAAGATTGAGCCTCAGCGATGGAAATTGCAAAAAGAACAAAGAGAAATATTGAAATCAGTCGTTTCATACTTTTTCTTGATTCGACAAATGTCTGAAAAGTTGTTTTCGGCAATTTCAAAACCTGATCTGGCTCGAATGAATGACGCCGCGACTGCCGCAGTAATCGGTGTAATACCAGACGCCGTTGTTGTCGGTCACGCCGGTCGAGCCTAAAATATTGACGACCGTGCCGCGTGTGCGGGCGATGCAGATGACCGTGCCGTTCGGCGCGGCGCGGATGTTTGACGGCGGGTCGATGATGATTGCCGTTCTCGAATTTGGCGGTTGCGGCGGCGGCGTCTGCTGGGATTGTTTCTTTTGCGCTTCGAGCCGTTTTCGTTCTTCTTCGAGTTTTTGTTTGTCGCGGTCGAGCTTTTCCTGTTCCCGTTTCAGTTTTTCGGCGCGTTCGTCCGCGTCCGTTTTCCGGTTGTCGGGCGCGGTTCGGTTCGTTTGATCGGCGGAATTTGGATTGACCGCCGCGTTCGCGTTTTTATTATCCGAGGAACTCAAACCATACATTACCAGCCCGACGATCGCGCCGCCGGCAACGAGCGCGATCAGCCCGACCAGCGCGACGATCAGCAGCGTATTGCTTTTTGCGGGCGGCGCACTCGAAACCGGCGGAACGAACGGCGCGCCGCTGTAAGACGGCGGTTGGTTTTGACCGTAAGACGACTGCGTTTGCGCCGGATTGTAAACCGTCGGCGCGGCTTCCCTGACAACGGTCGGCATATCGGATTCCGTAATGAACGAATCGGAAACGCTCACGAGCGTCGCGCCGTCCGTCAGACAGAAATTCGTGTCGTCATTATAAATCTGCTGGCATTGCGGGCATTTTCTCATATTGCTGTTGAGCCGATTTATAACATCAATCCAAAGAGTTTGCAAGAAAAAAAAATACCGTTATTCTTTTATAAATGAGCGATTTGGGAAATTTTTTCAGCCATTGCACAAAAATCGTTGACGCGGAACTCGGCAAACTGATCCCGTCCGCCAAAACCGAACCGGCGCGGCTTTATGAAGCCGTTCGCTGGAGCGTCTTTGCAGGCGGCAAACGGTTTCGCCCCGTTCTCGTGCTGGCGGTCGGAAAAGCCTTCGGCGCGGATGAGAGGAAATTGTTAAGCACGGCTTCGGCGGTCGAAATGATTCACACATATTCGCTGATTCACGACGATCTGCCCGCGATGGACAACGACGATTTGCGGCGCGGACGCGCGACCTGCCACGTCAAATTCGACGAAGCGACGGCGATTCTCGCGGGCGACGTTTTGCAGACTCTGGCTTTTCAGGCAATTGTAAACGACGCGCTGTTATCTGATAAAACAAAAGTTAGATTAATTGCCGAACTTGCCGATTCCGCCGCCCGAATGGTTGACGGTCAGCAGCTCGATCTGGACGGCGAAGGCAAAAAAATCGCGCTCGCGGATCTGGAAAAAATCCATCAAAACAAAACCGGCGCGATGATCTGCGTCTCGGCGCGGAGCGGCGCGATCATCGCCGAAGCGGGCGAAAATGAATTGAACGCGGTGACGAATTACGCTTCAAAGCTCGGCTTGCTTTTTCAAATTACCGACGATCTTTTGGACGTAACGCAGACGACCGAAGTTCTGGGCAAAACCGCCGGAAAGGATTTAAGGGCGGAAAAAGCGACCTATCCGGCATTTTACGGCATCGAAGAAACGCGAAATTTGGCGGAAAAAGTTTACAGGGAAGCCGTCGCTGCGCTTAACAATCTCGAAAAACCGACTGCGATTTTACGCGAAATAGCCGATTTTATCCTAAATCGAAAGGCATAAAAAAATTATTTCGTCTGCAATTTTTTCTGTGATAAGCTACGGTTTGCGGAAAACGACCGCGATTTAACGTTTCCTGCCTTATTGTTAATCCGATGAACTCAGACGCAAACAATAATTTAAAAAATATCTGGAAACCTGTTTTGATCGGGTTGGTTCTGGCGTTTCTTTACGCGGGCGTTTTGACAAAGCTGGGGAAAGATTGGTGGACGGACGAGAATTATTCACACGGCTTGTTAGTTCCGTTTGTGATCGGATTTATCATTTGGCTCGAATTTGAAGATTTTGAAAAAATTACCAAAACGCCGAAATTCCGGTTTGGGGGCGGCGTTATTTTACTTGCGCTTTTGATGCTTTTGGGCGGCACTCTTGGCGCGGAACTTTTCGTGCAGCGCGTTTCGTTCGTGCTGATGCTCGGCGGTATCGTCGTTTATTTTTTCGGCACACGGATTTTACAATTTCTCG
>JALHNX010000319.1 GCA_022843305.1 Pyrinomonadaceae bacterium | reverse complement strand
TTAAATGTCTGTCCAAACAGTTGTAAGAAACATTGATTTCTCCGCCGACAAACCATTTGGCGTGCGGTTCGTTCCATTCCAAAACCGTGTCCCATTTCTTAAACCAGTGCAGATTTTCCGCCTGCGAAGCCCAAAAAGCCTCGGGATTTTCGGCGGCTTCGTTGTAGATTCTTTCGTATTCTTCAAAATTTTTGACGTGCGCGTTTGCCGCGAATTCGGGTGGCGGCGGAAAAACTCTCGATTCTTGCAAAGTGGATTCGATATTGCTTTGAGCTGTTTCTGACATATTTTTATTTACTTAAAATGTTGAATTTACAAAGACAATTTTACATCAAAACGATGAAATTCACATTTCCGAAAGTCGTTTGAAATCCAAAATCCAAAATCTAAAATCCAAAATTAAAGAGGTCTTTCATTCGGATTCGTTTCATTGAATTCGTCCCACATCCGCGTGTGATTGGTTTCCTTTAACATCAGCGAACCGATGAAAAAAGTTATTCCCGCGACGATCATCGGATAAATCAATCCGGCGTAAATATTGCCCGTATAAGCGCAGGCGAAAAGTCCGATTGTCGGAAGCAACCCGCCGAAAACGCCGTTGCCGATATGATACGGCAAGGACATCGAAGTATATCGAATCTTCGCCGGAAACGCTTCGACCAGATAAGCCGCAATCGGCGCGTAAACCATCGTTACAAAGATCATCTGAATAAAAACGAGCAAAATCATCATCGGAAAGTTCAGCTCCGTTGCAACCGCAACCGGCTGACCTGCCGCATTTACGGATGTTAGTTTCGGTTCACCCGTGATCGGGTCTGTAACCGATTGAATATGGTCAACATTATTTCCCGCAAAATGCTGCATTCCGTAATAAATCGGCAGATAACAAATAACCGCCAAAAGACAGCCCGCCATCATAATTCGCTTGCGTCCGATGCGGTCGGAAAGCCATCCGAAAAAGATAAATAACGGAATCGCCATTATTATTGCGATTGCAATAATCCAGCTAGCGGTTTGGCGTTCGATGTTCAGAACCGTCTGCATATAAAACAAAGCGTAAAATTGCCCCGTGTACCAAACAACGCCCTGTCCGGCAGTTGCGCCAAATAGCGAAATTAAAACCCGTCTGCGGTTTTCGGGATTCGCAAAAGCGTCAACGATCGGTTTAGCCGAAGCCATTCCCGTCGCCTTGATATGCTGAAAGATCGGCGATTCCTTCATTCGCAAACGAATATAGAGCGATGCCAACACCAGCACAATTGAGATCATAAACGGAATACGCCAACCCGCCGTGAAACTGTCTGCGCCGAAGGCTTCCTTGCTCATCGAATTCTGCAAACCGAGAATAACTGCGAGCGAAATCAGCAAACCTAGCGAAGCCGTAATTTGAATAAAACTCGTGTAAAAACCGCGGCTTTCGTCGGGAACGTGTTCGGCAACGTAAACAGTCGCGCCGCCGTATTCGCCGCCGAGCGCCAAACCCTGCAAAATGCGGATGACGATCAGAATGATCGGAGCCGCCCAGCCGATCTGGCTGTAGGTCGGGAGGAATCCGACTGCGGCAGTCGCGCCGCCCATAATCAGAAGCGTCACCAGAAAAGCATATTTTCTGCCGACCAGATCGCCGATCCGCCCGAAAAACAACGCACCGAACGGACGCACGATAAAACCGACCGCGAATGTCAATAGATACATAATCAGCGCGAAAGTATCGTTTCCGGGCGGATAAAAAAGCGGCGCGATGATCGTCGCCAAACTTCCGAAAATGTAAAAGTCATACCATTCGATAACCGTTCCCGCGCTCGACGCGCCGATCACCTTCCAGATTTCGCCCTTCGTCAGTTCGGCACTCACCGGAATTTTTGATGCGGTTTGATTAATCTCTTCTGATTCCGTCATTTAACCCCAATTCTATTTTTTAAGATTTTGTTTTGAAATCCATAATAAGGAAAGCAAATCCGAATTTCAATTTTTGAATTTTATGCAGTTTTAGCTTTAACTTTATTTTTCCAAAAGGTCAAATCAAACCTAAAAAAGCTAATCTTTTTTCTTAAAAGATTAGCTTTGATTTATAAATGTCAACCTTCATGGGAAACGGTTTAAAAAGAATTTGCCCACGAAACACACGAATTAAACGAAATTAAACCAAAGTTGTTTTTCTTATTTTCGTCTTTTTCGTGTGTTTCGCAGGCAAATTCATTGTTTTTTAAACCGCCGCCGCGATTTCTCCTTTTTGCGTGAGAATTTCGTCGAACTGTTCTTCTTCAGTCGAGCCTTTGAGAGCCGTCATCGAAGAAATTCCGCCCGTGATGACCTGCGTGACGGCATCGAAATAACCCGTGCCGACAAACGATTGATGTTTGGTGGCGCGGTAACCGTCAATTTCCGACGCGAATTCCTGTTCCTGCAACTTGGAATACGCCGTCATTCCCGATTCCTTGTAACCTTTCGCCAGCTCGAACATCGCAAAATTAACCGAATGGAAACCAGCCAGAGTAATAAATTGAAATTTGTAACCCATCGCGCCGAGTTCCGTCTGAAATTTTGCAATCGTTTCATCATCGAGTTTTTTCTTCCAGTTAAACGA
>JALHNX010000318.1 GCA_022843305.1 Pyrinomonadaceae bacterium | reverse complement strand
TTTATTGGTAAACGTGACGGCGAGAATGTTATACGGCGGAACTTGCTTTTCCGAAATCAGATAAGCGATGCGCACGGTAATGACGCGCGTTTTGCCCGAACCCGCGCCCGCGAGGATTAAAACCGCGCCTTCGGTCGTCGTTACCGCTTCACGCTGTCGGTCGTTTAGAGAAGCTAGAATATCCATAAATTTTGAGCGAAAGTTTAATGGTAAAACTTTGGTTGTGAAGCGTCAAAAAGAAAAATTTCATGAAAACCAAAGCGGTAACAATTTTGAAAAATAAATAAAAAAATTAGCCAAACTTGATAACCGCTTAAGTTTTTATGAATGAGTTTATTTTCTCATTAGTTTTAGGAACTTCTTCGCGTCAAACCAATTTTTTCCGTCTTTGCTCATACCCCAAGGATTGCTGTATTCCTTTAAATGAGGCAACAGTTCTTTTTCAAAATCAGTTTGCAAAAGCTGTTTACAAGCGTGTCGGTAACAACGATTATAAATTCTCTTGTCTTGTTTTTCACTACAAGAATTTGCGTTTCCACAGATAGAAGTTTTTCTTTTTGATCTGCTCATTTTTTCTAACACCTCCGTTAGAAAAATGGCAGTTCAAATAACCTCCGATAATTTTTTGTAAAAATCTTCATATCACTTAATCAAGTTCTGAATTTCCTTGAATTGTTCGTGTTTCGCGTCGCGCATCAATTCAAAAAGCGACATTTCGACGGTCGCGGGAACAATGCCGCTTTGGAGCATTTTTTGCAGTCCCGCGTCGCGGTCTTGCGAATAGCGCGAGCCGACGGCGTCGGTTAAAATGTGAACTTCAAAGCCGTTTGCGAGCAAATCGTGCGCGGTTTGACTGACGCAGATATGGGTTTCGAGTCCGCATAAAACGACCTGTTTCGCGCCGTGTTCGTTGAGCTTTTCGATAAACGCGTCAATGCAAGAACTGAATTGAATTTTTTCGAGCGGTTCGTAATCGTCGGGCAAACTGAACAAGATTTCTTCCGCTGTTTTGCCCAAACCTTTCGGGTATTGTTCGGTCACGATGACCGGCACGTTCAGAATTTGAAAGCCGCGCACCGCCATCGAAGCCCTCGAAGCGACCTGCGGAAATTCGGGGATCGCCGAGCGAAAGGCTTCCTGCAGATCGATCACGACCAGCGCAGTTTGCGAAATGTCTAATATTTTCGGATGTTTCATTTCAATTTTGGATTTTAGATTTTGGATTTTGGATTTATTCCTAAAGCCAAATCATTTTTGTGATTTTTTGAAATCAATTTCTACCGACACGCGTGTGTCGGCTTTTAAGATTCTTGTCATATATTCCAGCGCCGCGTCGTTGGTTTTTTCGTCGTTCGCGGCGACGCAGTCGCGCGGGATGAACAAATCAAAATCGCGCATATAAGCGTCGTTTGCCGTAAAAAGCACGCAGATGTCGGTTGCCGCGCCGGTTAGAATCAGCGTTTTCGCGCCGAGATAATTCAGCAGAATATCGAGCGTCGTCGAATAAAACGCGGAATGTTTTGCTTTCAGAACGAAATAATCCTGCCTTTTCGGCGCGAGCAGCCGCGCGATCTGATGCCCGCGCACAGATTTCGACTGGCTGTGTTTCAACTGTTTGCGAAAATCGCTGCGCCATCTGCCGAAATTGTCGTTGACGTAAACGACCGCGACGTTCGCTTTTTGCGCCCGCTTTTTGAGTTCCGCAATGTTTTTTGCGATTGCTTCGGCAAACGGGAAAAGTTTTTCGCCGTCCTCGAACTCGAAATCCGAGATCATATCGATTATCAACAGCGCAACGCTTGATTTATCGGGCGCACTGCCGTGCAAATCTTCATTTTTCGGCATATTCCTTCTGTTTCTGCTTTTCCTGTTTTCGGGCTTCTTTTTCGCGCATTTCCTTTTTATACGTTTTGAAGAAAAAGAAAACCGCCGCCGCGCAGACGATCAAAATCAAAAACATCATTACGACGATAAAATAAACTTCGGCAGTTGCTGAATACGGCATATTCAAAAGTTTATCGCAAGCCCGGTTTTTGGGCAAAAAGCAACGTGCAAAGATTTGTTTGTATCAAATAACGGCAAAGCGTAAAATAACCGTAACCCTGAATTTACAAAAAATGCAGTTTCATAGCTCCGTTCTCAAAATTTTATTGGTTTGCGCCGTTTTCGCGGTGGCAAACGCATCTGTTTCGGCGCAGAGCGGTTGGCTGCGGATTCAATCGAAAAATTTTCAGCTTGTCGGCAATGCCTCTGAAGAAAATTTGCGGCGCGTAGCGACCAAACTCGAACAGTTTCGCCACGTTTTTACACAGCTTTTCCCGCAGATGAAATTCAATTCGCCGATCCCGACGCGGGTTGTCGTTTTCAAAGACAAAAAAACTTTCGACCAATTCAAAACGATCGAATGGGCGGCGGGATTTTTTCTACCCGGCGAAGACGTAAATTACATCGTGCTGACCGCTGAGGGCAATGAAACGGAAAATTATTCGACGATCTTTCACGAATACACGCATTTTTTGACGGACAATTCGCTCGGTCGCGCGAAAATTCCGCCGTGGCTGAACGAGGGAATCGCCGAATATTACGAACAGTTTTCGATTGAAAACGATC
>JALHNX010000317.1 GCA_022843305.1 Pyrinomonadaceae bacterium | reverse complement strand
GGCGGCGGCGGATTCAACGAATTTCGGTTTGAAGATAAAAAAGGCTCGGAGCAGATATTTATCCACGCCGAAAAGAATCAGGACATTCGCGTCAAAAACGATTGCATGGAGTTGATTAAGCACGACCGCCATTTGATCGTCGAAAACGACCAGTATGAAAAGGTCAAAAAAGATAAGCATTTGCAGGTGCAGGGCGATCACAACGAAAAAGTTGACGGCACGATGTCGCTGACAATCGGCGCGGATTTACAGGAAAAGGTCAGCAGTAATTACGCGCTCGAAGCGGGTTCGGGCGTTCATATTAAGGGTGGAATGACAACCGTTATCGAAGCCGGAACGGCTTTGACCCTGAAAGTCGGCGGCAGTTCCATCAACATCAATTCGGGCGGCATTCAAATTATCGGTTCACCTATGTTGATGCTCAACTCGGGCGGGGCGGCAACTCCCGGCGCGGGTTGCCGCCCCGAAGCCCCGAAAGACCCGAAGGAAGCCGATAACGCCGAACCCGGAAATACGCCGAAGCCGCCGCCGCCGTCAAAGCCGGTCGCGCCGGTTAATTACGGTCCGCTGGCGGTTTCAATGAAAAGCGCGGCAAAAAGCGGAACGCCGTTTTGCTGTAATTGTCAAGGATAAGAGAAAGATAACCCGTGCGGTTATCGGCAACCGATAAAATGACGAAGGAAGACTTGGAAAAAATTTTGTTTATCGAAAATGTGCGCGCTTTTGCGGTTCTGGACGGTGCTTCGATTCCCGATTTGCGGATGCGGATTTACGAGATGCGTCCGCCGCATTACTGCCTGTTTCGCGGCGAACTGACACCGGATGTCGCGGAAGTTGCGCCGTATGTCGTTCAGCTGACACCCGGAACCGTGTTTGCCGATTGGGTTTTAGGCGAATGTTTCGGAAAACATTGGGGGATTTTTGCCCACAGCCGCCATTCGATCAAGGAAATGCGCCGTCATTGCCGCGCGCTTGTCAATGTCTATGATGAAACAGGTGAACCGATGATTTTTCGCTATTACGACCCGCGCGTTCTGCCGACTTTTCTGCCGACCTGCAACGGCGGCGAGCTGAAAACATTTTTCGGCACGGTTGACACTTTTTTCGCCGAAAACGTCAAAGAACAGACGCTTTTATCGTTTAGTCTGGAAAATGACGAGTTAAAACAAAAAGAATTGAAATAAAAAGGAGAAGAAAAAAATATGCCGACCGGACCAGCCGCCCGTATAACCGATAATGTGATGCACCCGCTGCCGCCCGTTTTAACGCCCGGACCGGGAAGTATGAATGTGTTGATCGGTTTTCTGCCGGCGTGGCGCGGAATTCCCGCCGCCGCCGCCGCCGCTTTGCAAGCCGCCAAGCAGGTTTCCGATATTGCCATTCAAACGGCAGAAGCCGCGACGCTTGCCGCCGCCGGAACGCCCGGTGCGCCTGCCGCTTATGCCGCCGAACAAGCCGCCAAGACAGCCGCGCTGTCGGCGCTCAGCAGCACGATCAGCGGTATGGCGGGAATGAGCGATATTCACGCCTGCGTTACGCCTTCGCCCGTGCCGCCGCACGGTCCGGGTGTCGTGATTGACGGATCGCAGACGGTTTTGATAAACAATATGCCCGCCTGCCGGATGGGAGACACGATCATCGAACCACTCGGACCGCCGAACAAAATCATGAAAGGCGAAATGACGGTCATCATCGGCGGTTAAAATAATTTCCACGACCGCACAGAGCTTGAGGAGCGCGAAATGATGATTATTCGAAAGGCACAAATTAACGAACTCGGTCGGGTTACGATGCAGGTATTCGAAGATGAAATGGTCGCTCATCTGGCAGAGTTTTCGCCTGCATTGTTTGAAGTCATTAAAGAAGAACAAATGCGGGTAGTGGTCAAATCGGGCATCAAACGAGCGGAAGAATACGGCTTCACTTTTCGCGGTCCGATTCGGCTATATCTTGAAATGATGCTTTTATACGGCAGTCATTTCGATTCCGACCCGCAATATCCGTGGGCAAAAGAAATTTTGCAGAAAGACCTTCCGCAGATGGAACGCGCCGAACAATTACACGAAAAAATCCTTGATTATCAAAAAGAAGTTTCGGGAGAAAAAGCCGCCAATACGCGCAAAGCTCTCCGCGATTTATTGGCGATGACTAAAAATCCTCCCGACAGTACGCCGAAAACTTTCGGCGCGGACATTCGCCGCGAAATGAATCGCGCCTTTCCGCAAAAAGTAAATTACATCGGCGATGAAGCAATAACGGCGATTATCCGCGAAGGCAGCGAAGAAGGCGAAAAATACAACTTTCAAAAGGTGCGCGGAAGAGGTTTGCTGGTCGTTTTAAGATTCGCTTTCGGTCACGGCTGCACCGACGACGAGCTTTATCCCTGGATTTCACGAACACTCAAAGATGAACGAATAATTGATCCCGAAGCCCGCGCCAAACGCCTGGAAAAGAAAGCCGTAACTTGGCTTGAACACGTGATAAACAACTTGGGCTAGGAGTATTGAGAATATGAGTGATGAGAAAGCACCAACATCGCCGGGTTCGGGAGGAGGCTCGAACGCTTCGCCGAAGAATCCGGTCGGCGAGTGCACCTGCACCGTTACTTTGTCTCCGAAAGACGTCAAGC
>JALHNX010000316.1 GCA_022843305.1 Pyrinomonadaceae bacterium | reverse complement strand
GTGAAAAAGTTTTGTTGAATAAACTCAAACAACTTTTTCACCTTTTCACCTTTTCACTTTTCGACCTTTCCAAACATCTTCCTGAAAACCGGCAAATCCTTTTCCACGACCGCTTTTTCGCGCTCGGTTTTGACGGGGAAAGGATTTTCTTTGATTAAAATCTCGCGCAAGTCTTTGTTTTCTCTAAACAAATCGAACATTTCTTCCGTCAGAAATTCAATATCGGTCTGCACGAAAATTCTGCCGTTACCGGCTAAATGCCGAACAATTGTTTCGACCAGTTCGGCGTTGACCATCCGGCGTTTGGCGTGTTTTTTCTTAAACCACGGGTCAGGAAACTGGATCGTCACGGTTTGCAGAACGCCTTCGGGAATTTTTTCCAGAAGTTTGTCGAGCGCCATCATCGCGTTGCAGAATTCGTAATGCAGATTGCTTAAACCGGCATCTTTTCCGAGGCGGTTGGCTTCGGCGACGAGCGGTTCGCGGATCTCGACGCCGAGAAAATTCTGCTGCTTTTCGATCTCCGCCATTTTCAAAATAAATCTTCCGCGCGCACAGCCGATGTCTAAAAACAAAGGATAATTCGCATCGGCAAAAATCTCTTTAAGCTCAATCGGCTTTGGCGTAAAGCGAAAATAAGGCGCGAGCGGATTAACGTGTTGGTGAACTCTGACTCTCGGCATATCTTTTATAACAAATGAATGATTTTATGAAAATCCGGCGCGGAAAGCCAAAGTCGCGGATTTTAAAACGAACGCTTCTGAAACCGCAAGCTCGACACTCTGCACTTTTAACTAACACCGATTCAAATTGTTTTTGCGTCCGGTCAGAACCGCCTGCCGCAAGCGGGCGGCTGAAAACTAAGTAGTAAGACAGATTTATCATCATCTAAAAAACATCAGTAGAGCGAGCGGTAACGAGTCTGACTCACTAGCGATTGTCTATCAGCGAAGCAGACTCGCTACCGCTCGCTCTACTGATTGCCGACAGATTGAGATTCGTTTATTTCTGTCCGACTGCTTATCAGTTAAAACTTTCGCGGAAAGTTCGGTCGTGGAAATTAAACCGACCGCGACCGCAGATAGTTCTGACACGGCGCAAACTAAAAAATTCTCGTCAGCAGTAAAATGCTGAAACCGCAGACGGCGATAAATGTTCCGAGCGCGGCTAAACCGGCGATTTCAGTTGCTTTACTAATCTTGCGCGGGTCTTGGTAAACATCGCCCGAAATTTGAATAAATCCGTAAATCGCGCCCGTTAAAAGCCCGCCTAGATGCGCGAAATTATCTATTTTCGGAACGACGAAAATTCCGATAAAAGCTATAAAAACAATGTTGAAAAGCATATTTTTGAGAAACCCCGGATAAAGAATCTCGCGGCGGCGATAGCCGTAAACCGCCAGATAACCGAGAAATCCGATAATTCCGCCCGACGCGCCGACCGATCTGCCGTCCGGCATAAAAATCAGGCTCAAAACGCCGCCGCCGATCGCCGAAAGCAGAAAAACGATTGCCAGATGCGCGCGGTTCGAGAGCGTTTCGATAAGTTTGCCGAGAACGTAAAACGCATAACAGTTAAAAGCCAGATGTATCAAACCGCCGTGCAAAGACGCGCCCGTCAGAATCCGCCAATATTCGCCCTGATAAAACGCCATTTTCCAAAATCCGGCAATAGTTACCGATTTTTCGCCGCCGAAAACGAGTAAATCCGTTCCGTCAACCATTACCTGAAACCCGAAAACCGCGATCAAACAGGCAATTAAAATTGCCGAATAATACGGGAAACCGGGCTTAACGCTTTGAACCTGTTGAGTTTCTTCTTGAGTTTCCTCTTGAGTTTCCTCGACATTTTCAACTTCTGAAATTTCTACTTCAGTTTCGTGTTTTAATGACATATTTTTGAATGATGTTGGACGAACCACAAAAGATGGATTAAATCTCGTCCCTCTGCCCTCATCGCTTACATAGCGAGTCCGCCATCGGGCTGGATGACCTGCCCGGTAATGTAACGCGCCGAATCCGAAAGCATAAAACACGCGATTTCGGCGACTTCCTGGACGTTTCCTAAACGCCCGAGCGGAATCTGCGCGAGAATCTTTTCGCGGAATTCGGCGTTCATCTCCGAAGCCATTTCGGTTTCGATCAAACCGAGCGCGAGCGCATTGACCGTAATTTTGCGGCTCGCAATTTCCTTCGCCAAAGCCTTTGTCAAACCGATCATTCCCGCCTTCGATGCCGAATAATTCGTCTGCCCGAGCATTCCGACGACACCTGAAATTGACGAAATATTCAGAATCGAACCGCCCGACTCGTTTTTCATCATCGGACGCAGAACGGCTTTCGAGAAATTCCACGCGCCTTTCAAATTCGTATCAATCACCGAATCCCAATCGTCTTCCTTCATCCGCAAAATCAAAGTATCGCGCGTGATTCCGGCATTGTTGACCAAAAAATCAACCGTCCCAAACTGCGCCGTTACCTGTTTTACAAAATCAGCCGAGCTTTCCGTATTCGCAACATCACATTGCGCCGCAAAAGCCTTCACGCCCAAACCTTCGATTTCCGCTTTCAGCCGTTCGGCTTCCGTACCGCTTTTTGAATAATTAAACGCGACATTCGCGCCGCGCCGCGCCAATTCCGACACAATCGCCTTCCCGATCCCGCGCGTTCCGCCCGTCACGATTGCCGATTTTCCTTCAAATTGTTT
>JALHNX010000315.1 GCA_022843305.1 Pyrinomonadaceae bacterium | reverse complement strand
GCCAACTTAAAATCAATTCGCGGCTCGATGATTTGAAAAGGCTCGCCCTCGATTTCCGTGAATCGCGTGCGCAGTGCGGCGTGGCGTTCGATGACCGAAGCAAAGGCTTTTTGCAGAGCATCGGCATCGAGCTTGCCGTTCAGATGCAACACAACCGGCACGTTATAAGCCGCGTTTCCGGGCTGTAATTGTTCGATAAACCATATTCGCCGCTGCGAATACGACATTCGATACGAATCGCGCTTGAGCGGCGCGATTCGCCTCGCCTCGTTTGTTCCGGTTATATTCCGCCGCACCAAATCTCCGAGCGCGGCAATCGTCGGATTTTCAAAAAATTCCTGTAAAGGAATTTCCATGTTAAAATGCGAATTCGACTTTGAAACGACTTTGACCGCCGCCAGCGAATGCCCGCCGACTTCAAAAAAATTCTCGTCCGTTCCGACTGTTTTTCCGTCCAAGACCTCCGACCAGATGTTATTTATTTCTCTTTCAATCTCGTCGGCAGGTGCTTTGACCGCTTCCGGCGCATTTTCCTTTCTTAGCGAGAGCAACTCTTTTCGGTCAACCTTGCCGTTTTCCGTCAGCGGAATCCGCGACACGAAAAAGGTTTCGCTCGGAATCATATAATCGGGCAAACGTTTTTGCAGAAACCGCCTGATTTTTCTTGCCGAAAGCGTCGCGTCCGTTTGACCGGCGACAAACGCGAGAAGCGATTTATTGTCCGCATCGTTGCTTGTAATGACGGCGGCATCGCGCACGGCGGGATGTTTCATGAGCGCGGCTTCGATTTCAGCCGGCTCGATTCGATAGCCGCGAATTTTGACCTGTTTGTCTTTTCTGCCGCGAAACTCGATACTGCCGTCGTTTCTAAAGCGTCCGAGATCGCCCGTTTTATAGAGTCTTTGACCGGGTTTTTCGGAAAACGGGTGCGGCACGAAGTTTTCGGCGGTCAGTTGCCCGCCAGCCTGATAACCACGCGCCAGACCGTCGCCGCCGACGTAAGTTTCGCCGACCGCGCCGCGCGGAAGCAAATTCAGACGCGCATCGAGAATGTAAACTTCGGAATTGGCAATCGGAAAACCAATCGGAATATTTTTGCCGTAAAATTTTCCGCTGTGCATCGGAAAACAGCAACTGAATGTCGTGTTTTCCGTCGGTCCGTAACCGTTAATCAGCGTTGCGTCCGGAAACATCCGCAAAAATTCGTGAACGTTTTCTGACGATAAAACATCACCGCCGGCAAGCAGTTGTCCGACACCGCGCAGTGCCGACGGTTGGCGATCCATAACGAGATTGAATAATCCCGAGGTGAGCCACAGCGTCGTCACGCCGTTCGCCGCGATTTCCTTTTTGAGAGCTTCGGGTGTCGGAATTCCGGGCGGCATTATCGCCAGTTGCGCACCGTTAAGCAATGCGCCCCAGATTTCAAGGGTCGAAGCGTCGAACGAAACCGGCGCGAGCAGCAAAAAGACTTCGGTTTCGTCGAGCTTCGCAAAATTGTTGTTAATCGCCAGCCGCGCGACCGCGCGATGCGGGATCGAAACGCCTTTCGGCTTGCCGGTCGAACCGGACGTAAACATCACGTAAGCGAGGTTTTCCGGCGCGAGCGACGCGTCCGGGTCGCCGGAACGCGACTGCATCGCTAAAATTTCATCAATCGCTTTAACTGAAACGTCATCCCGAAATGAGAACGCGGACGCATTTCCGCCTGTGAGAACCGTTTTTATACCGGTTTCCGCCACCATTTCCTTTAATCTTTCGGCTGGATATGATTCGTCGAGCGGCACGTAAACGCCGCCCGCTTTGATGATTCCGAGCATTCCGATAATCAGTTGAAATGATCTCCCGGCGCTCAAGCCGACAAAATCCTCGGTTGCCGCGCCGTTTTCGAGTAAAAACCCGGCGACCTGATTGGCGCGGTCGTTGACTTCCGCGTAGGACAGCGTTTCGCCGCCGAGCTTCAGGCAAACCGCGTCGGGTTTGCGTTTCACCTGTTCTTCAAATAATTGCTTCAGTGTTTTTTCCGAAGGATAAACCGCCGTATTGGAAACCAGCTCGCAAAGAATTTCTTCCTTTTCGCTTGCCGTTAAACACGGTAAATCGTGAATCGGTGCGCCCGCGTCGGCGGCGATTCCGCCGAGCAGCCGCCTGAAGTTTTCGACCAGCCGCCGACAACTTTCTTCCGCGTAAAGCGCGGAGTTGGCGATGAGATAACCGGAAACTTCGCCATCCGCCCTTTCGGTCAGGTGAAATTCCATATCGAATCGCGTCAGCCCGCTGTCAAAAGCGATTGTTTGAATTTCCAATCCGGGCAAAGATAACTTTTCGATAATGGATTCCTGCCAGTTAAAAACGGTTTGAAACAGCGGATTGACACCGTGACGACGCTGCGGCTGGACGATTTCGACAAGCCTTTCAAACGGCACGTCCTGATTGGCAAACGCTTCGAGAATAGATTGCTTGATTTTCAGTAAATATTCGTTAAAGCCCGCGCCCGCGCGAATTTTTTCGTAGATGACCAGATTGTTGACGAAAAAGCCGATGATTTCGTCCGTTTGCCCGCGCCGCCGGTTTGCCGCCGGACTGCCGAGTGCGATGTCCTGCTCGCCGCTGTATCGCCAGAGCAGAATTTTCAACGCCGCCGCGAGCGTCATATAAAGCGTCGCGCTCTGCCCGCGCGCAATTTCCTTCAACTTCACGACCGTTTCTTTTTCGATTCGGATTTCAAACCGTTTTCCGGCATAAACCGCTTGCGGCGGACGCTCGAAGTCAGGCGGAAATTCGCCGGTTTCCAAATTTTCCGCAAGTTTGTTTTGCCAGTAGGCAAGCTGTTTTTCGTGTTCGCTATTTT
>JALHNX010000314.1 GCA_022843305.1 Pyrinomonadaceae bacterium | reverse complement strand
TCATTAGCTTGAATCATTTCGATAATTCGCAATCGAAGATCATCTGAATAGGCTCTCATCCTCAAATCATACCATAGACCAATGCCGAATCTGCTCTAACATAAATATCCTTAAAACAAAGTAAAACTTGGTTTTTTTTTATCCGGACTCTAAAGAGTGGGAAAATTCTTAAGGGCTAATTTCTATTACCAAAAGATGATCTGAAATAAACGCCCTTCTCGAAAGCATACACTAGCCTAATTACCAGGCGAGTTTGTACCTGGTGCCGGACGAAAAACTACTCAAGCGCTCGCTTATTCGAGCATCCCGAATTTTCGCTTGGCAGTCTCTTAATTACCAAATTGAAGGTATTGATTTCCGCTACCGAGAGTTTTGGTTGACTGGCGAAATGTAATTTTCCGCAAATTTTCGATAAAGGGTTCAATTCGGAATGAAATGTAAAAAGCGCGACTTCCCCAACCCAATTAACTTACTATAACCAATATTATTCTCGGACGGAGAATGCTTTTGATTACTCGACAGGCGTATCGGCGGCGCTGCTCCATTCGATAAACGAGCCGTCGTACATCACCGCGTCATACCCCAGATATTTTAAGGTGAAATAAGCGTGCGAAGCCTGACCGCCCGTGCGGCAGTAGGCGATGACGCGTTTTCCCGGCAGAAAACCTTTGCTTTCGTAAAGTTTTTGAAGCTCTGCGCGCGATTTCATCACCGGATTTTCGCGGCTCGCAAGATTATCCATCCAGAAGAGATTGACCGCTCCCGGAATATGTCCGGGACGCTTGATGCCGTCGCCCGGTTTCGCGCCGGAATATTCGTCCGGCGGGCGCGCATCGAGCAGCAATGTATCTTTTGCCGCGCCCCTTGAAACGAGCCAAGACACATCGCGCACGGTTTGCAGAAAGGTTACGGTCCCAGCATCCACTCGCGGCGTAAAATCGGCGGGCGCGAAAACCGGCTCAGCGGTCGAAATGCCTCGTTTTTCCGCCTGCCATTTTTCCAGACCGCCGTCGAGCAGCGCCACGCGGCTGCCGTGTCCGAGATAATCGAGCGTGAAAAAAAGACGCGCCGCCATCAGTCCCGACAATTCGCCGTAAACGATGATCTTTCCGGTATTGCCCAAGCCGAGCCGCGAAAAGAGTTTTTGCAGAGCTTCCGCCGGCGGAAGCTCGTTCGGAATGCCGCCGCGCGTCGCCGTCAGCTCGTTCCACGCCAGAAAACGCGCGCCTTCGATATGCGCTTTGTCATACGCCGCTTTTTGCGCCCCGACATGTAGCACCGTCAAATTCTTCGCTTTCAGATTTTTCGCCAACCAGTCGGTCGAAACGAGCATTTCGGCGCGTTTTTGCGCCTTGAGCCCGGTTGCCGCGCCGAAAGTCAGAAACAAAATAATGGTTACCGTAACACCGAAATTTCTCTTTTTCATATAATTTTTTAAACCGGTTTTTTTTGCCCGCGCCGGAATTAAAAAGTTCCCGCGAGCGCGTTTTGACGGTTTTCCAGCTGCGTTTTAAGACGCGCGCAAACCGTGTCGCAGAGTTCGAAGATCGTTTCGTCCGCCACGCGGTAGATCGCGTTCAAGCCTTCTTTCCGCCGCGCGACGACGCCCGCTTCGAGCAGCGCCCCGAGATGTTTAGAGACGTTCGCCTGTCCCGCGCCGGTCGTTTCGACCAGTTCGGTGACGTTCATCTCTTCCCTGCCGAGCGTCTGCAGAATCTTGAGTCTGGTCGGTTCCGCCAGCAGCCGAAATCTGCCGGCGACCATCGCCAGCGCCTCGTCGCTTAAAAGTTCATTACTCATAAATCCCTTCGCTTTTTAAATTGTAACTGATTAGGTCAAATAAATTGCCGTCTGCTTCAGCTGACGGAAAACTTTGAGCGCAGAAACAGGCTTTAGCCGAATAATAAAATTAAATAAATTCCTTACCGCTTTAGCGAAAGCAGTGCCTTCGCGATGATTGATTCTTTTTTATGTTTGGCTAAAGCCGCCAACCTGACCCGTCAGCAAAAGCAGACGGCAATTTATAAAATCATAGACTTAATCAGTTACTTTTAATTTATCGTTAATTAATTTGACGACACAAATCTGCCAATAAATTACTATATTACCTCATAACCATGTGCCTGAGAACAATCGAATAAGATTTTATTACGCCTTTTAAAATTTCGATCCGAAATCGCCGAAGCCCGAAATCCGACTTCTAACTTATCTAAATGCACAAATTACCCCGATAATTTTTGCGACAATGAAATATTAATTTCCACACTTGACATCTATATAACTATGTAATAATATAGTTATATTTTAAGAGGTGTCAGGAATGAAGAATTTATCAAACGATGTTTTAGAGATGGTGGCGAAACAATTCAGAGTGCTGGCGGAACCGGTGCGGCTGCAGATTCTGCAGTGTGTCGGGAACGAAGAAAGAGCGGTCGGCGAGATCGTCGAACGGATCAAAGCCAGCCAGCCGAATGTTTCGAAACACCTGAAAGTTATGCAGGAAGCGGGAATTCTTATCCGGCGTCAGGAAAAAAACAACGCCTATTACAGGGTTGCCGACCCGCGCATTTTCGATATGTGCGATATGGTTTGCGGAGCCCTGAAAAAGAGGATGGAAACCCGCGCAAAAGTTTTGGCGCTTCTTTAAAAAGAAATTA
Source organism: Pyrinomonadaceae bacterium (assembly GCA_022843305.1). GTDB lineage: Bacteria > Acidobacteriota > Blastocatellia > Pyrinomonadales > Pyrinomonadaceae > JAFDVJ01. Next base: position 232 of record JALHNX010000314.1, on the reverse strand, counting down.
AACGAAAAAGGAAAATAAAGGAAAGAAATTATAAAGGGAAAAAAGATATGAAATTCAAACAGTTTTATTTAGGTTGTTTAGCGCACGCGTCTTATTACATCGGTTCGGGTGCGGAAGCGGCGATCATTGATCCGCAGCGCGACGTTCAGCAATATTTAGCGGAAGCCGAAGCGAACGGGCAGCGCATTAAATACATTATCGAAACTCATTCGCACGCCGATTTTGTTTCGGG
>JALHNX010000313.1 GCA_022843305.1 Pyrinomonadaceae bacterium | reverse complement strand
TACATTGCCGATGTCACGACCAAAGAAACGCGCGCCAAAGGAATGGGACTTTTCGGCGCGATGTTCGGACTCGGTTTTGTTTTCGGTCCGGCGATCGGCGGAATTTTGAGCCGTTACGGAATTCAGGTGCCGTTTCTTTTCGCCGCCGCGCTGTCGCTGGTCAACGCTGTTCTGCTTTATTTTTTTCTGCCCGAAACGGTCGGCAAAGATTCATACAAACCGTCGAATGTGCGCAAAAACCGCATCGCCGAACTTTTTGATTCGCTCAAAAACGCGCAGTTCGGAACGCTTAACGCGATCTATTTTTTTCTCATCACGTCGTTTTCGATTATGACCTACGCGTTCGTGCTTTACACCATCGAGCGTTTCGGCTACACGGCTGAACAAAACGGCTATATTTTTATGTTCATCGGAGTTTTGGCGATAATTTTTCAAGGCGGACTTTTTGCCAGACTTGCCGAACGTTTCGGTGAAAATCCTTTGATGATTATCGGCTGTGGGTTGATGGCGGCGAGTCTTTTTTCGATTCCCTTTATCGCGCCCGAAACCGGCGGCTTGCTTGCCTTGCTGATTGCGACGGCGTTTCTGGCAATCGGAAATTCGATGGCATCGCCATCGGTGATGAGCGTCGTTTCAAAAATTTCGAGCGAAGACGAACAGGGCAAAGCACTCGGCGTGATGCAGTCGGGCGCAAGTCTGGCACGCGCCATCGGACCGGCACTCGGCGGCGTTTTGCTTAATAATTCGTTGAATCAAGTTGATAATTTCACGATTCAACGCACATTCTGGACGGCTTCGGTAATTATGATCGTCGCGGCGTTGATTTCAATCTATTTTTCGATCTTGACGCGCCGGAATGCGATTGCCTGAAAAACTATTTTTTCGGTTCTAAAACAGTTTCGAGCTTCCAGTTTTGATCGGCAAATTCGTCTTTCGACTTGATAACGAGCCAGTTCTTTTCGTGATTGTAGAATTTCACGAGCGTAAATTCGCCTTTTAATTTCGTGCCGTAAAACGTCAAGACCAATTTCCCTTTTTTCAATTGCGCGTCGGCGTTTTCCGTCTCGAATTCGCCATTATCCCAGATTGCGACGCGTCCCGCGCCGTAAGTGCCTTCCGCCAGAGTTCCTTCAAAATTAATATAGCCGAGTGAATGATCGGACACGGCGACGGCGAGACGCTTATCCGCCGGATTCATTGAAACGCCTTTCGGAACCGCCCACGATTTCAAAACGCCGCCGATTTCCAGACGCAGATCGAAATGCAGGCGCGAGGCATGATGTTCGTGAATGACAAAGCGTTTTCGCATAAATTCAACTCATTAGCCGCAGCTAAAATATTTCAAATATTTCAATAAGAAACAACCTTATCCGTAACCTTGCCGTTTTTGAGGCGCAGAATCCAGATTTTGCCGTAATCGGCATCATCGGGCATCGTGTATTTACTGTCTTTGAGAAGCAGATTGGCAAGCTGAAACGTCGTCGAATTATGCCCGACAACCGCGATCCGCCGCTGATTTTCCGATGCCAGAATCTTTTCGACCAGCGCGTTCATATCGCCGGGTTCGTAAAATTCCATCGGCAGATTTTTTATCCGCGAGAGCGGCGTGACGGTTTGAATCGTGCGCGGGTATCTGGTCGAAAAAAGCCGCGCCGGTTTGTATTTTTCCAAAACCTTTACCAATCTGACAGCTCTTTTTTGACCTTCGACGGAAATATCGGGGTCTGATTCGTCGCCTTCGACCGCTAATTCTTTATCGGCGTGTCTGAAAATTATCACGATAATTTCCCGCTTTTGCCCCAAACAATCGCCAATCGCAAAGCCGAATAATAACAACCCGACAAAAAGAGGAACAATATATTTCATATCTTTACTGCTTAGAAAACCGAAAGATTCGATTGATTTGAGCTGTCAGCTAAGTAGTTGGACAGATTTATCATAATCTAAACAACATCAGTAGAGCGAGCGGTAGCGAGTCTGACTCATTACCGATTGACTATCAGCGAAGCAGACTCGCTACCGCTCGCTCTACTGATTGCCGACACATTTAGATTCGTTTCCCTTCAATATCAAATCATTATTCAATATGTGATGACCTTTTCCTTGATTTTGTTCGGCGTAGTTTTTTTCTTTTTGATTTTGACGACAAAGATTTTGTCGTATTCGCTTTCTGCCAATGCCTTATATTTTTCCTGCCCGATGAGCATATTGACGAGCGCGGGCGTGGTCGTGTTATGCCCGACGATGACGAGGCGTTTGATTTTTCCGCTCATTATCAGATCGGCAAGTTGTTTCAGATTGCGATGATCGTAAACCTCGACGGCGAGCTTTCTTCGTTCTGCAAGCGGCGCGACGGTCGCTTTGGTGCGGATGAAATCCGACGAGTAGATCGCGTCGGGTTTGTATCTTTTGACGGTTTTAACCAATTTCTGCGCCCGCAGTTTGCCGTCCGCCGAAAGTTCGGGATTAACCTTGTCGGCGTTCGGCGAAGCGTCCTTTTCGGCGTGCCGCAAAAGAACGATCGTCAGGTTGCGATGCTGTGCGGAAAGATTTGTTTGGGCAAAGGTAAATAAAAATAAGCCGATACAAAGTGAAAAAATAAATTTCATAAAGTTAATCTAATGCCGATTTCAGATATTTTAGCTGAAAAGGGGGCTTTGCACAAAAAACAATTAAAAGCATTGGTGTGATAAATCATTATCAATTTTACATTCTGCATTTTACATTTTTAAGCAGGTATTTTCTGCATTTAATGAAGAATGAAGAATGTAGAATGTAAAATGATTCGTCGGCTTTCGACTTTTTCGCCTATTTTTGTGCAAAGCCTGAAAAGGGTATCACCAAAACAATCCAAGTTTTGAAACTAATCTTTCCAGCCCCACGGCGCGGAAGGTGTATCAATTTCTTTTGAAAGGTCGAATTTGACGCTGAAATATCTGTCCGTTCCCATGCGGCGCAGATTGTATGTAAAATACTGCCCGTCAACGATCTCGATCCACCAGACATT
>JALHNX010000312.1 GCA_022843305.1 Pyrinomonadaceae bacterium | reverse complement strand
TTTTACGTCGTTGCACCTGCGTTGCACGCCGGGGATGCGTGCGCTCCCGGCGAATCACGCTTTTACTTTTTCAATCAGCGATTGAGAATTTCAAACAGCCTTACTTTCAGTTCACTACCATAATTTTTATTGTTCGCTTAAAGAAAACGAAGTTCCCTTTTCACCCTGCAGATTCGTCCAGTTTCCGCTTATCGAGCCGCTCGGATAAATGCGTCCGTTATAATAACCCGTCAATCGGTTGCCGTTTTCATAACCTTTCAACGAAAAAGAGCCGTCGCTGTCTATAGTTCCTTCTACTGTATCGGCTCGGGTTGTCGAAGCCGTTCCTTTCAGGCTGTTGCCGCTGCGCGTCAAAGACATTGAAAAGCTTCGCCCGCCAATCGTTCCCTGGTAATCTTTCTGAAAATAATCCGGCAAGCTCGGGCTTGAAGACGAACTCGGAGATGTCGAACCCGGTGTCGAATATGAGCTTGTCGAACTCGGCGTTGTGGACGAGCCGCCGCCGCCCGAGCGGTTCTTATTTATAACGCCCTGAATCACTGCGCAAAGCAGTATCGAACCGAACAAAACTCCGACTGTAATTAAACAACCTTTCCCATTACCCGTTTTTACGGCAGGCGGTCTGACATTCCCCGTAACGGGATTATTAAATTCCAGCGTCGGGTTTGATGTTGCCGCCGATTGCGGAATCGGCGGCGGTAAAGTTTCACCGATTTTCTGCTTGCCGCTGTCCGTCTTTAAAGCCTGTCCGCACCCTGCGCAAAAAGGACTGCCCGATTGATTGCTTGCCCCACAGTTCGGGCAAATCGAACCGAGTAGCTGTGTTTTCGCGGTCAAAGTTCCGGGTTTGACTAATGTCGGATTCGAGCGCAGATTTTCGCCGCAGTTATTACAAAAAAAACTGTCAGCCTCATTGTTTGCCCGGCATTTCGGACATTTTATGACCGGCGGCGCTTCGATTTTAGGTTTGGGCTGTTGCTTGACCGTTTCTTTTTTGCAAAACGGGCAGCTTTCGCGCGGCGTGGACAAAACGGCATCAATTTCGGCGCATTTGTGAAGATGCAGTTTCTTTGAGGTAAAATCCGTCAAACAACCCGGACACGACGGCGCGACGGCAAAAGTTTCGGAATCCAAATGAAACAGTTTTCCTTTCGTATCTTCGCCCGAATCAAACGCGACAACCTTACATTCGCCGCAAACAAAACGGCTTACGGTCGGGCGCTGGCATTGCGGACATTCGTTTTTGGCTTTTCCGCCGGCGGCTAACCGCGATGGTAAAAACGTCTGGCAATCGCAGCAATATTCCCAGAATTCTTCCTTCGGGAAGCCGTTAGAGAGCGCGTGTTCACGGATTTTACAGACGATTTTCGGGCTTTCCTCGATTTCAAATCTTGTGAAATGTTCCGGGCAATAAATCCAGATATGTCGTTTTTCTAAAACTTCTTCCATTTTCTTAAATCAAATTACCGAGGCGTTTTTCTAATAATTGTTCGGCAGAAATTCCTTTTCAGGTATCTGCATTTTTATTAAAAGGACATTTTCTTCGCGTGTGAATTTGAAGTCCTGTAAATTTTCGGTTGTTTCCCGATCTTTTTTGTCCGCTACCGCGCCCGATATATTTTTTAAGATATTCAGCGAACCGACGGCAACTTTCGCAGTCTGTTCGTCGCGCATCAGAACCGATAAACTGACGGCAAACTTTTCGTTTTTCCCGCGGGCGATTGTATAACCCGCACCGCTCGCAATATTGAGCGTTTTGAGGATAGTTCCGATTTCGCCCATATCAAAAAACGACAAAACCTTGCCCGTTACCGAAAGCGCCGCGTCAACCGCTTCGAGCGTTCCGTCCGGCGCAATCAGCATCGCCGTAATCGGGCTTTTGCTCTCCGACAATGAGTTTTTGATTTTTTTGAAGGACGGCGAATTCGCTAAACTTTTACTGTGATTTTTAGAAGCCCGAAAAACCGCTTCGATGCCTTCGAGCGTTCCCGCCGCCAAAACGCTTTCCGACGGCGACGCGATATAATCCTTGCCGTTCAGATACGCCATTCGACCATCAATTTGGGTTTCGCTCCAGCCTTGAGATTTCAGTTTGGATAAAACGATCCGTTCATCAAAAGTTCCGCGAAACAGCAAACTGCCCTGCGTCCCGTTCGCGCCCATCACACCGAAAACGACGATCTCACTGACTTTTTCAACGGCAATCCCGAATCGTTGAATCTGCGCCTCATAAATATCCGCGCGCACGATCCGCTTTAATCCATCATCCTTCCTCACGGTCGCCCAATTTATAATGACGACCAGATTACTGTCCGCCGGAACAAGCTCAAGCAGACGGGCTTTGCTTCCCACGCAGCTATTCAAAAACAACGCGGAAAAAACCAGAACCCAGATTGTCGGATTAAAAAAATGCTTCATCTCATTTCCAATTTGCCTTTTTTCATCAATGTCCAACCGTCCTTTACACGCCGCACAATTGTCGGCGATATAATCCAAACCGTTCCGCCCGAACGATTTTCGCAATTGTAATAATTTCGGTAATAGAGATTGTAATCATATTTCGTGGAAAATCGAGTAAATTTCGGCACCGCGTGAAATAATCCGGCTGCCGATTCTGCGTCTTTCACGATTATAAATTCCTGATCTTTAGTCGGGTCTTGAATAAGTAAACCTTCAGAAACCTTGTCCGGTGTCGCGCTCACTCCTTGATTGCCGATCTTGTTCAAATAACTTTCGGCGGAAACCGGAAATTGTGGCTCGCGTCTATAAACCGGCTGTTCAGGCTTGGAACCTTGAATCTTTGAGGGCGAAATTATTTGCGTATCGGTAATTCCGATTGCCAGTTCGCCTTTTTTCTCCAATTTCCAACCATCTTTAACGCGGCGGACAATTGTCGGCGATAAAATCCACATCTCTCCGCCCGAAGGATTTTTGCAATCGTAATAGCTCTGATAATAAATCAGATATTCGTTTTTCATGACGAATCTTGTTAAACTCGGCACGGCATAAAATAATCCCTCGGCTAAAGATG
>JALHNX010000311.1 GCA_022843305.1 Pyrinomonadaceae bacterium | reverse complement strand
TTCAACTCCTTTTTTAACGATCGGTTTTACGGCTCAAGTATAATAATTCTCAGCCGCCGGACGCAAGTATTTTTCGTTAAAGATCGTGCCGGAGAATAACAGTCAGGTTCCAATAAAATAAAGTGCAGAAACGACTTTTATCGTCTCTGCACTTTTTTTATTTTTATTCTTAATTTACTGCAGTTCGACCCAGTCGCCCGTGTGAATTTCCTGCGCCGTGCGGACGATCATCGCGGTCGCGGTTTTTTCGCGAATGTTGAGGATTATGACTTCGCCGACGACCTTGCGCAGATCGTCCGGACGTTTGCTCTTGGCTTTCTCGGTCGTTTCGACTCTGCCAGTCGCGTCGCCCAAACGTTTGCGACCCGCTTGATTCGAGAACTTTCCGCCGCGATATTCGTCCGACTGATAACTTTCGTCGCGCGCGCTAAGGGTTTCTTTCCAAACTTTCTGAAACAAATTCCCGTCGCCGAGCGGACGATAGATCGTCAGGTAATCGCCGACGCTCACGCCGTCTTCCGCGCCGAGATCAATATAAACGATCTGCTCGCGCCCGAGAAGTTCCTGCCCGTCGCGCGCCATAAATATTCTGCCTTTCGCTTTCCCCGAAGGATCTGCGAAAACGTCCAGCGAAGGTCTTTGCATAGACATCGGACTCGTCCGCACCGGAGTCGGCTGAATCAGATCACCGATCAAAAAATTGTCGCACGACGTAGTAATTTTGGCGACCGCGACCGCGCCTTTCAGCTTGACCACTTCGAGTGCGCCGACTTCTTGCACGTAATAGCCGAGATCGTTCTTTTTCGTCCAGCGCGTTTCAACCTGTCCGCGCGGACGGATGACCGAAAACATATCGCCAATCTGCACGTTTCGATTTTCGCCCAGACTGATATAGACGTTATTGCCCTGCGAATAAATATTCTGTTCCTGCTCGTTTTCCGCGCCGACGATCTTGCGGCTCGTGTCAACCTTCGCGTTCTGCACGTAACCCGCGCAATACAGATTGTTCGCGCCCGCGACGGGCAGATTTCTGGTTGCCTGACTGACCACGAGTGTCGGTCGGTTGTTCTGCGCCGAAACTGCTCCAGCCGAAAAGACCAGCAAACTCAATAAAAACATTCCGAAACTTTTCCCGAAAATCTTCTGAAACTTCACGATTGTCTCCTTTTTTAACGATTGATTTTTGTAATTCTCTTTTAGAAATTTATGAAAGAGGCTTTTTGAACTGATCCTGCCTGCAAAAGGCATAGTCTTATCGTAACCTTTTTGCAAAACACTCGTCAATAATTATTTTACAATGTTTAACAAGAAAATTTTCCACTCGCCGCTTGCACAAAACGCGATGTTTTTGTAGTATTTTCGTTTGCGGCTGCCGAAAGCAGCCAAGCAAGCCGGTGTAGCTCAGTTGGTAGAGCAGTTGATTTGTAATCATCAGGTCGGCGGTTCAAGTCCGTTCACCGGCTCCAGTATTTTCAACACTTTAGAGCATCTTTGTAGATGCTCCACTCAAGCAATTGAGAGATTTGCGCCGGTATTCGCCCTTACGATCAATAATCCAAGCCAAGTGAATATCGCGGCTGACGGCGGACAGCAGGTTAATGTTGCTAAAACCGACGAAGCAACGCGGAAACAAATTGATTGATAGCAATTTTGAGAGTTACAAATCTGGGTTGTTCGTGGCTACTTTCAATTTTTCCAATGTTTCAATAGCTTTTCTCAACTCATTTCTGAACAAAGGTGTTTCTATGTCGTGATGTGAGCCTAAATCCATTAACCTACTTTTATAAAGACTTAAATTATTCAAAATATTTATGTCCACTCCTGCAAGAGTAGCTTTTTGAATAAATCTGTTAATTCTTTCTACAAGATTGACTTCATCATAGTTAGCATTAAGCCTTTCTTGTCTTGTTAAATATGCTTTGCACAATTTTTCAGTTGCTTGCCTTATCACATTAGCAGCAGAAGCATAATCTTTTGAGCGAAATAACGCCCAAGCCTTATTTACCTTTCCCTTATCTTCAATAATGCAAGGTTTTGGCTTACTGTTTATCGGGTCGGTTTCGTCGTCGAAGGCTTCGAACATTTCGTAAGTTTTCCAACTTGCCGATTGTCCTTTTCGCTTTATCTTGTCTTTCGCCATTTCGTAAAAATAGCGGTCGTGCGTAAGGATAATTGTTTGATAACTCGGAGTAACTTTATCGAAAACATAATCGAGCGCGACATCGCGGTTGTTCATATCGAGGCTAATCATAAAATCATCGAGCAAAGCGAGTTTCAGTTTTGCCGTTTGCAGACGTTTTTTCAGAATTGCGAAACGAATTGATAATCCGAGAGCCGAAAGACGAGCTTCATTTAGAAAAGATTGCGGACGCGGAACAGGACTTGCGCCGTGAAAATCCGGCACGGTTAATTTTAAGAGAAACTTTGGCGGCGTGAATTTTTGCGCGGCGATTTTATAAGGTTCAAGTTCGATGAGTTCGAGTTTAAATTGAAAATCGCCTTCAAAATCCGTCTGCAAAATCGGATTGCCTTCAGTGTTGATGTAGGTCAAAAGCGATTGCAGTTCGGTTGTGAAGCCGTTGACGATGTTTTTATATGTTGTGTATTCGGGTTCTTTTACTCTTGGAAATCTGGCATCGCCGTTTTTGTTGACGCTCGATTTCGGTATTTCGTTTCGGACAAATTCCCAAATCTGTTTGGCGTTTTCGGTTTCGTGTTCTTCCAAAGTTCCATCCGGCTTTTTTTTCCAATACTTAACAGGCGCAAATTTTACATACGGGAAAACTTCTCTTTCAAAATAGGTGAACAAATCAATCTCGTCGCGGTGGACGAAATCGTGGATACGGAAAAGCATTTTGTAATTGAGAAATTCCGATGCGTAATTTGAGGCTTGTGCGTCTGCGTCGGTTCTGATAGTTAAATCGGCTGGCGAAAGGCAGAATGAACTGCCATCATCCAAATCAATTTTAATCTCGCTTTCGACATAATCGGGCGCACCGTTTGGCAGAAAAATGTTTATCAGACAAGCATCATTGCCCGCCGCAAAGTATTTGGATATATCAGCGTCGTCTTCCTTATTGGAACATTCGAGCAAAGTGTATAAAGCCTAATAGA
>JALHNX010000310.1 GCA_022843305.1 Pyrinomonadaceae bacterium | reverse complement strand
GCCCGTTTATACGCTGACGGTCGGCTGAGTTTATCTATCAGAAGCTGTTTGAAAACCCGAAAGACGATTGAAAAACAAGCCTTATCAATTATCCATTAACTTTGATGGGTTAGATCGTTACTTAGCCTGAAAAATAATTGATAATTGATAAATCCGGTTTCCGTTCCCGATCTTTCGGTGTTTTAAAACAGCTTCTAAGAGTTTTATTTTTACATTTCGCTTGGAGGTTTTCGCAATGAAACTTAGAAATGGTTTAACAGAATTTTGGAAAATAGTTTTACTCGTCATCAGTTTGGTAGCGATAATTTATATAAGACATCTCGACAAAGTGCCTATGTTTGAGAATGTTTCGTGGGAAACGAGAGGCTATTTATATTTTTTCTTCGTGCCTGTTTGGCTCTGGGCGGCAGGAACGTTTTTTATCAGGCGTGATGAAAAATCAGCGAAGGTTTGGGCTTTTATTGCAGGAAGCGACAACCGTTTGAGCTTATCGAGGCTTCAGGCGTTTGCCTGGACACTCGTGATTTTCGGCTCGTTTGCGGCGGCAATCGGGATTCACACAAAAATCTCTCCGGTGACAGCCGAACAAGCAAAAGTATATCGAAACGATGCCGATTTTGCCGCTAAACAGGTCGAGAGAAGCAAAGCCAATCTCGAAAAAGCCGAAGCCGCACTTAAATCGCTTGAGGAACAGGAAAATCCGGCACAAGCAGATTTGGATAAAGCACAGGCTAAATTAAACGACGCGCAAACGGCTTGGAGTGCAGCTGATGCAAAACACGCGACGGTGCAAAATCTCGCTAATAGTCTCAACTGGGTTGTCATTCCCGTGACTTTACTGGCTCTGGCAGGAATTGCCATCGGTTCGGGCATTTTCTCGAGCTTGATTTCAGCCGTCAACAGCGAGGAAAAATCCGCTTGCGTTACCGATATTAAGCCGTTTGATTTTGACAAGACTGAGGAAAAAGACGAAAAGGGAAATGTTATTTATCCGCCCGTCAACAAAACCGGAAGCAAAAGGATTTTGCAAATTATCGGCAGAGATATGGGTAAAAGCGGCAGAGTCAGGTTTGGCAAGGGCAGGATTTATTCGGTTTACGCGCCGATTCTCTTTTGGCGCGCTGACGGAACGGAAATTATCGTTGACGTGCCCCAGAACAGCGAAAAATTGGACACTCTGGTGGTAGATACTCCGAACGGTAAATTGTGCTACGAATTAACTGATAATTCTACTGATTCACTGGCATCTTTTACTCTCAGAAATTCAATAAGCTATTACGAATTTTCCGACCTGTTCCGCGATGACAAAAATCCGAGCAGTATGGATTTGATGAAGTTTCAAATGTTCGGCTGGACAATCGTTGCCATCGTCGTCTATTGCTACCTGTTTCTGAACGATTTGCGCACGGATATTACATCACTTCCGGTGGTCCCGCAGTCAATTGTCATTCTGACCGGTTTGAGCCAGGCAGGTTATCTGGCTGGCAAGGGCATTTCAAATACACCAGCAAACGAAAGAAGCGGCAATTGAAATCGCCTGATTTTAAGGAGTCTTTGAAATTATAAAAAATACAATTTGCTCCCAAATGATGAAAACAAAAAAGGAGAATAAAAAATGAGTCAACCTACTATAAACTTTGGTACGAACGCGAATCAATCGGTTATCAGCACCCACAGCAAGACGATTTTACGGGAAATGCTTAACCACGCCGGACTCGATTCCTGCTTGATTACCAGCACGAGCCGCACGCCTGCCGATCAGGCGCGTGTTATGTTCAATAATCTCAAAGCACACGGAGTCGCCGCGCAAAAAGCTCTCTATGCGGCTGCCGGCGATCAGGTTATTGATGTCTATTCGGCTAAAAAAGCGGAAGGAAAGACCGAGGCGCAAATCAAAGCCGCGATGGAAGCCAAGATTAAAGCTATCGGACCGGAAAAAGTCAGCCGGCACTGTGCCGACCCGGCAGTCTTGAACGTCGTTGATATTGCGCCGTCGTCAATCGCCAATAAACATGCTTTTGAAAATGCCGTCAATGTTGCAAAAAACAGCGGAAAAGTCAGTAGATTTATTACGCCGCACAACGGAGACCCGGCGTATCATATTGAAATACCGCAGCCCTAAACAGATTAAAAATTACAGAATTAAGGAGGAAATATGGCAAAAACAGGCATTATCGTTATTGACCCCGGACACGGAGGCAAGCTCGAGATCGGCGGTTCATCCGCCAACAACGCGACTGGCACAAGCGGTGTTCTGGAAAAAAATATTACTTTGCGAATGGCATTTTTAGTGCGCGAACAGCTGGTGCTGCTGGCGGCATCCACCGGAGATAATCTCGATATTATTTTGACCCGCGAAAAGGATGAAAATATAGGACTTGCCGCGCGAGCCGAGATCGCCAAAAAGAAGAAAGCCGATTTGTTTCTGAGCATCCATTGCAATGCTTTTGACGGAAAAGCACGCGGCACCGAAACGCTGATCAGTCCGGTATCTTCGGGCAACACGAATCACGCCGCCGAAAAAGCGTTTGCCCAATTGATTCAAACAGCCGTTTTCAACGCCATCAAATCACACGACCCGAAAGCGAAAGACCGGGGCGTGAAAGACCAGAAGCTGGCAGTTTTAAGAGATGCCGTTTTGGGAACAAAAACACGCGGCTGTTTGGTCGAACTGGAGTTCATTGATGTCAAAGCGGTTGACCATCTGATAAACACCGGACCGCAAGCCGCGCAGGTTCGTCAGGACATTGCCCGGGCAATTGCCGAAGCTCTGATTGCGGCTTTATAAAATAATCAAAGCCGCGGTTTTATCGTTGATCGAATGCGTTTCGCGAAGTCAAATAAGGTGAGCAGTTGGACTACAAAAGGTTCTTGTAATTAAGGAATGAATAATGTATTATCCTTTTCATCCAAGCAGTAAAAAAAGTTTTTAAGTCACTGGCAGGTTCGTTTAGAAACAAATCGCAATGCCTTTACGGCTTGAAAACAGCCTCAACCTGATGAATTTTTCGGTTGTTCCCGTTTTGCCAAAACCTTTGAAGAGTTAACAACAAACAGAGCAAATTTTGTTGATGCAAATTTGTATAAATCTTGGTTATACTAAGATGCACTAAAAACAGAGGGGCTTATTGACTCTCCCACCAATGATAGTTGGTTCGCGCCGCAATCTCCTCGCGGCTGATCTTTTGACATCGAGAACAAACCTTT
>JALHNX010000309.1 GCA_022843305.1 Pyrinomonadaceae bacterium | reverse complement strand
TTTTCGAGGTATTGCCGGTAAAATTCAAAAAAGACGACGGCGGAAATTCCTTGTCGAGCTTTTCGAGCGCGAGAAAAGCGTTTTGTTTCCCGTAAAACGGCAGACTTCCTTCGCGCAGCACGAGGCAGTCGTCGGCGAGATAATTAAAATAGCCGTTCGCCATACTTTTATTGGAAAAAATATCGGTCAAAGTTGAATTACTAACACCGCCCTCGACGGATTTCACGCCCGTTCCCGCGTCGGTCGGCGATTTCCAAGCGGCGGACGAAAAACTGCTCTGCGGATGACCGATGCCGATGTCGAGTATGGCTTTAAATGTGCCGTCGTCCTGTTTTTGCCAAATCGTGACGTATTCGCCGAAAGCTGTGGGTTTATCGGTTTTGCCTTTCGGACGAAATTCCCAGCCGCCCGTCGTGTAGCCGAAATTCCCGTCCGACGAAATATCCGCCCAAGCCGGATTCCACGAAAGCAAGGCAGGCGAATCTTCGCGCGCGCGCCAGACGAGCTTGCCGTTCGCTTCGGTCGGGTTGAAAATGATTCCGTCGTCCGCCAAAAAGGTCAGAAAAGCCGTTTTCGTTCCCTTTTCAGCGGCGCTTTTCGCAAAAGCTTTTTCGGTTTCGACGAGTTTCTGGAGATCGTTTTTAACCGGCTCGGTTTTCAACGTTTTCACGTTCTGCGCCGATGCTTCGACAAAGCAAAAGCCGAGCAAAAGCAGGATCAAAACTTTTTTCATAGTGGAAATATTTTACACATATTTATAAATTAGTCATCATATTTTTACTTCAAGCGAAAAAAATAATAAAAATGCGTTAAAATGCCGTTCAGCCTTAAAGTTAAAAATGAAAATTTTATGAAAAATCTGACCACCTTTTGTTTCGGAATCGCGCTGCTTTCTTTCATCGGTTTGGGCTGTAATCTTTTTAATGTCAAAGAACCCGAAATCATCGAAATTCCAAAAAACGCCGCGAACAATCAGTCCGACAATAACCGCGTCCCGAACGATTCGGCGGCGGCAGGCGATTCGAACACGCCCGCCTATTCAAATTCAAAAGCCGTTCCAAAAACCGTTTCCGGCGGCGTTCTGAACGGCAAAGCGACGAATCTCGTCCAACCCGCATATCCGCCCGCTGCAAAAGCCGTTCGTGCGTCGGGCGCGGTCAACGTGCAGGTGACGGTTGACGAAAAAGGCGATGTCATTTCGGCAAACGCGGTTTCGGGTCATCCATTGCTGCGCTCTTCAGCGGCGCAGGCGGCGCGGTCCTCGAAATTTTCGCCGACGCTTTTAAGCGGCAAACCCGTCAAAGTGACGGGCGTGATCGTTTATAATTTTACGCCCGAATAAAAAATTTGCGGGTTTCGGTTTTTATCAGCCTGCCATATAATTTCTCTTGATCTTGCAAACCCGATGAAAACCGAAACAAACCTTATTGCACCTTACGGCGGCGGGCTGGTCGAATTGCTCGTCCCGAATGAAAACCGCGAAGAATTGATTGATTATGCCAATCGCCTGCCTTCGGTTCAATTAACAGAGCGCAACATCTGCGATTTGGAATTATTGGCGACCGGCGCGTTTTCGCCCTTGAAAACCTTTATGAACCGCGCCGATTTTGAAGGCGTTTTGGAGGAAATGCGATTTCAAAACGGATTGCTTTTCCCGATTCCGGTAACTCTTCCGACTCATCATTTCAAAGGGTTAAGGCTCGACGCGGAAATTGTCCTGCGCGACCCGAAAAACGATATTCTTGCAATTTTAACAATTGAAGAAATCTACGAATGGTCGCCCGAAGATTTTGCCGCAAAAGTGCTTGGAACAAATGATTTCCGGCATCCTTTGGTCGCTGAAATTCAACACTGGGGGAAATTTAATCTTTCGGGCAAGCTGCGCGTTTTGAATCTGCCGAAACATTTCGATTTTCAGGATTTGCGGTTAACTCCAAAACAAACCCGCAAAAAACTCGCCGCGATTGGAAACAAAAACGTCGTCGCCTTTCAAACGCGTAATCCGATTCACCGTGCGCACGAAGAAATGACGAAACTCGCCGCCGAAATCGCCGAAGCAACTTTGCTGATTCACCCGACAGTCGGGATGACAAAACCGGGCGACGTTGATTATTTAACGCGAGTGCGAACTTACCGCGCACTTATCAAAAATCATTACGATGCGGACAAAACCCTGCTTTCAATTTTTCCGCTCGCCATGCGGTTGGCTGGAGCGCGTGAGGCTCTTTGGCACGCAATCATCCGCCGCAATTACGGCGCGAATTTTTTTATCGTCGGGCGCGACCACGCCAGTCCGGGAAACGATTCAAACGGCAAACCTTTTTACAAAGCCGACGCGGCGCGCGAACTGGTCGAAAAATATGCGGACGAAATCGGTGTCGGTATAATTTCGTTTGACGAAATGCTTTATTTGCCCGACGAAGATCGTTATGAAGAAAAAAGCAAAATCGCCAATGACGCGAAAACCTTTTCGCTTTCGGGAACAAACATCCGCGAGGATTTTTTGTATCGGGGCAAGCCTTTGCCCGAATGGTTCACGCGGCGCGAAACGGCGGAGATTTTGGCGGACAGCTATCCGCCGCGTCATCGGCAGGGCGTTTGCCTTTGGTTCACGGGACTCAGCGGCGCGGGAAAATCAACGACCGCCGAGATTTTGACGAATCTTTTGACCGAGCGCGGGCGGCGCGTAACTCTGCTTGACGGCGATGTTGTGCGGACGCATCTTTCAAAAGGTTTGGGATTTTCAAAAGCCGACCGCGACGCGAACGTTTTGCGCATCGGTTTTGTCGCTTCGGAAATTGTCCGTCACGGCGGCGTTGCGGTCTGCGCGGCGGTTTCGCCGTATCGCGCAACGCGCAATGAAGTTCGCAATCTGGTCGGCGGCGAAAATTTTATCGAGATTTTTGTTGATACACCGCTCGATGTTTGCGAACAGCGCGACACGAAAGGAATGTATGTCAAAGCACGACGCGGCGAAATTAAAGATTTTACGGGCATTGACGATGTTTACGAAATTCCCGACGCGGCGGAAATCACAATCGAAACCGTTGTTTCGAGCAGTTTTGAAAACGCCTTGCAGATAATGAGTTTATTAAAACAAAAAGGCTTTTTGGGATAAGCAAATTCAAAGAAAAAGGAAGCTGATTGACCGTCAACTTCCTTTTTCTTTTTAAGCAGGTGAACAAAAATAAAGAGGAACTTAGAAACCGCTGAAAGAGAG
>JALHNX010000308.1 GCA_022843305.1 Pyrinomonadaceae bacterium | reverse complement strand
AACCGCGACCAGACCGCTGTAATCAAGCACGACCGTCCAGCCCGCGCAAAGTCCGGCGAGAAAATAAAACGGCTTTTTGTCCGTGTTTCGCGGTCGCCAAAGCAATGCAAAAGAAAAAAGCGCGAAACTCGCCAGCAAAACGTTTTGGTTGAGCTGTGCGGTGCGATAAAAAATCGGTGTCGCAAAAGCAAAAAGCAGAGCGAGCAGAACCGATGCGCGTCTGTTTTCGGTCAAGCTCAATAAAATCCAGAACATCACGACGACGCTCAAAGCCGAAACCGGCGCGGTCACAAAAGCCTGCATCAATCCGGCGGCTATTCCGAATTTTACGTCGAAGCCTTTTTCACGCGCCTGCCGGTAAAACTCCTGCGCCATCGGATAGATCGTGTCGTAATTGGTCGTTTCGGGCTGCGGATTTGCCGCCCGCGACTGCTGAACTCGCGCGATGACGCGATCCGTCAACGGACGCACCAGCGCGTATGGAATCGCGCCCATCATCGAAGCACCGGGATTGTTATTGATAAAAGTTCCGCGTCCTTCAATCGTAAAAATATCGGGATGAATTCCGGCATATTCCGAAACGTCGAAGCTCAGACGGTCGCCGAGGCTCAAAGCCGGATAAATTTCGCGCACCGTGTTGGTCGCAAAATGAAGCGCGAAAATCATCCAGCAGGTCAAAAACAAACGCACGGCGATTCCGCGTTCAGAAAATCGCCAGAAGTTTTTTTGCCGAGGATTGATTTCGGTTATGTTTTTGTTTGAATTCCGTTTTCTGAATTCCAAAATATCGGCTTTACCGTTTTGTGAAATTTCGGTTTTGACGGTTTCGCTCGGTTTCATCGGGTCGCCTCCGGTAAGCTCTCGAAAAAATTTTCATTCGCGGGCAAATCATTGCCATCCGCGCCGAAAAGCACTCGGCGGGCGATCAGCCACGAGCAAAGCAGAACGACGATCTCGGCAAAGCATAAAGCCGCCGCCGCTCCGCTCGTTCCCGCCCGGTAATAACCGACCGGAATGAGTATCGCCGCAACCGCCGCGCCGATTGCCGAGACAAGCATTTCTTTGGTTTGAAAACCCGCCGCGATTAACCCGAAACGAAAATGTCCGCTGATCGCCGCCGCGACACACGCACCCGCCAACCATTGCAATGCGCCGCCGCCGTTTGAAAAATCCTGCCCGTAAGCCGTTCTCATCACTAACGGCGCGAGCCAAACCCAGATAATACCGACGACGAGCGACACGGGAACGACGATGCGCATCGAATTACGGATTATCCGGGAAAAATTTTCCCGACCCTCGACCCACGCTCTCGAAAGCGACGGCAAAAGATTAAAGTGATAAAGCCAGACGAATGTGTGAAGCGCGATCAGAATCCGCATCGCGCCGGCAAAATATCCGGTATCTTCGGCGGTTGCGACCAAACCCAGGATCAGCGTCGCGCCGAACATTTTGACCGTCCAGAACATCTGGCTCAAACCAATCGGTGCGCCTTCGCGGAAAAGTTTTGCCGAAATCTTCGGTTTCAGAAAATCCATTCCCGAAGCCAGATAACGCCGGTACAGCCAAACGCTGAAAAGCGCGGCGAACGCGACCGCCGCGACTTCCGCGATGCCGACAATCAGCAAATCGTTCGCGCTTCCGACAAACGCGAAAACGATTCCGACGAAGATGGTTTGGCGAATTATCCCGGTCAGAGCAACCAGATTCATCCGGTCGTGTCCCTGAAAAACCCATTGCAGGAGAAGCGGCAATGCCCATAAACTCAGCCCGTAAA
Source organism: Pyrinomonadaceae bacterium (assembly GCA_022843305.1). GTDB lineage: Bacteria > Acidobacteriota > Blastocatellia > Pyrinomonadales > Pyrinomonadaceae > JAFDVJ01. Next base: position 1,467 of record JALHNX010000308.1, on the reverse strand, counting down.
TCAAGAGTAAAAGCCGGATCGTTTGGTCGCTGACAAACAAAAATGCGAACAGCACGATGACGAGATAACCGATCGCCGCCATCAAAAATCGCGCCGTTACGACTTCCGCCGTCAGTCTTGCCGTTTCTGACGGATTTTTTGCGATCTCGCGCGCGCCGTAAGAACTGAATCCCTGATCGACGATCAAACTGGCGCACATCAGAACTGCCGCCGACCATTCGATATAGCCGAAATTTGCCGCGCCCAGAATTCGCGCCAAGTAAGCAAATGCCGCAAAAGTAATCAGCTTGGTAAACGCTTCGGCGCCGACCAGCGAGAGAAAATTTTTCAGAATTGTCAAAAACACAATTTAAACGGTGGGCGATTTTTTAACTGTTGTGGCTCACCTGAACGCTGAAATTATCCGTCGCGGCGGCGCGTCCGGTTATGTAACCGACAAATTCTCCGATCGCCCAGAAGGTTTCGAGCAAAAAGATGAGCGGCAATGCCATTAATAATTCACGCAGATGCCGCTTTTTGCGAAAGCCCTGAAGAACGATGCGGGTGGTCAGCAGAAACGGCAGGAGAAACGACAATGCCGCGTAAATAAAACGTTTGGCGGTCGAAACTTCAACCGCCCGGGTTCCGGCAAAAGAGCGTCCCCAGACATAACGCTCGCGCAAAGCGTAGCCGATACTTAGTCTTCGGCGCGTTTGATGAACGACCATTTTCGGATTCAAGTTCAAGATTTCGCCGCGCCGCCGCAATTCCCAATTGACCGAGGTTTCGTGAAATGCGTCGAACCATAAAGTCTTCACGCTCCATAAGGCTTCGCGTTTATACGAAACATTGCTGTCGCTCAAAAATTCGACCGCGCCTTCCGGCACAGGGTTTTGATAGCGTCCGAAATCGCAGTAATAAACCGCCCAGTTAAGCAGGCGGTCAACGCCGTTTTCGACCGCGCCGCCGATTCCCGCCGCGTCGGATTTGCGATGGGCTTCAAGCAGTGCCGCGCACCAGCCGGGCGACGGCGTACCGTGGTCTTCAACGAGCGCGACGAGGGGCGCAGTCGCTTCGCGCAAACCGATCGCCCGCAAAATATCGTGATGTTCGCGGCTCGTCTGCCCGAATTCTGCGGCGTTGACATAATCGCGCGCGTCTATGAAATTGACCCACGGGAATTTTGCTTTGAGTTCGTCAACCGCGTCGAGCCGCGAATCGAAAGGCGCGATGCATTCGAGTTTGATATTTTTCGCGTCCGGCGCGAGCGCTTCGAGACAAGTTTCCATTGCCGTTCGCCCGCCTTCGATGACGGCGACGACGATTGAGAGTTCCGGCTCGTTTGTTTTGATTTTGTTTTCCTGTGAATTCATTTTTGTTACTCGATCTTCGAAAGACTGTCGCCTTTGCCGGCGATAAAACCGACGCATTCGCCGAAAACGTAAGTCGCCGTAATCGGGATCAGATGCGGCGTGACCTGCAGAAATT
>JALHNX010000307.1 GCA_022843305.1 Pyrinomonadaceae bacterium | reverse complement strand
TTCGGATTTCAAATTACAAAATTTCCTTTCCGACAGGTTTTCCAAAATCTATTTCACCGTGAAGATTGTTTTCGTCAATTCCGTCCAACAATTCATTAAATCTGTTCGGGTCTTTACTGAAGAAATTTGAACGATCAAGCGCAATCCTTTCAATTTCTTCAATATCTTCTTCGGACAAACCTTCATAAAACTTTTCAGCCAATTTCAGCATTTCATTAGGATTCATATTTTTTCACAAATAACTTTTTGCCTTTTTAATCGCGTAGCGATTGCCCGAATTTAGCCGTGTAATTTATTGCACGGAATGTAATAGTAAATCATTCTGTCGCGTCAGCGACAATTAGAAATAAACTCTTGATTCAGTTGTCACTGACGCGACAAAGAATTCATTCCATCAAATTCCGTGCAATAAATTACACGGCTAAACTCAAATCGTCGCTCTGCGACATTTAAGACATCTTTCAAATTTCTTTTTCCTCATCCAATCCTAAAACCGATTTCTTTTCGTCATCTTTCCCAAGAATTTTTTTACCGATTGTTTTTAACACTGTCGCCGGATTTAAATGTACTCCAATTTGTTTCATTAGAAATTCACTTTTCCCAACTTCAAACCCTTCACAAAATTTTTCAAGTTCTTCCTTATTCTGTGCAGAATCCATCATTATTGATTTACTTGAAATTTTTTCGATGATTTTTTGTTGTTGTTCATTGACAGTTTGCAATTGAGAAATTGTGACGTTTTTCTCGTTAATCATATCGGATTGCGCAACTAAAAGTTTTTCATTAAATTGCAGTTCCCTGACCGCCATTCTTTGCGAATGCTGCAAATTCTCAATTTGCTGATGCAGACGCATCGCCGCAAAACTGTCATCATAAATAATCGGACTGGCAGGCAAATTCAAATAAACAGCAAGTGCTTCGCGGATTTTGTCCAACGCTTCAATATCATCAGTCGGCGTAACTGAAAAAAGAATTTTTCCCGCTTCTTCTTTTAAATCGGAAGTTGCATTGATTCCTAAATCTTGGAGAAATTGAGCAAAATATAAAAGATATTGTTCGCAGGAAATTTTTAATTTATCAGGAAAATTAAAAGATGTCAGTAATGAATCTTTAAAGTGTTCATCTTTTAACTTTGAAAGTGTCTTTTGGTGAATTCTAAAAAATTGATCTAAATTATTTTCAGTTTCTTCTGCTAGGGTTAAATCATTCAAAATTGCCTTTAATACCGGTTTAAACTTATCGTCATTTCCTCCAATATAAAGCGTTTCCTGATAATCAGAACCATAAACTTCGTTCCAAATATCACGAAACACTTTGAAGTAATCGTTATAACTGTAGGGTAGCTTCCAATTAGTCAGGTCTGGATCAAAGCTAACTTCGAATAGAATTTCTTTTTTTGATTTAATGTCTCGACCAAAGGTAATTGAAATGTTAAAGCCTTCCCATTTCGCCCAATTTGTCAGTTTTATACTTTCAACTCTAGCAATTCTAAGTTCATTCAGTGTCAAATTTGATATTGTCTGTAAAGAATCATTCCCTTTTGTAATGACATAATAATTCGGCAAACCCAAAGACTCTTTATAGTTTTCCCCAACCTTTAAATCATTAACGACGTATCCATTAATTAAAAGTTGATAATTAGGCTCTTTAATCCCAAATTCTTTATGAATTTGCACTTTATATTGATTTATCATTTTTAATTAAACAACCCGTTCACATAGGTTTCCGCGTCGAAAACCATTAGATCGCGGACTTGTTCGCCGATGCCGACGTAGCGGATCGGCAAATTCAGTTCTTTGGCGATGGCGACGGCGATGCCGCCTTTTGCCGTGCCGTCGAGTTTGGTTAAAACGATTCCGGTTACGTCCGCTGTTTTCATAAATTGACGCGCTTGTTCGAGTCCGTTTTGTCCGGTCACGGCGTCAATCACGAGCAGGGTTTCGTGCGGTGCTTGCGGAACTTCGCGGGCGGCGACGCGTTTCATTTTTTCGAGTTCCGCCATCAGGTTCGCTTTGTTGTGCAGTCTTCCGGCAGTGTCAACAATCAGCACGTCGGCGTTGCGCGATTTGGCGGCTTTTAAAGAATCAAATAAAACAGCCGCCGGATCGGTTCCCTGTTTTTGTTGAATAATCGGCACTCCGGCGCGTTCCGCCCAGATTTCTAATTGGTCGGAAGCGGCGGCGCGAAACGTGTCGGCGGCGCAGATCAAAACGCCGTTGCCTTCGTCTTTAATGCGCTGGGCGAGCTTGCCGATAGTCGTCGTTTTGCCGACTCCGTTCACGCCGACGACCATCAGAACATACGGTTTGATGTCGAGATCGTATTTCGTTTCGTCAGCCACGCCGCGCTCGGTCGAATGATGCAGAATTTCGAGCAATTCCTTTTTCATAATCCGTTTGAGCGCGTCTAAATCTTTAATTTCTTCACGCGAAACGCCTTTGCGGACGGCTTCTAAGATTTGCATCGTCGTCGCCACGCCGATGTCGGTCGAGATCAGCATTTCTTCGAGTTCGTCAAGAAATTGCTCGTCAATCTGTTTGCGACCTTCAAAAATCGAGTCGAGTTTGTTGTTGATCGAATCGCGGGTTTTGCCGACCGCGTTGTAAAAACGCACACCGATTGCCCGTTCCGCTTCCTCTTCGCGCTGTTTGAGTTCCTCGATTGATTTGTCGAGTCCCAAAACTGAGGTTGAAAATTTGTCTTCGTCTTTCTTTCTTCGCCAAAAAAATGCCATAAAATAATTTCAGATTTCAGATTACAGGTCAGAACCGTCTGCGGTAGCGGGCGGGTTCCCGGTTTCATTGTGGTTCACTTCTTTTAGAAAGCTGACCCGTCCGCTACCGCAGACGGTTCTGACTATCCCGTCAATCATTATTGCCTCTTGTATAAAATTTCACATTAAGTCAAAGGTTTGATTATAAAGAAAAACAGTGAAAGAGTGAAAAAGTGAAAGAGTGAAAAAGCGTAGCTTGTTTAATCAAGCAAACTTTTTCACTCTTTCACTTTTCGACTTTTTAACTATTTTACCCTTTGAACAGGTTCATCTTGTCGGCGTTTTTGTAAAGCGCGAAGCCTAAAATGACCGAAAAGACGACCGAAACATAGAACGAGAAAAACGCGCCGACGGCTTTGGCGGGAATATTTCCGACCGTCGGCATATCGAACGGCAAAAATATCAAACCTAAAAACATCCCGACGAAAAACGACGCGATGACCAATACCAAGCCCATAAACCAGATTTTG
>JALHNX010000306.1 GCA_022843305.1 Pyrinomonadaceae bacterium | reverse complement strand
CGCAACACACGAAAAAAACGAAAATATGCTAAATTATCAAACTATTTCGTATCTTTCGTGTGTTTCGCGGAGCGGCTGGGCAAAAAAATCCTTCTCTAACTTTTTATTGAGGCATTACAAGAATTTTAAAATTTAATTTTAAAATCCTTTGCCCCCCTTGCCTTAAGTTTTTCTTTCTGCGTTAAATTTTTCTTTCTGCCGTGCTTGCGTTAAACTTTTTTACGAGGAGAATTTATGCGAAAACAACTGAAAGATTTTATCGAACAAATCGGCAAAGACGCGGTTGCGATTATTCCCGCCGCGCACGAACAAACGCGCAGCTATGACACGGAATTCAAGTTTCATCAGGACCCGGATTTTTATTATCTGACCGGCTTTCCCGAACCCGACGCGATCGCGGTCATTAATCCGTCGAACAAAAAACATCCGTTCACGCTTTTTGTCCGCCCGCGCGATCCGCTGATGGAAACCTGGTACGGACGGCGCGAAGGCACGGAAGGCGCGAAGAAAAATTACGGCGCGGATAAAGCCTTGCCAATCGAAAAATTCGAGTCGGAACTGCCGAAACTTTTGAACGGCGCGGAAAAACTTTATTATCGTTTCGGTGTTGATACGAAGCTCGATCAGATGATTCTGCAATATCTTTCGGGGCAAAGATTCCGCAGATTGAAAACCGCGTATCCGCCGCACACGATTGTTGACCCGACGATAATCTTAGGCGAAATGCGTCTGCATAAAACGCCCGAAGAAGTCGAACTGATGCAGAAAGCGGGCGACATTGCCGCCGAAGCGCACGTTCTGGCGATGCAGGCTTGCAAACCCGGCATGAACGAATCGCAGATCGAAGCCTTGATCGAACATCATTTCCGGATGTCGGGCGCGTCGGGCGCGGCTTATAATTCGATCATCGGCGGCGGCGACAACGCGACGATTCTGCATTATGTCGAAAACAACGCGCCGCTCAAAGACGGCGATTTATTGCTGATTGACGCGGGCTGCGAATATAAAGGCTACGCTTCGGACATCACGCGCACGTTTCCCGTCAACGGCAGATTCACTAAGCCGCAGCGCGAAGTTTACGATGTCGTTCTCGAAGTCCAAATCGAATGCATCGAAGCGACGAAAAAAGGCAACACTGTTAAGCAAAGACAAGATTTATCAATCGAGCTTTTGACCGAAGGCATGAAAAAACTCGGACTTTTGAAAGGAAAGACGAAAGATTTGATCAAAAAGAAAGAGTTTATGAAATATTATATGCATGGCGTCGGTCATTATCTCGGACTTGACGTTCACGACGCGGGCAGATATTTCACCGAACAACAGGCGAAAAACTCGCGCCCGTTCGCGCCCGGAATGGTCTTGACGGTCGAACCCGGATTATACATTCCGCCCGACGACAAAAGCGCGCCGTCAAAATATCGCGGCATCGGTATTCGCATCGAAGACGATGTTCTGGTAACCGAAGAAGGCAACGTCAATTTAACTTCAAAAGTAACGAAAGATGCTGATGAGATCGAAGAATTGATGATGAAATCCTTAAATTAAATTTATGAAACTCGCAAAAATTTTATTCTTGATAATCTCTGCGGCAGTCGGCTCGAATATTTTCGCGCAAGTTAAGCCGACACCGAGTCCTGTCGCTTCGCCTTCACCGTCTCCCGGTAATACGGAATTCAGAGGCACTGACTTAAGGATCAAAACCGTACAGATCGGGGAAATATCGGTAAAAACGCAAAAAGATGCCGATGATGCCGCGTCCTTAATGGAGCAGGGCAAACACGAGGAGGCAATTATCGCATGGACGAATATTATCAAAACGAATCCGAAATTGATGATTGCCTATAACAATCGCGGCTATTCATATTTACAACTGGGAAAACCCGATCCGGCAATCGAAGATTTCAATACCGCATTAAAATTGTCGCCGATTGCCATGACTTATAACAATCGCGGCATGGCTTTGGCGAAAAAGGGCGACATTGAAGGCGCGATGGCTGATTTTTCCAAAGCTATTGAGCTGAATCCGAAAGACCCGCTCGGTTATAACAATCGCGCCGATACTTATTTGCGCGTAAATAATTTCGAGCTGGCACTCGCCGACCAAAACAAGGCGCTTTCGCTTTCGCCCAATGATGCCATGTTCCTGTCAAACCGCTGTTATACACATACCAAAATGCGTCTGCCGGAAGCGGCTTTGAAGGACTGCAATCGAGCGGTCGAACTGAATCCGAAGTTTGCTTACGCTTATATGAATCGCGGCAATGCCTACTTTCTGCTTTCGAGTTTCGAGTCGGCTTTAGCAGATATTGACACCGCTCTAAAACTCGATACAACGCTGACGAGATTAAATCTTGACCGCGGCTACATCTTGTTTCAACTTGGTCGCGCCGAAGAGGCTGTTGACAGTTTTACAAAAGCGATAAACGCGCAGCCGTCAGCCGACAGTTATCTTTTCCGCGCTTCGCTTTATGCCAAACTTGACAAACCGGATTTGGAATTGGCTGACTACAAAAAGGCGATCGAAATCGAGCCGAATAACGCCGTGGCTTATAATAATCGGGGAATCTTTTACTTAAATCGCGGCGATACGGGCGCGGCGTTGGCGGATTTCAATAAAGCCATTGAATTGAATCCAAAACTGTCGGTTTCCTTTAAAAATCGCGCGTATCTTTATAAACTGACGGGCGAAAAGGAAAAAGCGCAGACCGATGAAAAAACGGCGGAATCGCTCGAAAAACAACCCCTGAATTAAAAATAGACAGCTTTTTATCGTTTCTCCGAAAAACGCTGTCTGTAAAAACATAACCGGACATTAAAATGGAACTCGAACAAATCGGCAGAAATCTCCCGGCGCTTTTCGGCGCGATATTGGTGAGCATTCTTTTTATTCAATCGGGACTCGACAAAGTTTTCGACCGGGAAGGCAATCTCGGATGGCTCAAGGGACATTTTTCCAAAACTTTTTTGGGCGGAATGGTTCCGCTGCTTCTCGGAACAATTACCGTGATGGAAATTGCGACCGGTTTTTTGAGTGCTGCCGCAATCATCTATTTTCTGATCTCCGGCTCGGTCAAACTGATTTTTTACACTTCCGTTCTCGGCGCAATTTCAATTCTCGCGCTTTTTTTCGGACAGCGTATCGCTAAAGATTATCCGGGCGCGGCGGTTCTCGTGCCGTATTTTATTCTGATGTTGATTTTAATGTTTCTGACAAATCCTTTTTTAAAGCCTTAACAACCGCGGAAAGCGCGAAGGGGTCGGCAAATTTGCCGACCCCTTCGCGCTTTTTATAAAACTTTATAATTTCCTGACG
>JALHNX010000305.1 GCA_022843305.1 Pyrinomonadaceae bacterium | reverse complement strand
ATCGTCAAACACGATAAAATTGACATCGGCACACACGTTCAGGGAGCAACTACATTAGGCAAGGTTGTTGACATCAAACAAGACCGCGACGGCACGACGCTTTATAAAATCCGCAGTTTCGGGAATTGGGAAAGCGATCCGGCGTGGCAGCCCGCATCGGAATTCGCGCCGATCAAACAAAGCACGGCGACGATTGATGATTTACGCCAAATCGCCAAGCAGCCCTTTGACGAATATCTGGCAAACATTCCGAACGAGTTTCGGGAGCGTCTGCGCGAATTGACCGATAAATCCGACACGATTAAATTCTGGGAAGAGGTCAACGGGCAATCTGCGCCTGAGAAAAAAGTTGTGGACAGATGGGCGAAGGCTGAAAGCGCGGATAAAACTTTAGCCGAACAAGACCGTGAATTCAAAGCAAAACAATCGGAACGTATCGCCAAAGAGCAAGCCGACACGCCGGAAGCGGAAGTGATAAAAGAGCCGTTCGATGAAACGAATTCGCGCCGCGTTTACACGGTTGACAATAAATCCGTGCGCTATCAGCCGAAGGTTATTGAAGCGTCGGAGCTATTAACGTCCGCCGACAAAGATTACCCGCAGGAATTTCAACCGAAGGACATTCAAACCAAACAATCGAAAGAGCAGATTGATGAAATCACCCGCGCCTTGAATCCCGAACTGCTCGATGACAATATCAGAGCATCGGAAGGCAGACCGCTCGTTGTTCCCGTCAAAGTCGGCGACACCGTAAAATATGCCGTCATTTCGGGTAATCACCGTTCGGAAGCGATAAAAACCGCTTACGAATTTGAAACGGGTTACTCGAAAGACTACAAGGCATTTACCGCGAAAAAACAAAAGAACGATTTTGACCGCCCTGTTTATGTCGGCGTTTTAGACCCGAATATTAACATTAAAGAGTTTGCTCAAAAAGCGAATAAACCGCCGATTGCGGAATATACGGCAACCGAAAAAGCATTGACCGATGCCGATGTTTTGGACGCGCCGACGATGGCAAAGTTCGTTCCCTCAGAAGACGGTAAAATCCATTCGGCGGCGAACCGCGCATTTATCACGGGTTTTTTCGAGAATCTTCCCGCAACCGAACGCCGCGCTTTACAGATGGATGACGGTTCGCTGTCTGAAAAAGGTGTCGAGCGCGTCAGAAACGCGATTCTGGCAAAAACATTCGGTAAATCGGAAAATCTGCTTAAACGGATGCTCGAATCACCCGATAACGACATCAAGAAAATCACGAATTCGCTCTTGAAAACCGTCGGCAAGTTCGCCGATTTGAAGCAGAAAATCGCCGATAAAGTCAGATTCGAGGGTTTGGATATTTCCGACGATATAGCGGTCGCGGTCAATAAATACGGCGAACTGAAAACAGACGGCACGGACGTTGCGACATATCTGGCACAGCAAAATATGTTCGGCGAAGAACTGTCGCCGTTTCAAAAACGCCTTGTCACTTTTTTCGATAAATTCAAAGGTTCGCAAAAAGCGATGTCCGAAATAATGTCCGATTATTTAGATTTATCGGAACAGTTCGGAAATCCTAAGCAAAAGAGTATAATTACTTCGTTCAATGAAATAGATGCACCGTCATTTTTCGAGGCGGCAGTAAAAGAATATGAAACAAGACAAGGAAGAACCAGCCAAAAGTCTTTATTCGACCAAAATCAAGGACGAGAAAACGAATCAGGAAATCGTCAGGAAAGCCCGTCTTTATTTGCGGAAGAAACACAAAAAGAATTAAGTCCGACCGAACGCGCCCGTCTGCGCCGTGAAGGAACAGCAGAAGAATTATTAGGTATTCGACCGCTCGGCGAAAAAGGCGCGTCAGGTCAAATCAGCCACAAACTGCGCCGTGCGATGGAAGCAAAGGATTCGACGTTCCTTGCCGACCTCGCAAAAGTCTTTGAGCCTGACGTTGATATTGCCGACAAGAACGCGGGCAATGCCGTATTGGATGCGATTGCCGAAAGTGTCGGAAAATCACGCAGTTCACAACTCACCGAAGCGGACTGGCAGAAGATTCTCGAATCCAACGCCGACAAATTACCCGACGATGCGATTGACACGATTCTTTCCGCCGTTAATCATCAGCGCGAATGGTTTGCCGAACGCAACGCTTTTGTGGATTCGCCCGAACTTGCTAAAATAATAGAACAAATTGATTTCGATACGGTCACGGAATATCGGCAGATGCCTTTATCTTTGCGCCGCGAACTCAAAGAAATCGGAGAAAAATATGCCAAACTCAGCACCCAAACCGTCCGCGAAGTCTTTGACGAAGCCTTCCGAAATGTTCAAAGAAGAATTGCGGAAAGCACTTCTCAAGGAACGGATAAAACCGATGCGCGAAAAGCTGAAAAGACGGGCGCGAAGCAAAAAAGCGAAATAGACGATGTTGTGTTCACGACATCGGGCGCAAATGCAGATACTTCTGTCATCGGCGAAAAAGCACTAAAAGATTTTCGTGTCCAATACAAACGCTTAGGCACGATTCTTAAATATCTCAAAAACAAAGACATCCGAGATTTAGCACCGAAAGCGACCGCCGAATTCGACGATGTGCGCAATATCGCCAAACTCTCGCCCGAAGCGGCAACGATTGTCCGCCAAGCAGTAACGACTTTGAAAGGAAGCGATAAAGGATTATTCTACGGATTCTACGGCGCACCGAACTTTACCGAATCTCTTTTAACCGTTCTCGGAAATATGAATGCTTCGGCTAGAGCAAAAAACGATTTCCGAAGCGTCAAAGCAATAAGCAATATCGAAAAAGTTCTGGAAAAGGCGACGGATAACGAGTTTAATGATTTAACCGTCATCGTCAGCCACGAAGGAATGCCGCTAATTGAAAAGTATGCGAGTCAGGAAGAACAATCGCACCGGGCGGATTATCGTCTTCGCAACTTTGAGCGTCAGGCTTTAGAGCCTTATTTAGACCTTGACGGCTATCAGGAAGCAAGGGAGAATTTGAAAGGCAAGGGCTACGCCGATGAAAATGATTTTGTTCTGCATAATGAAATTATCGCCAAAGCGAACCGCGATGATGCGGTTGAGCAGCTTGGTATCAGTCGTGAAAAAATCAAAGGAATTCGCAAGGCGTATCGTAAGCAGTTAGTTCAAAACGGCGTAACGCCTGAGCAATACGAACAGGAATTTAATAATATCGGGAAAGAGTCCGATACTGGTATAAAAGAATATGAACGGACATTTATCAGAGAGCGACAAGGCAATTATGACGAAACTTCGCCCACAAGACGCGAAGAATCTAGTTCTGCAAATGAAAGCCTTCGAGAAACACGGCGAGAAGGGCGAGGACTTAGCACTCGACTTGCTGATGGACAATCCCGACCTGCCGGAAGCGGAATTCTGGAAAGAGTTG
>JALHNX010000304.1 GCA_022843305.1 Pyrinomonadaceae bacterium | reverse complement strand
CGACCGATGAGATTTTGAAAAAGGTTATTGAAACGCCGAAAACTTTGAATACCGAACAGAATCAGACGCGTCGAAATCTTTTGGAATCCACAAAACTTTCGCATTTGCCTTCAATGCCGAAACGAGAGTCGTTATCGGTTTATACAACAAATTCAGAACAGAGGGAAAAACCTACGATGCCAAAACAAAAACCTGTCGAAGAAGATTTGAGCGTTTCGCTTTTTGGCGATATTTCGCAAACATTACCGGAATCGAAAGAAACTATCGAAGAGATCCGCGCCGACATCGGCAACTGCACGCGCTGTCCGCTGCACGAAGGACGGACGAAAATCGTTCATACGACGGGAAACTTTAAAGCCGATCTGATGTTCGTCGGCGAAGCTCCGGGCGCGGATGAAGATGCGAAAGGCGAGCCGTTCGTCGGTCGCGCCGGACAGCTTTTGAACAAGATCATCGAAGCGATCCAGATGAAGCGCGAAGACGTTGTGATCGGCAACATCAACCGCTGTCGTCCGCCCGGAAATCGTGCGCCGACATTGCCCGAAGCGCACACCTGCCGCCCTTTTTTACTGCGCGAGATCGCCGTCATTCGTCCGAAAGTGATCGTCGTGATGGGAAATACGGCGTGTCAAAACCTTCTCGATACAAAGGTCGGGATCACAAAAATTCGCGGCACTTTTCAGGATTATTACGGCGTGAAAGTAATGCCGACGTTTCATCCGGCATATTTGCTGCGCGACCCGTCGAAAAAACGCGAAACGTGGGAAGATATGAAAAAAGTGCGCGATTATTTGAATAATTTGAAATGAGTTTTTAACGCGAAGGCGCAAAGATGCCGAGCCGCAAAGTAATTTAATAATCTCTGCGTCTTTGCGCTTTTGCGTCTTTGCGTTAAATAAATTTATGCACCAAAATTCTCTATTCGATGAAATTTCAACGGAATCTGCGGAAACGGTTGACGAGATCAATCAGGAATTGCTCGAAAAAGGCAAGGCGTTGTTTCCAGACCGATTTTTTATTTTCGGGACGGGCAAAGTTGATACGAATGTCGTAATCGTCGGCGAATCGCCGGGCGCGCCGGATGCCGATTCGGAAAAGCCTTTTATGGGTCCGGTCGGCGATTTGCTGGTCAGGATTTTGGCGGCAATTAACTTGAAACGCGAGGAAGTTTATTTGACAAATGTGGTCAAATTTATTTCAGCTGGCGATGAATTAACGCCCGATATTATAAAGTTTTTTACGCCTTATCTGGTTCGGGAAATTTTGGCGATAAAACCGAAAATCATTATTTCTTTGGGAAACACGCCGACGAAGGCACTTTTGAACACGAAGAAATCCATTACGCAGATGCGCGGCGAATTTTACGATTTTCACGGCATTCATTTGATGCCGACGTTTAATCCGGCTTACCTGCTCAGAGATCCGACGAAAAAACGCGAAGTTTGGGAAGATATGAAAATGGTTCGCGCTTTTTTATCCGAAAAAAATTAGATTCTTTCCGTTTTGTTTCGCCGTTTGATCGTCACGGCAAGCAAAATCGCCGCCACACCGAGAAACAAAACGCCTAATGCGCCGCCCGTTTTCACGAAATCAGGATTCATAAACGCCGCCAAAAATGCCGCGAGCGAAGCCAGAAAAAGAACGACCGTCGTTAATCCGATTATCTGCATAAAGTCTCCTTTGAAATTTCTAAAATTCAAAAAACTTTTTTGCGAGGTTATTGTAGGATGAACTTTAGTTTGTCGCTCACGAATTTATTATTTAAAGCACCGGGCAACAAACTGAAGTTTGTTGTACTAATTTTCAATTTGTTAAACTTGGGGCTATTATAGCGCAATTTTCTCTTAAATTAGACATTTTTTCTATGAAACCCGAAATTTTATCGAACGAAACAATTTATCAAGGCAGAGTTTTCGACATTTCGATTGCCGAAATCCGCGAAGGCGAAGCAACGTATAAACGCGAAATCGTCAATCATCACGGAAGCGCGGTGATTATTCCTGTTTTTGCCGACAATACGATTGCTTTGGTCAAACAATATCGTCACGCGGCGCGGGAATTTCTTTTGGAAATTCCCGCCGGAACGCTTTCCGAAGGCGAAGCACCCGAAATTGGCGCGGCGCGCGAACTCGAAGAAGAAATCGGCGTAACGGCGAAAAATATCGAAAAACTCACCGAATTTTATGTTTCGCCCGGTTTTTTGACGGAAAAGATGAATTTGTTTTTAGCAACGGATTTAATCGAAAGCGCACAGAATCTGGACGAGGATGAATTTCTTTCGATTGAAAGATTAAGTTTTGCGGAAGCCTTTGAAAAAATCCGCACCAATGAAATTCAGGATGCGAAAACCATCATCGGCTTGATTTTGGCGGGCGCAAAACTCGGCTTCCCGTATAAAACCTAATGACCGCTTGACCTCAAACCGCATTTTCGTTATCCTATCAGTTCGCTTTTTTGCGAAAATTCCTAATAGTGTAGGCAATTATGAGTACATATTTTCCGAGCGGAAAAGGTTTAGCGGACAACCGTAAATGGTTCGTGGTAGATGCCAAAGGCAAAACGGTCGGACGACTGGCAACTGAGGTTGCGCGGATTCTTTCGGGAAAAAATAATCCCGATTGGACACCGTTTTTGGATATGGGCGATCACGTTGTGGTTATTAACGCACGTCACGTAGTTTTCAAGGGCGCGAAAACCGAACAGAAACTGTATCGGCATCACACGCTTTATCCGGGCGGTTTGCGCGAAAAATCAGTTAAAGAAATGCTGGCGACCAAACCGGAACGCATTGTCGAACTCGCCGTCAAAGGTATGCTGCCGAAAACAAAACTCGGCAAAGCGATGGCGAAAAAATTGAAAGTTTACGCGGACGGCGATCATCGGCACACCGCGCAAAAACCTGAATCAATCGAGATTGAAACAAAATAGAATTAGTAGTCAGATGCCGGATTCCGAATGTTAGAAAAAACTGACATCCAACATCCAACATCTGACATCTTGAAATTAAATATGGCAGATATTCAGTATTACGGCACAGGTCGCAGAAAAACTTCAACCGCGCGAGTCTATCTTCGTCCGGGCGCAGGCGATATTAAAATTAATCGTCGCACCTTTGACGAATATTTTCCGAACGAGGCGTTGCGGATGATTATTCGTCAACCGCTCAGTTTGACCGACACCATCGGTAAATTCGACATTCTCGTGAATGTTGACGGCGGCGGAACATCGGGACAAGCCGGTGCGGTGCGTCACGGAATCACCCGTGCGCTTTTGGAGTTTAACGCTGATTTGCGTCCGACTTTGAAAAAAGCCGGACTCGTCACACGCGACCCGCGCAGAAAAGAACGTAAGAAATACGGACAGAAAGGAGCGCGTAAGCGTTTCCAATTCTCGAAACGATAATT
>JALHNX010000303.1 GCA_022843305.1 Pyrinomonadaceae bacterium | reverse complement strand
TTTCCATTGAAATGAACGGGGTAGATTAGTGTTTTTAGTGCAAAATAAATCTACTAAAACACTCGGTTCATTTCATCCTTCAAATTCAAATTTTCAAATATCTTTTGGCGAAGGTATTGAGTTTAAGGAAATTGATAAAAGACTAGATAAGGATAGTTGCATGTAAAGTCGGTTAAATCTAAAATTGCCTATCACCTAATTTAAAGAAAATAATTGGAGCTTAAAGTAATGGAATTTGTAATCAAGCAAAGCGTGTTGAAAGATGAACTCGGATTCGTTCAGGGGATTGTTGAAAAGAAATCAACGATTCCGGTCTTGTCGAATATTTTGATCGAATCGGTCGGCGAACGAACGATCCGGATCGTCGGAACGGATTTGGATGTCACGATTCGCTGCGAAGCCGAAGCCGACATCAAACAGTCCGGCGCGATGTGCATTCAGGCGCGGAAACTTTTCGACATCGTTCGCCTGCTCGATTCGGGCGACGTTCACTTTACCAAAGAAGAAAACGAATGGGTCAAGATGTCGTGCGGCAAATCGAAGTTTCGCTTGGCGGGTGTCAACCGCGACCAGTTTCCCGAAGTTCCCTCTTTCAAGAGTGCGCCTTTAAAACTCTCGGCGGAGATTTTCAATCACTTTATCCACAACACGGCTTTTGCGATCACGAACGAGCAATCGCGTTTCACGCTTTCGGGCGCGAAATTTATGATTGACGGCGACTATGCGCGGATGGTTACGACCGACGGGCATCGCCTCGCGTTTATCCAAAAATATCTCGGCGAAAACAACGCGACGGAAAATATGGACGCGCTGATTCCGAAAAAGGCTCTGATGGAACTGGTCAAAATCTCGCGCGACTCGTCCGCCGAAGTCAGCTTCGGCGAAGACCCGAATCACATCTATTTCGAGGTTGACGGTCGCCTTCTCATCACGCGCAAACTTTCGGGCAATTTCCCGAACTACGAGATGGTCATCCCGAAAGACAACGACAAGGTCGTGACGTTCGATTCGGACGAGATGAAAAACGCCCTGCGCCGCGTTTCGCTGATGGCTGACGAACGGACGCGCTCGGTCAAAATCACGATTCGCACCGGCGAGATCGAGATCGGCGCGCAAAGCTCGGAAGAAGGCGAAGCGAGCGAAAAGGTCGCGGCGGAATACAACGGCGAAGAAATCCAGATCGGTTTCAACTCGCAATACCTGCAAGAGTTCTTAAACGTCGTCAGTGCCGCCGACTCATCCGACGCGGGTAACGAGCAGGAAACCGACGGCGAAACAGTCAGAGTCAAAGAGACGGGCGGCAAACCGCGCATCTCGTTCGAGTTCAAGGACGGCAACGCCCAAACCCAATTGCGCGTCGCCGGCGACTCAAGCTACGACTACAAATACATCGTCATGCCTTTGCGGATATGATATTTTTTATCAAGTGAAATTTCATCCGAATTACAAATCGGTGTAAATAATTAAACCGATTGGAAAAGTAGTGTTATTCTAACTATTTACAGAAAATGTTAGAGAATTAACACGACATAAGTCGGTTCAATACAAAGTTCGGCGTTTCTTGGTTTCAATATGCGGAATATGGGTAGCGATAGCAATGGAACAGAAATTTACTATCTTGCTTAAAAGTGCTTAACCCAAATTTCGATAAAATAACTCGTGAAGTAAAATGTAACTTTCACGATTTTCGTTTTCCGAAAATAAAATAATAATTTTCATAAGGAGTTAATTTATGGCACCCAAAATTCCAAGTGCTGTTCTTAGAGAAATTCCGCATTTCGCACAGATGATGGTTAAAAAATCTGTTAGCAGACTAACAGGTAAGATGCTGATTGGTTCAAAACAATGGCGCGAAGCACTAGAGCATATTGCCGATCATTTCCGTCCGATAGCCGGGAAACCGACTCATACTGTTTTTGTTTCCAAATACGCAAACAATCAAGGAGTTTCTGATCTAATTAGTCGCGCCTTAAATAGCTTGGGCAGACAACCCATAGTTTCTCGACTCACAGTTGCAGGTAAAAGCGTCGGCAAACCTTGCGTCATTATGGAAAAGGAGTTCAGCGAAGTTATTGGCAAATCGGAAAAAGGTGGTGACTGTAAGATTCTGCGAATCATTATGGATTTTACAGGTAGACCGATTACTGCTTACCCGGTAAAAGAATTTTTCGGCGCATCGGCTATTGTTGTTACGTTGGCGACCTCGTCAGAGGCTCAAGTTCCGATGGTTAAAGTGGTTCAAGATGTTTACATGGATGAGGCAGAAACTCATTATTTACGTTATAGCCTTATATTGAAAGAGCGCCAATCAACGATGGGTGAAATAATTGATTTCATTTTTCCGCTACCAGTTGAAGCACTGGGACTTGATCCTCAGGAAGTTGCACCAGAGAAATTCGTCCGTGAAAGAGCGAGGAAGGCTATTATTAAAATTGAAACATCTTTAGGAGGAAAGTTAGACGAAGAAACAAAAGAGAATATTATAATTGATATTCTTTCCATTTGGGGCTGGTATTATGCTTGATTTGAACAATACGAAGATAGTAAATTTCTATTCCATCTCTTAACTCTATATTATGAAAACAATTATTTTGTCATTAGTGCTAGTTTGTCTTTCAGCTTCTTCATTATCAGCTCAGCGAAAACCTATAAGCTTTGAAAAATCAGATGAGATGTTTAATCTCCTTGACGGCAAGTGGTCTTTTGGTGCACATGATTGTCAAAACCCTTTTGTTTTCGCCGTTGCCTCAGATAAAAAAAGCATAAAAGTTACCTATAAAATTTTCGATAAGGAAACTAACAAGGAAACAGATAAAGAGTTCACTTACGAGGTTATTAAGGCTGATAAGTTAAAAATTCGAGCGCAAGTTGAAAATGAAAAACGTCTGACTGACGATGGAAAACCTATTATCTGGGATTTTTACTTTTTCTCAAAAGACGTATTTCGTTGGCATAGAACCGATTGGAAAGATAATAGCTTTACACCTCAGGCAACTCGTTGCAGAGAATAAGGGAATTAAGTATAAATCTTACTGATTAAGATTAGTAAACGTCATTCAACGCCTGTTGGATGACGTTTTGTTTTTGGCGGATATATCGTGATACCTTTGCGAAAATTGTAAAATACTGATATTTTCATTCACAAAATACGCGAATGAAATTTTTATGAAATATTGTCCGAGCTGCCAGATCAAATATGCCGACGATGATTTGCGGTTTTGTTTGCAGGACGGAACGGGTCTGCTCGATTATGCGGATAATGCGCCCGCGCCGACCGTGGATTGGAGCGAAAAAGAAACCGTCGTGCGTCAAAAGCCGGTCACGTCCGCCTTCGAGCCGAGCCGCCCGACGCAAGGCGCGCGGTTTGAGCCGGAAGCGAAAAAATCTAACGCTTTTCCGGCAATTATCGTGACGGTTGTTGTGATGTGCGTCGTTTTCGGAGGCATTATCGCGGCTTGGAAAATGC
>JALHNX010000302.1 GCA_022843305.1 Pyrinomonadaceae bacterium | reverse complement strand
ATTAGAGAAAGCCTTAGCTGAAGCCCTACTTTTGGTTAGCTCAAAGGATGCTGAAGGCTGGTTCAAAAGCTGCGGATATACCATACATTGAATACTAATGCGCTCTAAAAGTGAAAAAGGTTTAAAGTGAAAAAGATTTTGTAATTTGGTTTCTACAAACTTTTTCACTTTTATCCTTTTTCACTTTTTCACTTTTTCACTTTCTTCCATTATAAAACGCGTTTCGGCAGAACGGGCGCGATTTGCGGTGTGGCGGGTATCACCGTCGTGTAAGGCGCAATCTGCATCTGCGGCGTGACGACCCGTAAATTCGTCGTCGAATTTTCATCATAAAGCGGCGTCAGTTCGCTTTTCAGTTTTTCGGGCATCACCTGAATGGTTTGACGATTGCGGTCGCGGATGATCGTTAAAGTTACCGTGCCTTCTTTTTTATCGTTGACGGCGCGAATCAGATCGGAATTGTTTTTAACTTCCTTGCCGTCGGCTTCGACGATAATGTCGCCCGCTTTCAAACCGGCTTTCGCGGCAGGTGAATTTTCGCGGACGCTGCTGATCAAAAGACCTTTGCCTTCGGAAACGCCGAAATATTCGCCAAGCTGTTTGGTCAGTGAAGAAACGCTGACGCCGATCTGGCGGTTCGAGCCGAAAAAGAAGACGCCTTCGCCGTCATTTTTCCAGATAAACGCATCGCCTTTCGCGTTCGGCGGCAGAACCTGAACCTGCGGCATTTTCGACATACCCGGCATTTTCGGCATTTCGGGCATTTTCGGGAAATTTTCCATCTTGAAATTGCCGTTAAAAATCGCCGGAAATTCTCGTTTGCCCATTGTCGCCGTAAATTCCTGTTCGCTGCCGCCGCGCAGAACGGTTAATTTGACCTGATGGTCGGGCGCGACTTCCGCGATCAGCCGCGACAGTTTGCGGACGCTCTCGATTTCTTCGCCTTCAAATTTGATGATGACGTCGCCCGCCTGCAGACCGGCTTGGGCGGCGGGCGAGTTTTCCACAACTTTTTCCACAGCCACGCCGCGCACCGAACTCAGACCGAATTTGCCGAAATTTTCCTTCGTCACTTCCTGCGGTTCGATGCCGAGATAACTTCCGCCGTCAAACTGAAAAGAGAAAACAGTCGGTTTCGCGGGTTTTTCGGGTTGTTTTGTTGGTTCGGGCGTTTTCTGGGAATAGATGATCGTGCCGCTTGAAAAAACAAGCAGAGTAAAGCCAAGTAACTTTCTTAACATAAGACCTCCAATTTTATTTATTGAATAAAAACTTCAGGGAGAATAATTTTTCGTAACTTGTTTTACGCGCTCTTTGCAGTTTAGGTTGCACATGTCCGTTAAAAGGTTGCTTTCGGGCAGAACTTGAAAAACCCGTTCTTTAGGCATAACATTATTTAATTAGCAAAAATTTATTTGTAAACCCGATAACGGCGCGGCACGTTTCACGCCGTTTAGTTAATCAGAAAAGGAGAATAAATATGGCAATCAGATTAGGCGACGACGCGCCGGATTTTACGGCAACCACGACACAAGGCGAATTGAATTTTTACGATTATTTGGGCGACAGTTGGGGCGTTCTGTTTTCGCATCCGAAAGATTACACACCCGTCTGCACGACCGAACTCGGAATGGCGGCGCGAATGAAACCCGAATTCGACAAACGCAACGTCAAGATCATCGGCTTGAGCGTTGACCCGCTTGAATCGCATCAAGGCTGGGAAAAAGACATCGAAGAAACTCAGGGAACGGCAGTCAACTTTCCAATGATCGCCGACGCGGACAAAAAAGTTTCCGACCTTTACGATATGATTCACCCAAACGCGAGCGACACGTTTACGGTGCGTTCGGTTTACGTCATCGGACCCGACAAAAAAGTTAAGCTGATGCTCACCTATCCGGCAAGCACGGGCAGAAATTTCGACGAACTCCTGCGCGTTATTGATTCGCTGCAATTGACCGCCAATTACAGCGTGGCAACGCCCGTCAATTGGAAGGACGGCGACGACTGCATCATCGTTCCGTCAATATCGAACGAAGATGCGAAGGAAAAATTCCCTGCCGGTTGGAACGAAGTCAAACCGTATTTGAGAATCACGCCGCAACCAAACAAAACGGTGAAAAGCGAAGGCGCGTAAAATAAATCAGCCGCGGATTAACGCGGATTTCGCGGATAAATTATTAAAATAAATCCGCGAAATCCGCGTTAATCCGCGGCTAAAAATTTGTCCTAACCTTTCTTCAATTTCTCCAATCTTTCCGCTGCCGCCTGCAAAGTTTCGTCCTTTTTACAGAAGCAAAATCTAACTTTCTGACTGCCCAAAGATTTGTCGTGATAAAACGACGAACCCGGCACGACCGCGACGCCGATCTCGCGAATCATATATTTTGTAAACTCGATGTCGTTCTCGAAACCGAAGCCGGAAATATCGGTCATCACATAATAAGCGCCTTCGGGCGCGCCGCAGCGGAAACCCGCGTCCTGCAAGACCGGCACGATAAAATCGCGTTTCAACTGATATTCTTTTTGCAGTGCGTTGTAATATTTATCGGGCAGCGAGAGCGCGAACGCGCCCGCGTGCTGCAGCGGATTCGCCGCGCCGACGGTCAAAAAATCGTGAACCTTGCGGATCGCGTTCGTGATCTCCGGCGGCGCGATGCAGTAGCCGACGCGCCAGCCCGTCACCGAATAAGTTTTCGACAGAGAATTGACGACGATCGTTCGTTCCTGCATCCCGTCGATCTGCGCCATACAGACGTGTTTCGGATTGTTCGTCGCCATCGTCATCTGCCCGTCGTCGCGCCTGCCGCGATAGATAATATGTTCGTAGATCTCGTCGGTAAACACGAGCGCGTCGAATTCCTTGCAGAGATCGGCGATGAATTCCATCTCGTCAAGCGTAAAAACCTTGCCCGTCGGATTGTTCGGCGTGCAGATGATGATCGCCTTCGTCCGCTCGTTAAACGCCGCGCGCAGCTCGTCGCGTTCAAAATACCAATCGCCCGCTGCGGTTTGATAAAGCGGCACGTGAACGGGTTTCGCGTCCGACAAAATCACGTCCGGCGCGTAATTTTCGTAAAAAGGCTCGAAAAGGACGACTTCTTCGCCCTCGTCGATACACGCCAGCATGCCCGCGATCATTCCTTCGGTCGAACCGCACGTGACGGTGATCTCGCTTTCCGGATCGACGTCCAAACCCAAAAACCGCTTCGTTTTCTCGGCGATCGCGTCGCGGAAAGATTTCACGCCCCACGTGATCGCATACTGATTATGGTCGGCGGCAATCGCCTCGATCGCCTTTTCCTTGACCGCATACGGCGCGGCAAAATCGGGAAAACCCTGCCCGAGATTAACGGCATTATATTTCGCCGCCTCACGCGACATCTCGCGAATCACCGATTCGGTCAGCCGCATTGATTTTTGGGAAATTCGATTTTTGATTGGTTTTGTTTGCGTCATAAATTAATAAATTTTC
>JALHNX010000301.1 GCA_022843305.1 Pyrinomonadaceae bacterium | reverse complement strand
AGATCGAACTCGAAATCCACGCTTTCGACGAAACAAACACGCATATCGAGCCGGAAAAGATAATTACCCTGATCGAAGCGGCGGACGACGGGATGGTAATGCTCGTCGGTGTGCAGTCAAACCAATTTCCGCGCTCGCTCGATATTGCCGCGCCTCTGCGTGAAAAAAATATCAAAACGGCAATCGGCGGCTTTCACGTTTCCGGCACGATGGCGATGCTGAAAGATCGTGACGCGTATGTGCAGAAGGCTCTGGAGATGGGCGTTTCGCTTTTCGCGGGCGAGGCGGAAGGTCGGCTCGGACAGGTTTTGATTGATGCTTTTGAAAACAAGCTCCAGCCGATCTACAACTTTATGGACGATCTGCCGAACATGGAATCGGTCGCCACTCCGCTGCTTCCGGCAGAAAGAGTTCATCTGACGGCGGGTGCGACGACGAGTTTCGATGCCGGGCGCGGCTGTCCTTTTACCTGTTCGTTCTGCACGATCATCAATGTGCAGGGCAGAAAATCGCGGCGGCGTTCGCCCGCAGATATTGAAAAAATCGTCCGCGCCAACGTTGCTCAAGGTCTGCACTCATTTTTTATCACCGATGACAACTTTGCACGGAACAAAGATTGGGAAGCGATTCTCGATAAATTAATTTATTTGCGCGAAGAGGAAAAACTAAAAATCAGCTTTATTATTCAGGTTGACACGCTCTGCCACAAACTCGAAAATTTCATCGAAAAATCCAAACGCGCCGGCGTTAAAAGAGTTTTCATCGGTCTGGAAAACATCAATCCCGATTCGCTTTTGGGCGCGAGCAAACGACAGAACAAAATCACCGACTACCGCGAAATGCTGCTCGCCTGGAAAAAAGCCGGAATCGTCACTTACTGCGGCTACATCCTCGGATTTCCCGGCGATACGCAGGAATCAATTCTGCGCGACATCGAGATTATCAAAAAGGAATTGCCCGTCGATCTGCTGGAATTCTTTTATCTCACGCCGCTTCCCGGTTCGGCTGACCACAAAAAACTGCATGAGACAGGCATCGCGATGGACGCGGATTTGAACAAGTATGACCTGAATCACGCCGTCACCGCGCATCCGAAGATGTCGAAGGCGAATTGGGAAGAAACTTACCAAAAGGCATGGGAAACTTACTACACCGACGAGCATATCGAAACGGTTTTAAGACGCGCTATCGCCACCGGCACGAGTCCCGGCAAGACGATGTTTTTTATCACCTGGTTCAAAGGCTGCATCGGCATCGAAAAAATCCACCCGCTCGAAGGCGGATTTCTGCGGATGAAACACCGCAAAACGCGCCGCTCGGGTCTGCCGCTCGAAAATCCTTTCGTCTTTTACCCGAAAACTTTTCTCGAAACCTTACGCAAACAAATCCAATGGATTTCCCTCTATCTGCGCCTCCGAATGATCTACCGAAAAGTGCGCAAAGACCCGAAAAAGCTGGAATATATGGACTTGGCTCTGGAACCCGTAACCGCCGACGAAACGGAAACGCGCGAGCTTTTCCAATCCGAAGCCGCGCACAAATTCGTCGAAAAGATGCACCGGATAGAAAAAGCTCGCCACGGCGAAACGGTTTGAGGCGAAAAGCTCAAACATCAGCCGAACTTCTCATACCCGAACGATGTTGATTTAGAACGTGCGTGGAAATGTAAATCTATCTTTGCCGCCTTTGCCGTCGCGCACCGTAATCTGCCGAAAGCCGAAATCCAAATCCTCGCCGCGCAAGCCGCAAAGCCTCTATAAGACGCAATCCCGAACCGTAAAATAAATTGGCAATTATCCAATTAGTTCCAAATACGGCATCAAACAAATCAAACGCATTGGACGCATCGAATTCACCGACGAACGCCCGAAAGACTATTGGGCTGAACGCGGCTACGATTGGTATTCGGGACATTAAAACAATGGTAAATGATTAATGTATTGAGGCGGAATTATTTTTTGTAATTCTCTGCATTTTCTTTTCCAAAACTTTTAATCATGCTATGATGCCAGCGATTTGCCTTAATTTGAAACAGAAATAAGCAAGACCGCTTATTTATCAATATGAACTTCCAAAATATCGAAAAGATCAAAGAAAAGTTTAATCTCGAAAGTGATGATGTTTCTGAAATAAGGAAGCAACTTTTAGAGATTTTAAAGCAAATTCATCCAGACAATAACGACGGCGATTTTAAGTCCGATGATGATAAAGAAGAGTTTAATTTATTGACTGGCGCACTAGAGTTTTTGAAAAGTCAGAATAAGCCGGAATCTCTAATTCAATTAAATAAAAACAACGACATCATTAAATCTGAAACTAACGATTATTTAATACAAGCAGAAAAAGAAGAAAGAATAAATAAAAAAAAAGACGAGTTACGGCTTATTAATAAAACGTCGTCAAAGGCAAATTATTTTTTCCCGCGTCTTAGCGCAGGAGTTTTTTTGTGTATTTGTGGCTTAATAATTACGTTTGCAGAGCAATTACAAAAGCATCCTTTATTTAGTCCGGTATTAAATTACGGAATAGTCAGCCAGAGAACATACTTGAGTGAACTTGAAAAAGACACACGCGAATATTTGAGAGATAAAGAATTTAAAGAACTGCGTGCTAAAACTATCATAGACAAGGAGGATTTTGAAATACTTGAGTTTAACCTTAAAGAGGCTAAACGTAAAGAATATGAGGCTAAACGTAAAGAATATGAGGCTAAACGTAAAGAATATGAGGCTAAACGTGAGGAAATTGGAACCAAAGAATATGAGGAAGAAATTAGAGCCAGAAAACCGGAAATGTTAGAGAGTTACAAAGAACACGTTAGTTACATCTCAAATGACAGACTAAATTATTTTCTTATAATTCTTATCTTTTTATTTCTCTACTCAGGATTTCTTTTTATCATTACCTGGATTCAAGAAAGAAGAGATGAAGCAAACAGTGAATGGCTTTTGTCCGAAGAAGGTTTGCGATATTGTTTTCAACAATTTTCAAACCAAAAATTAAATCAAAATGAACAACCCGAAATTCAATTTAATAGGCGCGATTTAGAATCGGAGATAAAAAAATTCTACGAAAAAAGAGCCAGATTCAGACTGCCGTTACAGCCAAATCCAAAAGCAAACTCTAGCTTCGTTGAAAAGACAGCTAAATTTTATATTGAAGAAATGTCTAATAGAAATTTGATAAAAATGGTTGAAACTCGAAAATTTGATGTAACTTATGAAATCGGAAGAGAGATAGTAGAAGATTTGATAAAAGAAGCGACAAATTCAGATCAATCTCTAGAAAAGACTTAATACACTCGTTTGAATAAAATTTCGTAATTCGTTTTTTGGTTTTCATTTTCATAAATTTATTAGAAAAGAAAACAAAAAATGGTAAATGGAGGCTGTCAGGAATTTTGTGTAATTGAGTTTTCTGTCAACCCCGGAATCGGTAGCCGTCCTTGAAAAATGATCGCCATTTGATTCATTGCCAGGCTCC
>JALHNX010000300.1 GCA_022843305.1 Pyrinomonadaceae bacterium | reverse complement strand
GCGCGGCAACGGCGTTTCGCACGTTAAGGTGATGACTTGCTGGGAATTTCTGAAGCATTTGCTCAAGTTTCGCTTCTCGAAGAAATGGCGGCAGAATTTTCAGGATGCCTCGCGCCAAAAAGTAGTGATTGTGGAAAAATCCGCCAAACAGGTTTCAGCGGGAAAAATCGTGCGGCAATAATTATTTAAATCCGGACGCAAACGCCTTATAAATTTTACTGAAATTTACTATGTCATCGTATAAAAGAACAGCTTGTCGGGCTTGCAGCCAGGAAAGTTTACGCTCATTTATCGAACTCGGTCCGACACCGCTGGCAAATTCCTTTCTCAAATCAGCGGATGAATTTGCCGCCGAAATTTCCTATCCGCTCGACGTTTACTTTTGCGAAACCTGTTCGCTCGTCCAACTGGCGGACGTCGTTGATCCCGAAATTTTGTTTCGCAACTATATTTATGTAACCGGCACGGCGGACACGATTACCGCGCATAACAAAAAATACGCGCAGACGGTCGTTGATTTTTTACGATTGCAGAAAGAAGATTTGATCGTCGAAGCGGCGAGCAATAACGGCAAACTTTTGCAGTGTTTTCAGGCGCATAACGTCAGAGTTCTCGGAGTCGAACCCGCCGAAAATATCGCAAAAATGGCGAATGATGAAGGCGTTGAAACGGTCAACGAGTTTTTTAATTCCGACACGGCGCAGGCGATTGGCGCGAGATACGGCACGGCAAAAGCTGTTATCGGCAACAACGTCCTCGCCCATGTGGACGACACACAGGATTTTCTGCGCGGCGGTAAGTCATTGATTTCAGATGACGGTTTGGTCATCATCGAAGTTCCTTACCTGAAAGAATTTGTCGAATGTCTGGAATACGACACGGTTTATCACGAGCATCTCTGTTATTTTTCGGTCACGTCTCTGATGCGTTTGTGCGAAACGGCGGGGCTTTCGATCATCAGGATTGATTTTGTGCCGGTTCACGGCGGTTCGATTCGGATGTATGCCGGAAAACGAGAGAAATTTGAGAATCATTCGACGGAAGTTTTGGCGATTGCCGAAGCCGAACGCGAGAGCGGATTGACCGATTTTGAAACTTACCGAAACTTTGCCGAAAAGGTTGCCGGAAACTGCGAAAAACTTTTGAAGCTGCTCGGTCAATTGAAAGCGGAAGGAAAATCGGTCGCCGCTTACGGCGCACCCGCGAAGGGCAATACGCTTTTGAATTTCTGCGGAATAGACACAAATCTTGTGTCATATACGGTTGATAAAAATCCTCTGAAAGTCGGGTTATACACACCCGGCGCACATCTTCCGGTGCTGCCCGTTTCGTCGCTTTTAGAAAATCAGCCGGATTATGTTTTGATTCTTGCATGGAATTTTGCGGAAGAAATTATCAGTCAGCAAAGTGAATACCGCGCGCGCGGCGGCAAATTTATCATTCCGATACCGGAACCGAGGATAATCGAACAATGAAAGTAGTAATTTTAGCCGGCGGACTTGGAACACGTCTCTCGGAAGAAACGACTTCGCGCCCGAAACCGATGGTCGAGATCGGCGGAAAACCGATGCTCTGGCATATTATGAATATTTATGCCAACCACGGTTTCAAGGATTTTCTCGTTGCCTGCGGTTATCGCGGCGATTGTATCAAAGAGTATTTTCACGGTTTCGCGTTTCGTTCCAACGATTATTTTATAGATTTGCAGAACGGCACCTGCGACGTTGTTCACCGCAACGGCGCGGATTGGCGCGTCGGTTTAATTGATACCGGTCTGAACACGATGACGGGCGGAAGAATTTTGCGCCTGCGGAACTGGCTGAAAGATGAACCGTTTATGGTGACCTACGGCGACGGTGTCGGAAATATAAATATTCGCGCTTTGCTTGATTTTCACAAGGCGCACGGCAAATTGGCGACCGTCACGGCGGTTCGTCCGCCGGCGCGGTTCGGCGGCTTGGTTTTGGACGGCAATGCGGTCTGTCGTTTCACGGAAAAATCGCAGGCGGATGAAGGCTGGATCAACGGCGGATTTTTCATTTTCGAACCGGAAGTGCTGGATTATTTGGGCGATGACCAGACGATTCTCGAACGCGAACCGCTTGAAAAACTGGCGGCGGACAATCAGCTGCACGCTTTTCGGCACGAGGGATTCTGGCAGCCGATGGACACTCTGCGCGAAAAACAATTGCTTGAAAGCCTCTGGGAAAGCGGCAACGCGCCGTGGGCAAATCGGAATCATCATCAGGATTAACAATTGAACGGAATCTGCAAAAGAATAAACTTTACGGAGAATAATTAATGGGTTTTTGGCAAAACCGAAATGTATTTGTAACCGGCGCGACCGGATTGCTCGGCTCTTGGATGGTCGAAGATTTGGTCAAAAAAGGCGCGAATGTAACCTGTCTGATCCGGGATTGGGTACCGGGCAGTAAACTTATCTCGTCGGGAATGGTGAACCGCACAAACATCGTTCACGGGCAGTTGGAAGATTACGAACTAATGGTGCGCGCGCTCAACGAATATGAAATTGACACGGTTTTTCACCTTGCCGCGCAGACGATCGTCGGAACGGCGTCGCGTTCGGCGATCTCGACCTTTGATGCAAACATTCGCGGAACGTGGAATCTTTTGGAAGCGTGCCGCGTCAACAATAAATTGATCGAAAGAATTCTGGTTGCTTCGAGCGATAAAGCCTACGGTCCGCAGGATAATCTGCCTTATACCGAGGATATGCCGATGCAGGGTCGCTTCCCGTATGATGTTTCGAAATCCTGCGCCGATCTGATCTCGCAATCATATTTTCATACCTACAAAATGCCGATTACAATTACGCGGTGCGTAAATCTGTTCGGCGGCGGCGATCTGAGCTTCAACCGTCTCGTGCCGGGAACGATCGCCTCGGCGCTGCGCGACGAACCGCCCGTAATTCGCAGCAACGGCAAATTTATCCGTGATTATTTTTACGTTATGAACGCGGTGGACGGGTATCTTAAACTGGCGGAAAAAATGCCGGATGATTCGATCAACGGGCAGGCGTTCAATTTCGGCTACGGGGAACCGCTTTCAGTGCTGGAACTGGTTGATGAAATTTTGACGATCATGGGCAAAACATCGCTCGAACCCGTAATTCTGAATGAAGCTAGTAACGAAATAATCAACCAGTTTCTCGACTGCACGAAAGCCCAAAAACTGCTCGGTTGGCAACCGCAATACGACCGTGAAGAAGGTTTGCGCCAAACGATCAAATGGTATGAGCAGTATCTGGCTTTAGATTAAGATTATTTGTTTAACCAAAAAACCGAAAAGTTATTGCGGCAATACTTTAATTAAAAAGAAAAATTTATGTCATCGTTGATAAAAAAGAAGGATTCAAAAATGTGCTATATCAGATCGGCAATTGCTGTATTTATTTTGGTAAGTTTGCTGATTACGCCGGAAGTTCTTGCTAATTTCATCGTTTCAACCGCGCCGGCTGAAACCATGGC
>JALHNX010000299.1 GCA_022843305.1 Pyrinomonadaceae bacterium | reverse complement strand
AGTAAAAGAAAAGACAGAAATATTGTTGCAAGCATAATTTACGCGGAATAGATTTTATTGAATATTTTTGAATCGGACTGCAAAAAAAGAGATTAACACAAAAGCCTATTTAACAGAAAGTTATCACGCTTCTAACAGTAAATTAACCGCCGCCCGCTATTCTGTGTTTGATTTACGAATAAGATTTATTGGAGAAGAAAAAGAAATGGCGAATGATGAGTTTAACGACGGCGAAGTTATCGAAGTTATTGAAGAAGAAACGGCGGAAACGGCGAGCGCCGAAGAAGTTGAAGATGATGATTCCGAAGATTTTAATGAAACGGATGAAGATTCGGATGAAACTTCTGACGATCAAGCTGAATAAATTAAAAAACTTTTGCGAGTAGCCTCCGGCGTTTCCAAACAGACGGAAAATCAGCCTTCCCGGTGTTTTTGGAAAAGCCTTTTGAAGCGGAAATACACAGGTTTCCGCTTCTTTTTTTGTTTATCATAGATATACTGCCAATGATTCCAACGCCAACGCAGACCCAAAGGATTTGACGTGCGATAAAGTCCCAATAAAACCGTCAGACGTTTGTGCGAATAATATTTGAGAAATAATAATACTTTTAGCATTTAACCCCCATAGCCGATAAAAAATAAGTTCCGGTTTAACCATTCTGAACGCGCCGGTTGACAAAAATGTAACGTTTACATTAAATCGTAGAAAAGTTTTCAATGATTAATAGTATTTAACAAAAATCCTCGTTTGATTTCATATTTCAAAACGAAACAAAATTCCGGCGGCTGACGTTTGAAACAGCAACCGCAAGGAAAATTTTTGAAACGAGAGAAAAAACAACGAAACTTATTAAAACGACAATCTTAATAACAATTTTGCTGACTGCCTTTTCGGCGTTTTCCACGGCGCAGGACGATCCGATTCGCGTCGAAACAAATCTCGTGACGGTCAATGTCGCCGTCACGGATAAAAGCGGCAATTACGTGAAAAATCTTAAAAAAGAAGATTTCGAGATTTGGGACGATAAAACCAAACAGGCGATTGACACTTTTTCGGCGGAAGACGTGCCGGTTTCGTTCGGCATCGTTTACGACTTGCATCCGGCGACCGACGAGCGGACAAAGATCGTTCTCGACGCGCTTCGCCAGTTTACGAAGGATTTGAAGGAAAAGGACTATTTTTTCGTCACGGTTTTTAACGAGCGCGGAAGTTTAACGACCGAATTTGTCCCGAATCAGGAACAGATCAGCGCGAATCTTTCGGACGCGAAGCCCGCGACTCCGAATTCGCTTTACGACGCGATCTTCGCGGCTTCCGAAAAAGTGCGCGAACGCCGGAATACGAAACAGGTTCTGCTGGTTTTGACCGACGGCGAAGACCATTCGAGCCATCACAGTCTGAAGGAATTGCGGACGCATCTCAGAAAGGTTAACTTGCCCGTTTATTCGATTTCGTTCGCCGCTGACGATAAAAATTCATACGGTTATTACGACCTTTATCGCACGAACGGAAGACAAAATCTCGGTGCGGCGGAAACGTCGCAACTGAATACCGCCGCGCTTGCCGAGATCAGCAAATCGAGCGGCGGGCAATCTTTTGACCGCGCCGTGCAAAACCGTTATCTGCTTTTCGGGGTTTTCAAAAAAGTTCTCGGCGAAGTCGAAAATCAATACGTCATCGGTTTTTACCCGGACGCGACGGACGGCAAATGGCACAAGCTGAAAGTGATGGTCAAAGTGCCGAACGGCAAGAAATACAAGCTCTCGAACCGCAAAGGTTATCTAAGTCCGAAAGCGGGTTAGACCGGCAAAAAATAAAGATTCGGAACAGATAAATCTTTCAGCTCTTATCTGTTCCGAATCTTTATTTTTACACCTTGGGCAGATTTAGAAAGGATGTACGACAAACGCGGAACGCCCTTTGTCGCTGAGATTGCCATCAGCGGCGCGAGCAACAAAGGGCGTTCTGCGTTTGTTGTACTTTTGCACTATACCGATCTTAAATCTGCACTAACTTGAAATAATTTGCCGAAATCGGTTAAAAATCGTCAGCCGTAAAGTATATATCATCAACATTATCGGCTGGCGAAACAATCTGCGTCGGCTGGCTGAAAATAAAGCGTTTGGCGGAAACGCTGATGACGATGGTTTCGCCGGCGGGAATGTCCGTGAAACGGAAATAGCCGAAGGTCGAAGTTATCGCGTTGCGCGTTTGCCCGTTTGAATCAATCAGACTGACAAAGACGTTTCTGATGCCTCTGCCGTCGGCGGTTGTAACGCGTCCGCCAACCGTCACCAAAGCGGCGGTCGCGGCGCGCGCGGTCAGCGAAAAATCGTCAACCGCCAAACCGTCGTCCGCGCCCGAAGCGTCCGTGTCCGTCCAGCGAATCCAGAAAGTCGCGCCGTTGGCGACGGTCAAGCCCGAAAAAGAAGAATTCAACGCGGTTCGGTTTAAGGCGGCGTTACCGTCTTTTGCTCCGGTCGTTACTGTGTTCGGCGTAACGAAATTCAGTGCCGCCACGCCCGTCCAAGTTCCGGTCGTCAAATCGGTCGCATTCGTGCTGTATTCAAAATTGATCTGATCGGTGCGATCCGCCGTTCCCAAACGCCATTGTTCGCCCGTATAACCGATTTGGAGCGAATTAACGGCTGCGCCCGTGTTGTTTGTAAAACAGGCTCCGAAAACCGGAATCAGCGTCCCGCTGCGCAATCCGCCTAATGCACGGTCGGTCGCGGCTGCCGCGCCGTAGCTGAAAGTATCGCCGGTCGTGCTGCCGCCGGTATCAACGGCATATTGTTCGTTATCGCGCGCGCCGCCGCCCGTTTCGGTCAAAAACCAGCCGGTGATCGTTAAATTATTGGTCGTCGTGCCGGCGGTGTTGGATAAAGTATCAAAATTCTGCGTGTAAGCCGATCCGGCGGTGGTCAGCGAAACACACTGCGCCCGCGCAGATGCGGGCTGAAACAAAACGAATGCCGCAAACGCCGTCAGCATCATAAAAAATAGTCTGAGGCGGTTAATTGAATGGTGTTTGAATTTTTTTGTCAATAAACCTGTCCGGTTTTTATCGAATAGATTGGTGTTCATCTGATTTTCCCCTGTTTTAAAATATAGATTGTTTAGCGAATCAACCGCTCGGAAACAGTTTGAAAACTCGGAAAGATCGAGAACGAAAACCGGATTTATCAATTATCAATTATCAATTATTTTTCAGGTTAATTAACGATCTAACCCTTCAAAGTTAATTGATAATTGATAATTCTTGTTTTTTTGTCTTTCGAGTTTTCAAACTGCTTCTAAGTAAAAGTTGAAACGATTACTAATCATATACCAGCCGACGAAAAAGTGTAAATAAATAACTGCGCCGGCGGCTTACAATTTTGTTAAGCAGGGTTTTCTCATAAAAATAAATTGCCTCTAACTTCAGTTGGAGGTCAAGTTTGATTTTTATGAAAGGCTTGAGCCGAATTTCTGAAAAAACAAATCTTCCTGACAGCTTTAGCTCAATTGAGCTAAAGCTGTCAGGAAGATAATAAAATTAAAGAGTTCGGCTAA
>JALHNX010000298.1 GCA_022843305.1 Pyrinomonadaceae bacterium | reverse complement strand
GCCTAATTTGTTTTTGATTATTTTTTGTTGTGTATTCATCTCACATTCTCCTGATTGTGGCTGATTAGAATAAACTCCTAATCAGCCGAGAATGTCAGATTAAATCGTGACTAATACAAGTAATGCAGTATTTAGAACCGATTCCTTTTAGGACTTCAAACAAGCCTTCGCACATCGACTGATAATCGCTGTAAATGTCCAGCGGCAACCACTCGTATTTGATTTTCCGCCAGAGCAGTTCAATCAGATTTAACTCCGGCGAAAATGAAGGCAGAAACCAGACAAAGACTCCAATTTTTTCCAATTCTTCCAACTCTTCTTCGATCTCCTCGCCGCGATGCGCCGGAGCATTGTCCAAGATGATTAACTTCGGCTTCCGGCTCTTCTTGGCTCTGGCAAAGCGGCGCAAACAGCCCGCCACCAAATGATTGTTAATCGAGCCTTCAAATGCCGGCAAATAAAAATCCGCGCCGTCCCACCGCATAAAGCCCAACACATTTTGCCGCTTGCCCTGATTGCCGCGACTTTCCAGTTCAATCCGCTCGCCGACCGCCTGCCACGCATACGGCACGCAGGCGGTCAGCGAAAAACCCGCCTCGTCGTAATACCACACCTCAAACTCGCAATTGCCCGCACGAGGTTGTGCACGCAAAACGGCTAACTCAGTTTGCGCCTGTCGAAACGCTTGCTCATCGCGCTGCCGCTTCAATGAACGCCGCACTCGCTTCCATTTGAGCCGCCCCGCCCGTAGCAGCCGTTTGAGCGTGCGCCGACTTACTTTTTTTTCAATCGGCGGTCAATATTCCGCGACTGCCCGCCGCACACTGCGCGGTTCTTCCGTGACCATCTCCAAGACTTGTGCCTGTTCTTCCGCAGAGAGTTTCGGCGGTCGCCCGCCCCGTGCTTCGTCCGCCAACCCGTCAAACTCAAACTCTTTCCACCATTCCAGCCATTGGCTGACACGATCCCGGTCAACCTCGTAAATGGCGGCAATCTGGTCAATGGAAAATCGCCGATGGCTTAATATAATCGCGTGCGCCCGCATTCTTACTCGTTGTGGAGCGTTCGATTTCATTATTGCCTGAAGACCATTTTTCTGCTCATCGGTTAACGCTTCAACAAATTTTATCGGTGTTCTTATATAAGAACTTATTTTACCGCATTACTTTTGTCCTAGTGCTTAATCAATCAATTTTACGGCGTTTATTTCTCATGAAATAAACGCAAGCCTTCTTTGGCGCACAGGACGATGAACGGCGCTTCGTCGTTGAGTGCGTCGGTCAGAAGTTTTTCGGACGAAGGCGCTTTTAAGCGACCGATCGAGATGCAGGCATTGCCGCGCACGTTGATGTTTTCGTTTTTATCGAGCAGGAGTTTGGCAAGCGTCGGGACAATCGAAGCATCGCCCTGACGACCGAGCGCGGCAACTGCTTCGATGCGTAAATTCAGGTCTTTGCTTGGCAGACATCTGAGCAGTGCTTCGGTAATCTGCGGGCGTTTATCGCCAATCCAGCCCAAACCGTAAGCCGCGCGCATTCCGTTGCCGGAAGGATTTTCAAGGTCTTCTCTGTTTAACAGCTCGATTAAGGATTCGACCGCATTCGGCAATGCCCACCCGCGCTTAAACCAATTTTCGTATGAAAAATCGGGTTTTTTCTGTTGCTCAAGCGGATCGTCAAACGGCGGCTCTTTGACCCATTCTTCGACTTTCGGATTAACTTCTTGATTCATTTTTGACTCCTTGTTTGTGCGATTGACATTTTTATTCGTTGACGAAATTTCAATAGCTGTATTATTACAGCCGTGAGACTGCAAAAATGCCACTAATAATAACAGAAATAACGCTTTCATAATCGTTTTAATATTCTCTTTAAACGCCCTTTTGCGCGGCTATCCATCCTAATTTTAAGTCCGCGTGCGCCAAATCTCAATTTTACGGCGTCTTCGATGACGCTCCGATGGTGAACGACGAGGCTTTTGTATCCAACACGCCGTTGACCATCACCAGAACCTGTTTTGCGGTCGCGGTTGCGCTGGTTATCGCACAGGGACAGCCCGAACCTGATTTGGCGACCAGCTTGAATTCAAGAGTTCGCGTCAGTGTGCGTCCCGGAGCGTTGCCCAGAGACGGCGGATCGCGGATCACGACGGTTGTTGAACCGCCGGAAGGACAAGGATTTGTCCTTTTCGTCCACGGCGCGAGCGTCGGCGACTGAGAGTAAAAAGCATACATATCTGTCCAGACATTGGGCTTGTGACCGGCAATTGCCGGTATATTAACTTTTTCCCACCATTCCATAGAACAATCAACCGTGGGCGAGCCGCCCGTAAACGTCATCTTGATATGAAAATCAAATATATGACCATTGTAGAACTTTCTGCCGGTATTGGGTGAAGTCATACCTGCAGAGCCGACAAAAATAACATTTTCGATAACGGCACTTGTTACGCAGCAATTACATTTCGGGCAAGGCTGCACGGGATTGGAAGGAGCCGTAGAGCCACCTCCCGAACTAGGCGGGGTTGGTTTTTTTTCATCACTCATAATCAAATGTCCGGGATAATTGTTAAAATTATTCTTCTGCTGATTCTACGCAGAAAATTATAGCGGTTTTTTATCCCAGATGTTAAATTCCGTGCCGCTGACGTGTTCAACACCCCATTCGGCAGCGTCGTCCGAAACCATATCGCCGGCGACCAAACCGGCATCTTCATAGGCTTTACCCTCTAAGCAGTATTGGCATCCGGTAAATTTACATTTGTCGCCCGCGGTTCCCGGCATATCATCTTCCTTGTTGTAGATTTCGCCGACCCACTGAGCGACCGTACCGGTTTTATTTTTCCAATTATTATCCGTGTAGTTTTCCCAAGCCGTGCCGTCGTAGGAAAACGTCCATTTGCCCGTCGCTTTGTTCAGATCGCATTTGTATTCGTGCGTCGAACCCTCGGCAGGCGCATTCGCCGTGTCGTAATTTACCTTATAGGTTGAACCATTCATTTCGGCGTAACGATATTTTTTGATCGCCGTCGAACCGGCATTGCGCTCTCGTCCATAACCTGTCTGCGCCCAAGAGCCGCCATTAGAGCTATTTACGTAAACGACGTGATAACCTGTGTCAGTATTGCAGCGTTCGTCTTCGCAGCAAACCTTGCCGTATCTTGTCTTGATCTTCGCCTTTATGCCGATGACCTTGGCGACGTTTTTTCGGGCATATGAATAATACCGACCGCCGCCGCTTTTCGGCGTGCAAGTGCAAACCTTTACGGTAACCGTGTCCGTGCAGGGCGAACAACCCGCCGCCGTGTAAGTTACTTTGATCGTCGCTGTCCCTTGCTTGACCGCTTTGATCGTCCCTTTATTGCCGCTGCCCGTCACACTCGCAATTGACGGATCGCTGCTGCTGAATGAATATGAGCCGCCCGCCGGAGTGCCGCTCGCCGTCACGTCTTTGGTTTTATCCTTGCCGCAGAGCTTGACGTCTTTCGGAGACAAAGTAACGGTGCAGGTGCACTCGCCGACCGGATTCTTCGGCGAAGCGTTCGAGCCTCCTCCCGAACCCGGCGATGTTGGTGCTTTCTCATCACTCATA
>JALHNX010000297.1 GCA_022843305.1 Pyrinomonadaceae bacterium | reverse complement strand
CAGCCGCTCCGCGAAACACACGAAAGATACGAAATAGTTTGATGATTTAGCATATTTTCGTTTTTTTCGTGTGTTTCGTGGGCAGATAAAACTTTTTATTGACACATTACAAACTTTAAGCGACACTTTGCACCTTTACGGCTTTACGGGAAATTATTTTAAGGTTCAATCGTAACTTTCGCGCCGACCGGAATCGTGTCGAAAATCTCCTTCATTTCTTCGTTTTTCAGTGCCATACAGCCCCACGTCCAATCTTTTTCCGTGCCGCCGCCGTGAATATAGATTTCGCCTCCGAGCTTCGTGTTTTGCGGTGGCATTCGCTTTTCGCCGACGGCTTGCACAATCGCGTCGTGTTCCGCCTGCGAAATCAGATTTTCCTTTAATCCGCGTGTCGCATCGTCAATTGACGGATAACTAAGTCCAAGCGAAAGATAAAATCTGCTCCGGTCGTTTTTCGTAAAAACATAAAATTCCCCGAGCGGCGTTTTGCCGTCGCCCTCGATTTCCTTGTCGCCTTCGGGCGCGAAACCGAGAACGATTTTATAGGTTTTAATCAACTTTTCGCCGTCAAAAACTTCCAGCTTCCGCTCGCTTTTTTTGACGACCAGACGCGGATTTTCGATTTCAGGCAACAACTGCGGATTTTCCAAAGTCATAACAAAAAATATTGCAGGCAATAAAACTAAAAGCAGACAAATGATTAAAATCTTTGTTTTCACTTACTTCGCATCCTGTCGTGAAATATTTATTCTGCGCACATCGTCGCCGTCGCCTTCAATATTAATATGAAAAGTCTTTTCAGGGAAAGAAAAAATTTTCAGACGCTCCGACCATTCGATGATCGTCACGGCTTTTTCGTCTTCCAAAATTTCGCTTAAACCGACCGCCGCGCCGGCATCCGATCTTTCGTCAATCCGCCATAAATCAATGTGATAAACGTCGAATTTTTCGGTTTTGTAAAGATTGACAAGTGTAAAGCTCGGCGAGGTTACTTCGTCAACATCAAAATCCAGCGCAGACAAAATGCCTTTCGTCAGCAAAGTTTTGCCCGCGCCAAGCCCGCCCGAAAGCAGAATCATCTCGCCGCCCGTCAAAGATTCGCCGATTTTTTCGCCCAAATCGAACGTCTTTTGGGGCGTTTCACACAAAAATTTCTGAACCTTTGAACTATCCGTTTGCATCTTTGAATTGATTATCTTTAAAGAATTCGGAATAGATAATAGGTGATAGATTTTGCCTGCTTTGTCTGTCAGCTATTATCTTTCATCTCTTCCGAATCGTTTTTACAAATGTATTAGTCAATTTTCAATCCGACCTGCGAAAACCACGTCAATTTATCCCAATAACCGCGCTGGTAAATTATTTTTCCGTCCTTAAAATGGAAAAATCCGCACCCGCGCAGTTCGAACGATCTTCCGGTCGGCGCGTTACCGTAAAATTCGCCCTTGAACGTGCCGCCGCCGTTCCATTCCCACGCCGCCCAGTCTTCGTCGGCGATGATGTTTTCGACGACCGCGTAAGAATCGGGAAAACCGCGAAAAAATTCCATTATATCCTTGCGAATCTGCTCTTTCCCGACCGCCGGTTCGCCCACCGCGACCTGAAAATTCACAGCATCGTCCGCGTAACAATCCATCACCGTTTCCAAATCCTTGGCGATAAACGCCGAAATCCATTTTCGTAAAAGTTCTTTTGAATTCATATTGGAACGCCGTCATCTTGACGGGAATGAACGCGCTTTAGCGTTCAAAAATTATTGTTTATCTTCAATATTTATCCTAATGAAACGTTTTCCACATCGCTTGCGCGACGTTTGCCGTCAGGATGACGGCGTTCCGACTTTTTGAAAAGCGTCCATCAAACATTCGCGCACGTCTGAAGCAAGCATCGTGTGTTTGCCGTATTTTTCCGCCGCGATGTCGCCTGCCAAACCGGCGAGATAAACCGCCGCGACCGTCGTTTCAAAAATATCAACATTCATCTGCACGGCTTGCGCGATAAATCCGACGATAATTCCGGCGAGCGTGTCGCCGTTTCCCGCTTTTCCCAAACCGGAATTTCCCGTCGGGTTGATAACAACGCGACCATCGGGCGCGGCGATTAAACCGCGCTCGCCTTTCAAAACTAAGATCACCTGATGCTTTTCGGCAAAATCTCTGACAACCGAAACGCGGTCTTTTAAGATTTCTTTGTCCGTTGTGCCGAGAAGTTTTAAGAATTCGCCTTCGTGCGGCGTTAAGATCAAGGGCAATTCTTCAGAACCTTTTAAATCAAACGGCGCGAGTGAGTTCAAACCGTCGGCATCAATCACGACGGGCGTTTTTCTTTCTTCGACAAGTCTTTTGACAAGCCTTTTCGTGCTTTCGTCCGACGAAGAAAGTCCGCTTCCGACTAAACAAGCATCAATGCTTTTTTCGATAAATTCGTTTATCTCATCAAACGCTTCTTCCGCGACCGCGCCGTTTTCGGTTTCCGCCACGCCGCGCGTTATCACTTCGGGCAAAACGCGCGAGGCAGTCGAATTTTGCGCCGATTCGCTCGTCGCAACCGTTACCAGACCAACGCCCGAAACAATCGCCGCATTTCCCGCCAAAACCGCCGCGCCCGCGTAATTATTCGAACCCGCGACGAGCAGCGCGTGTCCGCGTTTGTTTTTGTATGAAGCGGACGTGAAATTTGTTTTTTTCAGCCAATCAACCGCGTCCGATTTTTCGGCTAAAAACGTCTGCGACGGCGACGCATCAATTAATTCCTGCGGGCTTCCGATGTTTGCCACAAAAAGCTCGCCGTTAAAATTCGACGCGGGCGGCAAAACATTCGCCAATTTCGGCGCGGTGAAAGTTACCGTTAAGTCAGCTTTAGTATTTGAGCCAATTGAATAGAATAAATCTGAATTTAAGCCTGATGGAATATCAATCGAAATTATGTATGGATTTTTATTGCTTTCTTTCCAATTACATAATGTTCCGGTCAGGAGTTGGTGAAATCCTTCCAACTCTCGCGTAACTCCCGTCCCAAATAAAGCATCAATTAAAACATCCGAGTAATCCCAATTTGTTGAGGCATAATAATCATCAAAATCTTCTAAATCTTCCTCGAAAAAATGAAGACTTCCTGAGATTGCCTTCCAACTTATCTTTTCAAGAATTTCAAAGTTTATTTTTGCTTCACCCTTTGTTTCTTCGACTTTTCCAAATAAATAAACCCAAACAAAAGCTCCTTGCGCCCATAAAATCCGCGCAAGAGCCGCGCCGTCGCCGCCGTTGTTGCCTTTGCCGCAGAGGATTAGAAAGGATTTTCCCGCAACGCTTCCGCCTAGTTTTTCGGTGATGACGCGCGCGGCGGCGTGGGCGGCGTTTTCCATCAGCAAAATTGACGGAATGCCGTATTTTTCCGTCGTCAGGCGGTCAACCTCGCGCATCTCTTCGGCAGAAAGGACTTTTTGCATAGCTCTAAGAAGCTGTTTGAAAACACAGAAAGATTGAGAACGGAAACCGGATTTATCAAATATCAATTATCAATTATCAATTATTTGTTAGGTTAGGCAACGATTTAA
Organism: Pyrinomonadaceae bacterium; assembly: GCA_022843305.1. Taxonomy (GTDB): domain Bacteria; phylum Acidobacteriota; class Blastocatellia; order Pyrinomonadales; family Pyrinomonadaceae; genus JAFDVJ01. The sequence continues at coordinate 124 of JALHNX010000297.1, read as the reverse complement.
CCCTTCAAAATTAATTGATAATTGAGGCTTTGCACATAAAGTGCTTAATTTAGAATTTTTGAACATAAAGTCAAGTCTTTTTGAAAAAAATGATGTCAAAATAAAGGACTTAACAATGTATTGA
>JALHNX010000296.1 GCA_022843305.1 Pyrinomonadaceae bacterium | reverse complement strand
ACATCAGTAGAGCGAGCGGTAGCGAGTCTGACTCACTACCGATTGTCTGTCAGCGAAGCCGACTCGCTACCGCTCGCTTTACTGATTGCCGACACATTTAGATTCGTTTATTTCTGTCCGACTATTTATCTATTCTGAAAGTGTTAAATTTTGCAATGACAGACACTTAATTACGCCCAATCTTCATTTAAACCACGGGTTTCTTCAGAATCCCAGCCAAAGCTCTTAAACGGGCTGAGTCGGCAGTGTTTTTTGTCGTTCCGGCGTTTTTTTCCAATGACGATGCAAAACTTTTGAGTTTCTTTGCATCTTTGCCGTTCAAATTTGAACTTTCCGCTTTTTGTATCGCATCGCGAAGGTTAGAGACTTGCTCCGCAGAAAGAGAGTTTGAACGCTCAAGCTGGTCAATATAAGACTTGGCAACGACCAATTTGTTGGAATGCGTGATTTTCTGCTGACTCTGCACGTTGAATTCGGCAACTTTAACGGTTTTTGCCGCGTCAATTTCGTTTTGCGTCAGAAATTGCGACGGCGTAAGTTCAAAAACATCCAAACCGCGGGCGATTTCCGAACTGTAAATCTGTCCGTTATACCAGTAAGCCGACCAACTGCCGCCCATCATCAGCATATTCGGGTCAATCGGTCCGCGGTCAAAATAGGCGATCTCCATCGGATTTTTCGCGTCGGTGAAATCCATAATCGAAATTCCGCCCTGATACCACGCCTGGACTTTGATGTCTCTGCCCGGAACGGGAATCAGCGAACCGTTGTGCGCCACGCAATTTTCGCTGTCGCCCTGTGCCGCCGGCATTTTATAATAGCTTGCAAATTTGAGTTTGTTGTTTTCAAGATTAAAAAGCGCGTTTGCGCCCCAAACATTCGGGTCATTTTCGCGGCAGCGCGCACCCATTCCGCCGCCCCATTCATCGGTAAAGACGACTTTTTTTCCATCGTTGGAAAACGTCGCCGAATGCCAGTAAGAATAATTCGGATCGTTGACCGCATCAACGCGCTTCGGATTCGCCGGGTCTTTGATGTCCAGGATAATTCCGTTGCCCGAACACGCGCCCGCCGCAAGTCCGATTTCCGAATAGACGGTAATGTCGTGGCATTGGTCGGTGTCAACGGGTTTGCCGTCGCCGTCGTGCGAACCGCCGTCGTTCAAGCTGTTGACAACGCCCGTTCTCGAATCCATAAAAATGCGCGGACTCGACACGATTTTCGAGTCTTGCGGCGCGGCGAGCGGAACTTTGATAATGTCAATGCTGAAAAGAGATGTTTTCGGATTTTTATCGGGCAAACCGTCCGAACATCCGGCGAGTTCTTCGCCCGGACGGACGAAAGAAGTTCCCGAATTATAAATATAAACGTTGTTTTTATCATTCTTATCGGTTACGAGCGTATGCGTATGCGAGCCGCGGCAGGTTTGCACCGCGCCGACTTGCTTCGGACTTCTGATATCAGAAATATCAAAAATCCTTACGCCGCGAAAACGGTCTTTTTGCGCCGCCGGAGCTGTTGGTTGTCCATCTGCGGGAATCGGATCGGGCGGAAAGCCCTGCACACCGCAATCGAGGCGTCCGTTCGGCATTTCCACCGACATAAACATCAAATTTTTATACACCGAAACATCGCCCTGACCGCCCGGACAAACCATCGAAGTCAGCAATTTGATCTGTGCGGGTTGTGAAATGTCATAAATATTCATACCGTAAAAATTACCTTGAAAAAGATAATTACCCTGAAATGCAATATCGGAATTGGAAAAAGCCAATTGAGCAAAAATAAGTTGGATTGGCTTCGGTATCTTGGAGGTGTCGCCAGTGCCAAGTTGTCCTAAAGTATTCTGCACTCTGGGATTATCGGCATCGTTCGTGCCGAGCTGAAACGCTTCCGGCTTTTTGAACAGAAAAAGATGCTTCATTCCAAACGATGCTTCACCCGCATCGAATAAACCGGGCGAAAGTTTGAAGCGCGGATCATTGGTATTTGAACCTGTCATTCCCGCCGGAAGTTTCGGCGCGGGTTCGAGATTTTGCGCCGACGCGGTGGCGGCGAAACACGATCCTAAAATAAATAAAGCGATAAATAAACGGCAAGCGATAGTTTTGATTCGATTCATATTGATTTTTCTTAGAACTGTCTGGAAACTCAAAATCATTGATAATAAAAAACACGAACTTTATCAATTATTTTGTCGCTTATCAAACGATTTTTACCATTCAGGTTTAATTGATAATGAATAATTTGTTCGTCATTTTTGAAGTTTTTGAGTTTTCAAACAGGTTTTACGTTTTCTCTCTCAATAAAGTTTGCATAATTCTGATTTCGGCGCGTTGCCCGCTGTCAACGTCCGTGGCGAAATTGAAAAGTTCGGCATCCTGTCCCGCGCCGGCGGTTTTGAACAAATCTTCGACCATTTCCAACGCGCCTTTATGATGCTGAATCATTCCCTGCAAAAACAATTTATCAAACTCCGCGCCTTTGGCATTTTTCAAAGCGTCCATCTGTTTTTTCGTCAGCATTCCGGGCATCAGCGTTTCGTGATTATGGCTCGACATATTCATATCGTCCATTTCCAGCATTTCCATCGTCGTTTTTTCTCCGCGAACGACGAGCCATTGTTTCATAAAATTGATTTCAGACGATTGAGATTGGCTAATCCGCGCTCCGAGCAGACGAATTTCTTTATTTTCGGTGCGCGATTCGATCAGCGCGGTCATCTCAACCGCCTGCCCGTGATGATGAACCATTCCCTGCATAAACTCGACATCTTTGCGTGAAGCAGGCGGAAGTTTTGCCCTCGTCGTCGAAGGCAAAATGCGGGTTTCCTGTCCCGGCGCACCGGGCTGAACGATAACCGGCGCATTCTTGGAATCATCCTGCTGTGCAAAAACAGGCAACGATAACAAAAACACGATTGCAAAAAAAACTAACTGTTTCGGCATATATTTTTCAAACATTAGGTTTTCACAATACCATAGCTAAAAGTTCATTTTCTACCTTCATTAGAGTCATAAATTTTACGGTGTTAGAAAATAACCGCGAATTCACACGAATCCACACGAATCCACACGAAACAATTCCTCTATTTAGTAAAATTTAGTAAAAATTCGTTGTTAAAAACAGCAATCGGACGTGGAACGGTTGAAGTTCTAAACTTCAACGTCTAAAAAGAAAATCAAGATCGGCGAATCACGCAAAAAAATGCGAATTTTGAAAAATGTGTTAAAATCTGTCTTGAGGTAAAAAGCTATGACTCAGACATTTGAAGCAATTTATGACGGCATCGTTTTTCGCCCTGAAAAGCCTGTCAAAATCAAGCCGAACACCCGCGTTCAGATTATTGTGAAAGTCGAAGAAGAATCTAATAAAACAGTAGCTGACGTGGCAAGTCATTTGTTTGGAGTAATTGACGTTGAAGCCCCAAGTGACCTCTCAACCAACAAAAAACACTTGGAAGGCTTTGGCGAATGAGCGAAATAATCTTGCTTGACACGGGAAGTTTGGTCGCAGTCTTGTTTCGCCGTGACCAATATCACACTTGGGAAGTCGAAAAAATCAGCCAAATGCCGATCCTTTAATCACCTGCGAAGCCCTCGTTGCCGAATCCTGTTTTCTCACTCAAAGAATGTTAGAGCAGATTCGGCATTGGTCTATGGTATGATTTGAGGATGAGAGCCTATTCAGAT
>JALHNX010000295.1 GCA_022843305.1 Pyrinomonadaceae bacterium | reverse complement strand
ATGCCACAAAATCGCGGAGAAGCTTCATATTTATTCTCGACTTATCTTAGTTGAATGTTAAATTGTTTTGAAACAAAAAGAATCTAGCATAAGGCTACCGATTCGTCAATTCTTTCATTTATTTTATCCCCCTCAAACACGGCTCTTGGAAAGTCAGAGATTTTCCTGAACATTCTCCAAAATGTTCGGCTGGCGCAGAGCAAACCCTTCCCGACCTCGAATTTGTGGTTACTTCTTTGATAAACCTGCATCTTTTCTCAAGTTGAATTTGCAAATAATTCCATAATACCAATGACAGGTCAGGAAGGGTTTGCTTGCTGCGCCCGCTTTTTCTGACTTTGCAAGAGCCGTAATAAGAGAATGCTCCTGAGAAATTTAAGTGCTGAAAAAATTTTAACATTGCGGTCAAGTTGTTTTTTGCCCTTAAACTTTGCTACATTTCTTGTTTATTTCAACACTCGATTTTTAAGCAATTATATATGACAACAACTAATTTTGAGAATTATTTAACTAAGTTCAGTGAAGCCGATTGGCTCGCGGCGGTCGAACGCCTTCTGCCCGCGATTCACGAAGTTGACCGCAACGCGACGCAAATCTGGTTTCGCTTTTTTCCTTTGGCACTTTTCCGGTTTTTGGAATCGGCGGAAGACCGCGCAAAGGCGATTCAGAAATTCGTTATGCAGGGCGATTTTGAACTGAAAAATCAGATTGATTCATCGCACGAATTTCTTTACGGGCATCGCCACTGGAAAGAAGTAAAAACAGCGATCGAAACTTATGCCGAATCCTTTAAAGATGAAACCGCCGATTTGAGCAAAGTTATCGAAGACGTGGCGAGCGCGGTCAAAGCCGATAAATCCTTAACACTCGGAATTTCGGCGATTGGCTTAATGACCTTGAATCAAGTCGGTTTGGAAGCCTTTAAAAACGCCAAAGGCGACATCGAAAAGCCGAAAGGAGTTTTGGCAAAATCGCCCGATCAGATCGTTGCCGAACGCGCGAAAGACGATTCGCAGGGCATTTTCGGATTTCTAAAAACGGTTAACAAAAACTTTACCGTCACATGGGACGAAACCAAATCGAACGCCAAATTTCCGCTGATCAACGACGAAGAGCTTGCGACCGCCGCCGCGAAAGATCAATCACAGGATTGGAAGGCGCAGGACAAACGCTGCTGGGAAGGCGTGATTCCGGTCGAATGCCGTTCGGCTTCGTGCGGCACGTGCTGGGTCGGGGTGCTTGGCGGACAGGAAAAACTGGCGGAAGTTCAGCGGCTCGAACGCAAACAGATGAAGGTTTTCGGTTACAACCAGCCCGACGACGCAAAGCCCTTTATGCGTCTGGCGTGTCAGGCAAAGGCACACGGCAATGTTTCGCTCGTTATTCCGCGTTGGAACGGCGTTTTCGGCAAGAAGGTTTACAACAATGTCGCAGAAGTTGAACTAAAACCCGCGACGACTTCCGCCAAAAAACTGCGCGAAACGGTAAAATAGTTCATAGAGTTTGTAGAGTTCGTTGAGTTCGTCGAGTAAGGGTTTTAACTCTACAAACTCTAAAAACCCAATGAACTCTACGAACTCATGGAAGGCTATGAACTCGTCCAAAAATTTTCCGCCGGTCGCTCTTGTCCTCGTCGCGGTTCTTTTATGGTCAACCGGCGGTCTGGCGATCAAATACACGACGCTTGATGCTTTTACGGTCAATCTCGGGCGTTCGCTTTTTGCGGCGATCACGGTCGCCTTTTTCACTTTCAGAAAAGGCTTAAAACTTAATTTGTTCACGCTTTGGACTTCCCTGCTTTACGCCGGAACTTTGTCGTGTTTCGTTTACGCGAACAAAATGACGACCGCCGCAAACGCGATTTTTCTGCAATACACCGCGCCGATCTATGTCCTGATTTTGTCGCCCTTTTTATTAAAGGAAAAATTTCGCGTTTCGGATTTGATAACGGTCGTCATTTGTTTCGCCGGAATGAGCCTGTTTTTCCTCGAACCGCAAAGCGCGGCAAACAATCTCGCGCCGAACATTTTTGTCGGCAATATCGCGGCACTCGCTTCGGGTTTCTTTTTTGGACTTTATTTTATCTTTTTGCGGCATCCGCGTTTGCTCGAAAATAAAAATCCGGCGTTGTCGGTTTTTTACGGCAATCTGCTGATCGTTTTGTTTATGCTGCCGCTGGTTTTGAACAATCCGCCCGAACCGCAGATCAACGATATTCTCGCCATTCTTTACTTGGGAATTTTTCAGATCGGGATCGCTTACGTCTTTTTCACAATCGGCATCGCGCGCGGCGTGCGAAGTCTGGACGCGAGCATCATCGGTTTTGTCGAACCGCTCTTAAATCCGGTCTGGGTTTTTCTTTTTCTCAAAGAACGTCCGAGCGTCTGGGCGATTTCGGGCGGCGTAATCATTATCGGCGGAGTCATTTTTCACACCGTCAAACAAAATATCAACAAACCCGCACTCACGCCGATTGATTAAATATCAGCAAATAAAATCCGAAAAATAGGTTTTATTGAAACTTTCGCGCCTTACATATCATTTATCTTGTGATAATATATGTTTATAAAACGCTTATATTTAGACTGAACGAGCGTTCCAAATAATGAACATTAGTTATTAATTTATTGCCAAACTCGGATTTTTGCGCTAGTTTGGCAGTAATATTTTAAGAAACATTTATTTTAAAAAGCTATTTTATTGGAGAAAATTTATGGCAAATTTAAATATTCCGTCGAATGTGACGAATAAAGAACTGATCAAATGGGTTACGAAAACCGCCGAACACTGTCAGCCCGATAATGTTTACTGGTGCGACGGTTCACAGGAAGAATACGACCGCCTGTGCGAAGAAATGGTCGCGGCGGGAACGTTTATCCGCCTGAATCCCGAAAAACGTCCGAATTCTTTTCTGGCGCGTTCGCACCCGTCGGATGTCGCGCGTGTCGAAGATCGAACATATATCTGTTCGCTGTCGAAAGGCGATGCCGGTCCGACGAACAACTGGATGAATCCGAAGGATATGAAAGTCATCCTAATGGACAAATTCGCGGGCTGTATGAAAGGTCGCACGATGTATGTCATCCCGTTTTGTATGGGACCGATTGGTTCGCCGATTTCGCAGTTCGGTGTCGAGATTTCAGACTCGCCGTATGTCGCCGTCAATATGAAGATTATGACGCGCATGGGCAATCAGGCTTTAGAAGCGCTCGGCGACGGCGATTTTGTTCATTGTTTACATTCGGTCGGAATGCCGCTTGCCGAAGGCGAAGCGGATGTTGCGTGGGCTTGTTCGCCCGACCCGAAAGATAAATATATCGTTCATTTCCCCGAAGAACGCTCAATCGTTTCCTACGGTTCGGGCTACGGCGGCAATGCGCTTTTGGGCAAAAAATGTCTCGCGCTTCGTATCGCTTCGACGCTCGGGCGCGAACAAGGCTGGCTTGCCGAACATATGTTGATCGTCGGTGTCGAATCGCCTGACGGACAGAAAGATTACGTCTGTGCGGCGTTTCCGTCGGCTTGCGGAAAGACGAATTTTGCGATGCTTATTCCGCCGAAACCGTTTCAGGAAGAAGGCTGGAAAGTGACGACCGTCGGCGACGACATCGCGTGGATTAAACCCGACGAAACCGGAAAACTTCGCGCCATTAATCCCGAATTCGGATTTTTCGGCGTTGCGCCCGGAACGAATTACAAAACGAATCCGAACGCGATGGATTCGATCAAAGAAAACACGATTTTTACGAAC
>JALHNX010000294.1 GCA_022843305.1 Pyrinomonadaceae bacterium | reverse complement strand
AGGGTCATCGGTCTGTAAATTGCAGACTGATGACCAGATGGTTGTCTCGGTCGGTCCATACATATTCCAAAGCTCAGAGCCTTTAGAGATTAGCTTTTCAAATAATTCAACCGGCAAAGGTTCGCCGCCGCAGAGAATTTTCAAATCCCTTTTCCCGTTCCAACCGGCATCCGTTAATAATCGCCATAATGAAGGTGTCGCCTGCATTATCGTAGGATTGCTTGTTTCAATCAAATTTATCAAAAGAGCCGGATCGGAAAGCTGTTCTTTTTCCGCAATTATTAGTTTTGCGCCGGCAACCAGCGGAAGATAAATTTCAAGTCCGGCAATATCAAATGATAATGAGGTAACTGACAGAAATTTATCCGAAGAAAAAATACCGGGCTTTTCCTTCATCGAGTTAATAAAATTTGCCAGTGCGTGATGGGAAATTTGCACGCCTTTCGGCTGTCCGGTCGAGCCGGAAGTGTAAATCATATACGCCATCATCTGTCCGCTGAGCGCTTCGACTTCCCCGACGCTTAGCGCCGCGCCGCTTTGTTTGCCGATCTCCTCACGCTCGCGCTCCCAATCAACCACCCGCACCGCGTCCGTCATCGCTTCGCCCGTCACCGCTTCCCATTGCCCGCCGCCGCTGATCACCACTTCGATCCCCGCATCGAGCGCCATATATCTCAACCGCTCGACCGGATAACCCGGATCGAGCGGCACATATCCGCCGCCCGCTTTCATTACCCCGAGCAAGGAAACGATCAGCTCCTCGGAGCGTTCGAGCAGCACCCCGACTCGCGATTCACCCCGCACCCCGACCGAGCGCAGAAACCTTGCCAACTGATTCGATTGGCTGTCGAGTTCACCATAACTGACCAATCGCTCGCCAACCTGCAAAGCAATCGCCAAAGGTCGCATCCGCGCCTGTTCGCAAATCCGCTCGATAACAAATCCCGCCCCTTCATCAGCTGTCTGCGTAGTGTTCCAACTCTCGATGATTTGCCGGCGTTCAGGTTCGCTCAGTGGTGAAAACGCTTCATATCTGCCTTCCGGATTTTCGGCGATTTTTTCCAATGTTTGCTGGTAATATTTGCTGATATATTCGATTTGTTCGGATGAAATCCTTTTCGGAAGATAATAAAGACTCAGCCAAATTTGTTCTGAATTTAAATCAAGTGAAAAATTTGCCGTTAAGGTAAAATTGGTTTCCTCATAACCTTGATGATCGAGCAAAATTCCCTTAAATTCTTCAAGACTTTGGTAAACGTGGAAATGTGTAAAATCGAAATCCGTTTCAAAAAGCGGCGTTTTAAAATTTTTCTGCAACTGTGCCATCGGATACCAGCGATGCGGCAGAATTTCTTTTTCCAACCGGAAAACTTCCGTAATTAATTCCGACCAATTGCCGGATTTTAGCTTTATTCTGAACGGAAGAGTGTTCAAAAATAGTCCGAGAACTCTTTCGGACTCGTTTTCCTCCAATCTGCCGTTTGAAACCAGCCCGGTTAAAATATCCTTCTGCCCGCAAACAACGGACAAAACGAATAGATGAGATGCCAGCAAAATACTTTTTACGGGAACGCCGAGCTGGCTGGCAAGTTCTTTAATCTTTCGGGTATTTTCTTTTGAAAGCGAAATGCCTTTAACTCTGTTTCCCGAATAATTCGTATCTTTGTAATTTTCGACCCATCGCGGAATTTCCGTCGCTGTTCGGTTTTCTATCTTTTTTAACCAAAAACTTTTCGTTTCATCCGATTCCAAAGCCTTTCTTTCGGCGGCGACGAAATCCCTATAAGTTAATTCGGGAAGCGGCTGTAATTGCGCCGTTTTAATTCCGATCTGATCGAAATAAAGCGTAAACAACTCGGTCATCATAGTTGCGACGCTCCAACCGTCAACAATGGCGTGATGCTCGGAAAAGGAAAATTGAAAAGTTTCTTCGCTTCTCAAATGCACTTTAAATCTGATCAACCCGGTTTCGGATAAGTTAAAAGGAGTTTTCTTCTCGGTCTGAATCCATTCTTTGATAATTCTTTCTTGTGCTTCATTTTCAAGCCCGCGAAGATCGCTAAAATCTATTTTTGCCGGAACATTTTTATAAACAAGCTGAAGAGGCTGGCTGAATTTCGATAAATCGAAAGAAGTTCTTAAAACCGGATGCCTGTTTACGACTTCATTGATGGCTGATTTTAGTTTTTCGATTTCAAAATGAACATTTAAATGATAACTGGTGACATTATGATACGCCGTAGTTTTCGAATCGAAAACGCTGTGAAAAAGCATCCCCGACTGCATATAGGTCAGCGGGTAAGCATCAACGACATTTTCCGGCAGCAATTTTCTGTCATCATCGGAAATTAATGAAAACGGCAAGGTAAATTCGCTTTTGTCTATAACATTTCTCTGATTATTTAATTGCCCGGCAAGACTTCTAATCGTCGGAAATTGAAAAATATTGTGAAGCGAAACATTTATATCGCTTTTCCTTAATAATGCTCTGATTTGCAGACTCCTGATCGAATCACCGCCTAAGAGGAAGAAGTTGTCGTCAATGCCGACCGGGTTGACTCCGAGAACTTCTTCCCAGACCTCGACCATTTTTGTTTCCGTCGCTGTTTCCGCCGCCGCGTAGGCTCCCGCTTTCAGTTCACTCGCCTCAGGTTTCGGCAATCGCTTGCGTTCGACCTTCCCGTTCACGCTCAGCGGCATCTCGGCTATTTTGACGAGCATCCACGGTATCATATATTCCGGCAGTTTCGCTCCCGCTTCCGCTCTGATCCGCCCCGTGTCCGGTTCTTCCCCGTCCTCCGTCACCAGATACCCGACCAATTGCTCCTGCCCGCTTTCGCCCCACACCTTAACCGCCGCCTGCCGCACGCCCGCACAGCCTTCCAGCACCGCTTCGATCTCCCCGATCTCGATCCGGTTGCCGCGAATCTTCACCTGCTCGTCAATCCGCCCCAGATATTCCAAAACTCCCTGCTCGTCCGACCGCCCGTAATCGCCCGTCCGATACATCCGGCTCCCTGCCTCTTTCCCATACGGATCCGGCACGAACTTCTCCGCCGTCAAATCTGCCTTCCCCCAATACCCGCGTCCGACCTGCACTCCGCCGATGAATAATTCCCCGCGCACGCCCGTCGGCACGACCTCGCACCGTTCGTCCAGCACATACATCCGCACATTATCCAACGCTTTGCCGATCGGCACGTTCCCGCGCGCCGCGGCTTCCTCCTTCGCGCATCGCCAGAACGTCACATCAACCGCCGCTTCCGTCGGTCCATACAGATTATCCAACTGCGTCGCTTCGTTCAGCCGGTTTCGCGTCTTTCCCGCCAGCTCGCCCGTCAACGCCTCTCCGCTGCTGATGACCTGCCGCAGACTCGCGCACTCGCCAACCCCTTCCTCTTCGATAAAAACCTGCAGCATTGACGGCACGAAATGCACCATCGTGATCTGTTTGGCGATGATCTCACGCACCAGATAACCGCTGTCCCGATGCCCGCCCGGCGTTGCCATCACCAGCCGCCCGCCCGCCATCAGCGGCAGAAATAATTCCCAGACCGAAACATCGAAACTGAACGGCGTTTTTTGCAGTATCCGGTCGTTTTCCCCGACCCGGTAGTGACGGCGCATCCATTCAAGCCGGTTGAGCATCCCGGCGTGCGTGTTGACCGCTCCCTTCGGCTGTCCGGTCGAGCCGGAAGTGTAAATCATATACGCCATCATCTGTCCGCTGAGCGCTTCGACTTCCCCGACGCTTAGCGCCGCGCCGCTTTGTTTGCCGATCTCCTCACGCTC
>JALHNX010000293.1 GCA_022843305.1 Pyrinomonadaceae bacterium | reverse complement strand
AAAAGGTCGTTTTTTAAGAATTTCTGCACAAAATTCGGGTCTTCGTCGCGCATTATCTCGAAACACAACCCGGCAGCACCGTTGATTTCGAGGATTAATTTAATCAGGTCTAAAGGATAGCGGGTCGTCCATTCGGTTTCGTGAACGAATTGTCCTTCGGCGGGCGTAACGCTGATTCGGCGGCTTCCGTCGGATAATTCTTCGATAAAAACATCGCCTTCGCGGTGATGAAGCGTGATTGACATAAGTTAATTGAATGATAATTGAAAGAGTTTTTATGTCAATTAAAAAAAAGGTTTCGGCAATATTCTGCCGAAACCTTTTTACTTAAATAAGGCGAGATTTAACGAGCGTCGAAAGTTGCGACCGGGAAATCAGCCTGCAGCCCCCAAGCCGTAACTTGCGGGGTATTGGTGAAACTTCTGTAAATCCAGAAATTACTGTTTGAGGCGGCGGTTGCGCCGCGCCGGTAAACGGCAAGGTCAGTGCGTCCGTCGCCGTCATAATCGCCCTGGACGGGCAGATCCGAACTGATGCCGAATGTTTGCGTGCGGGTCGTGCCGGTCGAGCTTTGCAGAATCCACCAAACCATCGGCGAAGCTCCGGTCGCGCCGGTTCTGCCGACTGCCAAATCATATTTACCGTCGCCGTCATAATCGCCGGGCAGAATGTAATCGGTCTGGAAATTACCGAACTGCTGGAATGTTATCACATTGTCCGAACTTCGCTTGATTATATAGTGGTTGGCGGGCGTTTGTCCGAAGCGGTAAACTGCAATGTCGAATTTACCGTCGCCGTCATAATCGCCGGGAATCGGGGTGTCGAACGCGGTCGTGCCGTTTCCGGTTAATCCGAAGCCTTCGACCCGGGCGTTGCCGGTAGTGCTTTCTCTGATATACCACGTCGCCTGCGCCGCTGCCGTCGCGCCGCGCCGGTAAACGGCAACGTCGGTGATGCCGTCGCCGTCGTAATCGCGCTGAATCGTCTGGTCGCCGTTCAGTCCCCAAGCGAAATAACGGACGGCACTGTTCGAACTCTGAATGATCCAATATTCGCTTTGCGCGCCGACGGTCGCACCCGCACGGTAGATGGCAATATCGGCAATGCCGTCGCCGTCATAATCGCCCGGCGCGGGAAAATCCGTGTTGGCGTTGCCCCAATTGGTCACGGTTTGCACGCCGGTCGTGCTGTTTAAATTCCACCAGGTAATCGGTGAAACGCCCGGAGGCGCGATATTTGGAAAACGCAAAACGCTCAAATCGGTTCTGCCGTCGCCGTCGTAATCAACCGGACGCTGAACGCCGAGCTGACCGCGAATTTCGCCGCCGGGAAAACCTGACGTATGCACATTGACATAACCCAAATGCGCCCGCAATTGCGAAAGCTGTGTCGGCGTGATCGTCGTTGAACCGGTAATCGTTCCCGATGTGCTGCCGACCGCGCCCAGATTGATCGCCACGCCGGCATTCGCGCCGATTGCGGCGGGCGCGTGGATGTGCGAAGCTGTTTGATTGCTCGAAAGCCCGTTAAAAACAATCGTGAACGACATTGTTCCGGCTGATTCGTTAACGAAAATCCGGGCGTATCCCGTCGCGGTTGTCGCAACCGACGGAACTTCCTGCGCACCCGTCAAATAAGCGGTAAATATTTCGGCTTTTGCGACAACCGAAAACATCAACACAAAAACTGCAATACCAACAAAATTGCGTAAATTTACTTTCATTTTCCCTCCAATTTTTGAAAACCCGTTTGCTGGGGAGCAATATTTTACATAAACCGCAAAAAATGCTTTGAAGCACGGAAATATGCGGATTAAGCGGCAATGCGGAAAAGAAGAATTGCCGGATTATTCTTAAATACGATGCCCCGATTCCCGACAAATACAACAAATAAATTGATTTCTTTGTCGGTTCGGAAATCCGCTGAATCTATAAGAATCCAAATCCTAAATCTTTAAAAACAACTTCAAAAGAATTAATTGCAAATTCAGTTTATAACGAATGTTAGTCCTAATTATAAGAGAATGTCAACGCATTTTTAATGCAAGGCATAAAAACGGCTTTCTTTCAAAACACTTTTCGAGTTTGGACATTGCCGCCGAAAATTGGCAAAATAGGCTTCGGAAAAATTCTTTCTCGCAACCGCGATTTTAAACGGACATAATGGCATTATTCGATTTCGAAAAAAAAGAACCGGAAATCAGTGCTTTGCGGCTGGTTTCCGATAACAAAGACCCTCAATCTGTTCCCGTTTTAGAGAAACAGTTCGTCAATTTTATATTCTTTCGGGTCAACCCGGATTGGCGCAAACTCAATGCGGAAACAAAGCGCGTTTTTAAGGGCGAATTTCACAGCGTTTTCAGTAAATTCAGCGAAAGCCTGCTGCTTTTCAGCTATTCGCTGGTCGGTTTCGATTCAAAGGCGGATTTAATGTTCTGGCGCCTCGGCTCGTCGCTTGATTCGATTCAGGAGATGACCGCCAAGCTCTACCGCACAAACTTGGGAAGTTATCTCGAAACGACCGACAATTATTTGGCGGTCACGAAAAATATGATGTTTATCTCCGAAGATTCGCACGAATCGGTCGAAGACCGTTATCACGTCAAAGGCGGACAGAAAAAATATCATTTCGTTTACCCCTGCGCGAAAAGCCGCGATTGGTATGCGATGTCCGATGAAGAACGCACCGAATTGATCGAACAGAATTTTATGGTCGGTAAAAAATTCGAGAACATCAAAATCCATATGACGCACGCTTTCGGCTTCAGCGAGCAGGAATATATCGTCAGTTTTGAGACCGACGAACCGAAGGATTTTCTGGCTTTGGCGGAAGAAATGCGCGAAACCGCCGCGAGCAAGTTCACAATGCGCGGAATGCCGATCTATACTTGCCGCCAGCGCAGTCTGATGGAATGTCTGGATGCGATCGGGTAAAGCATTTACCATTTACCATTTATCATTAAAACAGATTATTACGTTGATAAATGGTAAATGATAAATGTTAGATGATTAGATGAAAGTTGCCAGAAAATTTATCATCAGCGGAATGGTGCAGGGTGTCGGCTTCAGATTTTTTACGCAGCGCGCCGCCGCACGGCATCAGGTTTTGGGCTACGTGCGAAACTTAAAGGACGGGCGCGTCGAATCGTTAGCCGAAGGCGACGCGCAGGCGGTCGAAGAATTTAAATTCGAACTATTAACCGGACCGATCTATTCAAAGGTCGAAGAAATCGAAGAATTAGTTTTAGAACCGAGCAATTTATATTCATCATTCAGGATAGAAAGATAAACGAGTCGAGAGTCGAGAGTCAAAGATTTTTCTCTCGACTCTCGACTCTCGACTCTCGACTAATTTATGGAAAACTTAAAAAAATTAATCAGAGAAGTGCCTGATTTTCCGAAAGAAGGCATCAATTTTTACGACATTACGACGCTTTTGAAAGACCCGGACGGCTTAAAGCAGACGATTGACGCTTTGGCTGAGAATTACAATGGCGAAAAGATCGACACGGTGATCGGTGTCGAATCGCGCGGCTTTATTTTCGCCGCGCCACTGGCGTATCATCTCGGCGCGGGATTTGTGCCGGTGCGCAAACCGAAAAAATTGCCCGCCGAAAAGGTTTCCGTTTCCTATGATCTGGAATACGGGCAGGACACGCTCGAAATGCACAAGGACGCGGTCGGCGAAGGGCATAAAGTCCTGATCGTTGACGATCTTCTTGCGACGGGCGGAACGGCGAAAGCGGTCGTCGATCTGGTCGAAGGTTTGGGCGGCGAAATCGTCGGACTGCTGTTCGTCGTCGAACTC
>JALHNX010000292.1 GCA_022843305.1 Pyrinomonadaceae bacterium | reverse complement strand
GCATTCGATTCGTAATCGAAAGGTCGTGGGTTTGAATCCCATGGATGGCTCCATTATTTTCAATAACTTAGCCCGACTATGACAGTCGGGCTTCTTCAATTTAACTAAAAAGTTATCTAACGCGCCTGCGGTTATCTATTTTTAACTAATCCGGACAAACCGCTGGAAACTCACTCTTTTCCGGTTTCGCGTTCGCAGGTTTCGAGAAAGGGGAGGAGGTGTTTTTCTTTCGAGTAGAGAACGCGGAAGCCGACGCGGAAAAACCTGATCTCCCCGGCATTGCGCCGCCGGAGAAGCGTCATCCGGGAAATCCCGAGAAATCTGGCGGCGGCAACTTCGTTCATCAGCGGCTCGGTCAGATTTGCGGTTTGCGATTTTTCTTCACGAAAGGTTTCAGAAGATTCGGCTTCCGTTTCCGGTTCCGATAAAATTTCTCCCGCTTGCTGCCCAAATGCCATCGTTTTAAGAGAATTTGGAGAAACACCAAATTCGATTCGGATGTCGCCCGCGCCGACAACGATTCGTTCGACGAGTTGTTCGATGATAGTTCGTTTGTCGTCTTTGGTAAGGCTTTGCCAGTAGTCGAAGAGTGTTTCCGGCTCGGTTTCGGAAACCGGAAAGCCCTTGAGATGTTCCCGAAAGATTTCTTCCAAATCATCCGTTCCAATTTTATGACGACAGTTCTGGCAAATATATTTGGGCGAGTTGCTCGGCACGCTCATTCGTCCGCCGCACCCGCAGAAAACCAATCCGGCAAACAGATGAACCGTTTTTTTGAGCGGTTTCGTTTCCTGATTCAAAATCGAATTGACCTGTTCCCAAAGTTCTTTGGAAACTATTGGCTCAATTTGAATTTCTTTTGTTTTGCCGTTTTGACTTGATTGAAAAACGCCTTTCGCGGAAGTATCCCGCAGAATTCTTTCGACCGTTGAATCGGAAAAGAGCGCGCTGTTTCTTGTGTGGTAGCCAGATTCATTGAGAAGCCTCGCCACCGTCTTTTTTCGCTGATGCCTGAAAAAGAGTTCATACATCAGTTTTCTCACCGGGGCTTCAAGTTCATCGAGGACAAGCATATTCCCTTGCCATTTATAGCCAAATGGCGCAGGTTTCAAAGATTTTTCTAAATTTGAATGGTTATTCATCTTTTCCCGATGCGCGGCGTTTGAAGATATTTAGAAGCGTTTCCCGGATGGTTTTGGCGCGTATTTTCTGTTCGGGTTCTGTTTGCTCATTGTATTGCACATTTACTTTGAAGCCTTTGGTTTTGTTATCAGCAAAGCCGCCCGTTTCAGCAATACTTTCCAAAAAGTTGGCAAAATCTTCGGGTTTGAGAAAAACGATCTTTGCCAAGTCGGTTTGCGTTAGATTTTCTTCCGCTTTTTGTTTTATCTCGCTTAAATGTTTTTCGTTGGTTGAAATGACAATCACAGGCGTATAACCGCAAGTCAGACATTTCCGGATGTTTTGCAGTTCGTAATTTACGGTATTGGTGACGGCGATTTCACAGGCGATCTTTTGAGTGGCGTTTTCGAGCGCGACATCAATTTTACCGGCTCCGCCGAAGACCTGTTTTTCGAGCGTTGCCCGCAAGCCTTTCTTCTCGGCAATCCGTTTGACGAGATTTTGCAGATATTTGTGGCTTGAATTACCTTTTTCAAAAACAGGCTCCGGCGCGGTTTGTTTCGCTTCAATGACAGGCTCGTTATCTTTTGCCGCCTGTTGGGTTCTTGTTTCCGCTGCTTTGTTTTGAGGAGCAAAAAGTGCGGCTTCGACTTCCGATTTTATTGAGCCGCAGCTTTCCCGTGAAGAACGAATTACCTCAATCCTTCTTTGTTCAGCAAGTTCTCTTTGAACTTTCGGCAGAAGATTGGTTTTGAGATTAAAGTCATATTCCGAGCGCTCAATTCTGCCGATGGCTTCGCCGATGCCGAGATTCTGCAAGGCTTTGGCATCAAAAAATGAAAAGCCCGAGGCGAACTTTTCCGCATCCGTATCGCCGAGCCGGAAACAGATCCGCGTATAGCAGTTGGATAAAACGCTGCTGGCGACTTCCATGTTGCGGCTCTGGAGTTGTCGGAATTCCTGATGCGCGAGGACGAGTCCGAGATTGTATTTGCGAACGCCCGACAGAATACTTTCCATCGACGGGGTAATAAAATGATGAAACTCGTCCAGGTAACAACTAAAAAACGGGCGGTTGTTTGTATCTTGTCGGCTGAGCGCGGTTTGATAAAGTTTCGAAACGAGCAGCGTTCCGAGCAAGTATGAGTTCTCTTCGCCGATCGCGCCCTGCGAGAGTTTAATCAGCAGGATTTTCCGGTTATCCATCACCCGGCGGAAATCGATCTTGTTTTCTTTCTGGCAAACGATGTTGCGGATCAGTTTCTGTCTGAGAAAGGTGTCCAGCCTGATGAGAATCGAGCTTTGCGGTTTTCCGGTAATTAACGGGAATTCATTCTGCCAGAAATATTTAATTCCTTCATCCTGCACGGTATTCAAGAACTCGCTGCGAAAATCCTTTTCCACCAAAAATCTTTTGAGTTCGAAAAGAGTGCCGCCCCGCTCGCTCTCGACAAAGGCGAGGACGGCATTGGCAAGCACCGAATCCATCACATCGCCCCACGATGTGGATATTCTGCGAAAGGTGGCGATCAAATCGGACGCGAGCAGAGTTTTTTCGAGTTCGCTGTTTGCCTGCAAAATGTTAAATCCGACCGGAAATTCCGAATCCGACGGGTCAAAGACGATAACGTCGTTAATGCGGTTGCCGGGAATATCGGCAATCACCTCGTCAATCAAATCGCCGTGCGGGTCGATCACGCAAAAGCCCTCGTTATTCTCCAGATCCTGTTTGATCAAATTCCGCATCAACGAACTTTTGCCGCTTCCCGATGAGCCGATCAGATGAATATGTTTCGTGCGCTGCTCGTTCGAAAGAGAGACTTCTTTAACTTCGCTTTGATGATAGTTTTCACCCAGCACAAGCGAATGATGCAAAGCCAGATGCGGAGCCGCTTTGGTCTGCTTGATCTCGCGTTGCAGTTTGTCTGACTTCACCAGCGGCGACGGCAGATGAACGATAGAAGCAAGTTCTTCAAGATTAAGCAGCATTCCGCTTCTGAAAGACTGCCGGTTGAGCAAGGCTTGTTCGTGATACTCTTCCGGGTAATCGTCATTCGAGAGCGGGATCAGTTCATTACCCGCAGGATTGGAAAATGAAACGAGTCCCACGCCCAAACCTTTGACGATCTGCCATGTACGCTCGTCATTAAAACTTCTGCCGGCGACTCTGAGAGAAGCGGCAAAGAGCGGTGATCTGACCTTTTCTTTAGCAAAATGCAAAGCATTTTTCGGCAACTGCCCGGTTTCTTCCAGATACCCGACCGATTCGATGATTTCCGTTCCCCAATCGTTTTTTGCCTTTTGAAATAGAATCTGCAAAACGCCGACTTCATCTTCTTGCAGATTGGAAACGGCTCCAATGGCGGTAATGAGATAATCCGCGTCAAACGGCGAATTCGTTTTTAATGGATAAAAGAAATCGTTCGACAGTCCGAAATCAACAATCAAAGGATATGCTTCGCCGTTGATCCATAAATCGGAAAGATAGTCGGAATTTTCCCTGATAAAACAGTTCGGCAGATGCGCTTTGAGTTGCTGTTTGACTTGAAGCGAGTCTTTTTCTGTTGAAACAAATTGAATGATGATTTCCCTTTGGTTGCCGATAACCTCGAAGCCGACCGGATGCGCGAGATGACTGAAACTGAGGAGCAGATTTTCCGCCGTTCCTTTCGAGAGCTTCAAATCTTTCGGCAACACCAGTTGCAGTTCAACAAATTCGGCGTTGTAATACTGGCAGAATAAAGGTTCTGAGGCTTCAGCAATCAGGGATTGATAATCGCTGACTTGCTTTCGATACGAAGTCAAAGCCGCCGAGTTGTCGGTTGGATTACTAAACAAATCACTCCAGAAGGATTGTTTTCTGCCGTCATCAAAAACAGGCGCTTCGGGAATGCTGACGAGATAATAGAGCGGCAGAAACGGCGGCTCTAACTCGACCGGAAAGTCAAATAGATTCCAGCCTCTACCGCGTGTTTCCCAAGCCGAAAACG
>JALHNX010000291.1 GCA_022843305.1 Pyrinomonadaceae bacterium | reverse complement strand
GCCGGTCGGGTTGGAGTAACTTACTAAATCAAAAGCAATAAACATTTCGGGAAATATTTGAGAAATTTATTTAACCTTTAGCCAGTTGGCGTTGACGCTCGAAATGTTCAGCGACGAGCCGTGCGGTTTTTAAGCCGACGAGCGGCGTTAATTCTTCGATGCTCGCTTTAGCGATGCGTTCGATTGAGCCGAGGTTTCGCAAAAGTTTCATCTTGCGCTTTTCGCCGACCCCTTCGATTGCCGTTAATTCCGAAGTGAAGTCGCGCATTTCGCGGCGTTTGCGGTGATATTCGACCGCCGTTTTATGCGTTTCGTCGCGGATTTGCTGGACGAGGCGAAAGACGGGCAAACCGGCTTCAAATTTTATCGGGTTATCTTCGTAGCCGAAGCGTAAAAGGTGCGAAATCTGATTGTGATGTTTCGGCGGTTTGACCAGACCGACGAGCGTAATCGCCTCTAAATCCAAACTCTGCATCGCGGCAGCGGCGGCGGAAAGCTGACCTTTGCCGCCGTCTATGAATATGAGCTGCGGCAGAGGTTTTTCTTCGTTGAGCAGACGTTTATAGCGGCGAAACACGGCTTCGTTCATCGAGGCGAAATCGTTCGCGCCTTCGACGGTCTTGATTATCAAACGGCGATACTCGGCGCGGGCGGGTTTGCCGTTCTCGAAAACGACGATGCCGGCGACGTTGTCCGCGCCCTGAATGTTCGAGATGTCGAAAGATTCGATGCGTTCGGGCAGATGCGGAAGTTCGAGAATCGCCTGCAATTCTTCGAGGAGTTTCTGCGTGTCGGGTTTCAAAACTCTGAAACGCTGTTCAAAAGCGATGCGCGCATTATTTTCGACGAGCGTTATCATCTCGGCTTTCATTCCGCGTTTCGGGTCGAGAATTTTCACTCTTCGACCGCGCCGCGCCGTCAGAGCTTTTTCCAAAACCTCGCGGTCTTCGAAATCCTGCGGAACGTGGATTTCGAGCGGCACGTAATCGGTCGAATAATACTGCGCGAGAACTTCGCCCAGAAACTCCGAAGCGTTGAAATCTACTTCGTCCAAATCTTCCCAGAAAAATTCGCGCCGCCCGACGATCTTGCCTTCGCGCATCGTGAAAAGCTGCAAAGCCAATCTTTGTTTCTCGCGGTAAAAGCCGATGATGTCAACGTCGCGGTCGGGCGAGGTCGCCATTTTCTGCTGTTCGCCGAGTGCGAGAACCGTTCCGCGCAGATCGCGGTATTTCGCGGCTAATTCATAGTTTTGCTTTTCGGCAAACTGCCACATTCTTTGTTCGAGTTCGTCGGCGAGTTGCTTGTTTTTGCCTTCGAGCAGAAGTTTCACGTCGCGCACGGCTTCGCGGTATTCGTCCGGCTTGCAGAGTTCCTTGACACACGGCGCGAGACATCTTTTTAAGTGAAATTCGAGACACGGGCGCGGCAGTTTGCCGTCAATTTCAATGTCGCAGGTGCGAAGCTGAAACGTGCGGTTGATCAGATCGAGAGTTTTGCTCGCCAGATTCGCGGGCAGAAATGGTCCGTAATAATTTGCGCCGTCTTTATTGATGCGGCGCGTGATGACGGCTTTCGGAAAGGGTTCGCTCGTCACCTTGATATGGGGATAATGCTTGTCGTCCTTGAGTTTGATGTTGTAGCGCGGTTTGTGAAGTTTGATGAGATTCGATTCCAGCACGAGTGCTTCGACTTCATTGTCAACGACGATAAACTCGAAATCGGCGATGCGTTTGACCAGTTCTCTGGTTTTCATATCGTGATTTTTGCCCGATTGGAAATACGAGCGAACACGATTTTTCAGGTTCTTCGCCTTGCCGACGTAGATAATTTTCCCGTCCGCGTTTTTGTGAATGTAAACGCCCGCGCTCACGGGTAAGGATTTGATTTTCTCTTCCAGAGTCATTTCCTAAAGTTTACGAAAACGCAAAGTAAAATTAAAGCTAATCGAGATTTGCGATTTAAGATTTGCGATTTAAGATTATGTTTTGTCTTAAAATGAAAACTATTCTGACAAAATCGCCGACCAAAGCCGCCGAATTTATCCGGCGCGGCGGAATTGTCGCGTTTCCGACCGAAACCGTTTACGGTTTAGGTGCAAATGTTTTCGATGAAAAAGCCGTCGCTAAAATCTTTGAAGCGAAAATGCGCCCCGCCGATAATCCGCTGATCGCGCACGTCGGAAATTTAGAGCAAATCAAACTTTTAGCCCGTGAAATCACGCCCAACGCGCAAAAGTTTATCGAAGCGTTTTTTCCCGCACCTTTAACGCTCGTGTTGCCGAAATCGGAAAATGTTCCGCTGATCGCAACCGCCAATCTCGACACGATCGGTGTGCGAATGCCGCAGAGCGATTTGGCGCGGGAATTTTTGCGGCATTGCGAAACGCCCGTCGTCGCGCCGTCGGCAAATCTTTCGGGCAAACCTTCGCCGACCGATTGGCAAGCCGTGTTTGAAGATTTGAACGGGCGGATTGACTGCATTCTGCAAGGCGAAGCAACGGAGATCGGATTGGAATCAACCGTCGTTGACTGCACTTCGGATGTGCCGCTCGTTTTGCGTTCGGGCGCGATAAGTTTAGAGGAATTGCAAAAAATAGTTCCCGAAACGCAGCTTTATCAAGTTAAAGAAAACGAGATTATCCGCAGTCCGGGTTTGAAGCATCGCCATTATTCACCAAAGGCACGAGTGATTTTAATAAATCGCAAATCGCAAATCGCAAATCGCAAATCGCAAGCGTTTATCGGCTTGAATAAACCGAAAGAGAAATTTGAATTGATAAAAATCTGCGCGTCGGTCGAAGAATACGCGCACGAGGTTTTTGCGTTTTTCCGCCGATGCGACCACGCGGGAATTGAAACGATTTACTGCGAAATCGTCGAAGAAAAAGGCATCGGGCTGGCTTTGACGGACAGACTGCGCCGCGCTTCGGAAGGATAAAAGCAATCCGAAATCCAAAATCTAAAATCCGAAATCAGACGACTGTCGGCGCGTCCGAATGCGGCACGAAGCATTTCCGGCAGCGGGCTTCGTATTTGTCCGACGCGCCGACCTCGACGCGCGCGGTCGAGTCCGACGTGCGCTGCGAATAATTCGCCGTGTTGCCGCATTTGACGCAAATCGCGTGAGTTTTCGTGATAAATTCGGCGACCGACAAAAGCTGCGGCATCGGCTCGAAAGGTCTGCCCAAATAATCCTGATCTAATCCGGCAACGATCACGCGTTTGCCGCTCCGCGCGAGTTTGTTGACCGCCTCGACGATTTCCATATCGAAAAACTGTCCTTCGTCAATGCCGACGACCTGCGTATCGTCTTCGATCTGCGCCATCAATTCGGCGGCGGTCATCACGGGTTTCGAGATATGCGTCATTCCCGAATGCGAGGCGATCTGTTCGATCGAATAGCGGTCGTCAATTTTCGGTTTGAAAACCTGCACCTTCTGCCGCGCGATCTGGGCGCGTCTTAACCGGCGAATCAATTCTTCGCTTTTCCCCGAAAACATCGAACCGACGATGACTTCGATCCAGCCGATTCCGCCATTCTGACGCGTTTTTCGGCGCTCTTCCGTATTGTCGAAAGCAAATTCTTCAACCATAAATTCTGTAAAGTTATTTTCTGAGTTTGATAAACAGACTTTCAATTATAGGCAAAAAGTGGAAAAGTGAAAAAGGTTAAAAGTGAAAAAGTTGAGCGCAAAATATTGAGCCGCTTTTTCACTTTTCCACTTTTAACCTTTTAACCTTTTAACCTTTATTCTATCAATGTGCAGTTAAAGATTTGCAAACGCTGCAAACGCCCCTTTCTGGCAAACAAGGAAATTTGCCCGAATTGTCCCGCGACTTACACATGGAATCAGGAATCGCGGGCAAACGTCGGCTGTCTGCTGGCGATGATTACGCCGATCTTTTTAATCGTTTTCGTCTGGTTATTTTTCTTTTTCGGGATTTTTTTCAGGTAAATTAATTAGTGATTAAAATTGACGCAATCGCATCAATTAAAACCGAGCTGTCGGCTTTGCGCGTTTCGTTGTTGCACAAAATCACGAAGGCGAGTGTTTCGTCCGCGCGTTTGGCGTAACCGGCAAGCGTGTTGACATACATTATCGAGCCGGTTTTTCCCGAAAT
>JALHNX010000290.1 GCA_022843305.1 Pyrinomonadaceae bacterium | reverse complement strand
GAATTTGTAATTTTAGTTTAAAGATAATCGGGCGGCAATCGTAATATTTTACTGATTGCCGCCCGATTATTTTTGTTGTCAGTTAAATTTGTTTAAGGCTTTTTGTCGTCATCACCAACGACCGCATCTTTTGTGACGCTTGCTGCTTTTTTAGTGGCGACCCAGGTTCGTTTTGTCACCCATTTCGTGCCGTCCCAGGTTGTCATAACCAGCCATCTGCCGGCTTCCGGTGTTTTTTCTTTGATATTATCAACCAACTCGACCGTGTAATTGCCGACTTTCTTTGCCCCCGAACCCGTCGTTTTGGCGGCTTCGACCGTTGTATTTTTTGACTTATCAACGACCTTTTCGGTCACGTTTTTGGTTTTACCCGCTGCGTCTTTGGTTATTTCAACCGTCTTTTTGGTAGTATCCACCGTTACATCTTTAGTTTTATCGGCGACATCCTTGACTGCATCAACCACCTGCGCATTTGCCGCGCTGTATGAAAACAGTGCGATTGCAAAAACCGTTAAAAAATTACATAAAACTTTTAATTTCATTACTTAACCTCCTTGAAAATTACTATAATTTAGAATCAATTGATTCAATACCTAATCTGATTCGCATTTTACGTGCCAAAAGAAAAAGGCGCTCAATGTGAGCGCCTCAAAAACTAAAAACTGTAAACCAGATTTAATAAAGGATTTTTTTCGTGCGGCTGGTTACTTTTCTGCCGGTTTTCCACGTTTTTTTGCCAGTCCATTTGGTTGCGACCCAAACACGGCGGGAAACCCATTTTGTTCCGTTCCAGGTTTTGCGAACGACCCATCTTCCGCCGCGATAAGTGCTGCGGGCAATTCCCGGACGGCGTTTCTTTTTAACCGTTACACGTTGTGCCTGCACCGAAAACGGCGCGTTCGACGAAATTGCTTCGCTGATAAAAACAACCGAAAACATCATTGCTACGGCAAAAAACAAATTGATTAATTTTTTCATAATTGACTCCTCTTTATACTTAAATATATTTAGCATCAAAATTTACGGATGTAATATTTTAATACATTTGTAAACTTTGATGCTAAAAATTGCAAATTACGTTCCAAACAAATTTTTAATTCGTCCGCACGTTCTGATTGATGAACTTGACAATATCCTCGGTCGAAGTCCCGGGCAAAAAAACCTCCGAGACACCATTTTGTTTAAGCACCGCAATATCTTCCTGCGGCACGATGCCGCCGACCAGCACGAGCGTGTCGTCCATCCCGTTTTGGCGCAGTAAATCAACAATTCGCGGACAAAGCGTGTTATGTGCGCCGGACAAAATCGAGATTCCGACCGCATCAACGTCTTCCTGCAAAGCGGCGGACGCAATCATTTCGGGCGTTTGGCGCAATCCGGTGTAAATAACTTCCATTCCGGCATCGCGCAAAGCCCGCGCAATGACCTTTGCCCCGCGGTCGTGACCGTCAAGTCCGGGCTTTGCCACCAGCACGCGAATTTTTCTTTCATTCATAAATCTAATTATATTAACGAATAAACCTTCCAAGCAAGCCTGCGGGCTTGATAAAAGGTTTAATTTCAGCCCGACTGAAAAAATAACGCCCGTCGGGCTGTGCGGCTTAAATGACGTGCGGAAATTCGCCATCGTAAAGAATCGTTACACCTTTTTCACCAACCGAAAACTCCCGATTAGGTTTGTTTGTTGATATTCGTCGTCAGCAGAACTTTTTCTTCAAAATCCATCGCCGGTGCGCCGAACAGACAGCGCAGTTTGCCGTAAAAAGTCTTTTTCGTTTTCATCGCGTCCCACGTTTCGACCCAGCCGTGCGTGTTGATCCAAAACCAGTTGTAGCTGTCAATCGGCTTGATGATGCCGTAGCGAACCTCTTCGGTTTCTTCGACGAACGAGCCGAACATTCGATCCCAAAAAATAAAAATTCCGGCGTAATTTTTGTCGAGATAAGGATTATTAACGCCGTGATGGACGCGGTGATGCGACGGCGTGTTGAAAATATATTCAAACCACGCGGGCATTTTTTCGATGGTTTTCGTGTGAATCCAGAACTGATAGATCAGGTTGAAACCGTGCATCGTCGCAAAAGCCCAGAGCGGAAATCCTAAAAGCGCGGCGGGCAGATAAAAAACCCAGTGCGCGATTCCCGAAAACCAGCTTTGGCGCACGGCAACCGACAGATTATATTGATTCGACGAATGATGAACAACGTGAAAATTCCAGAAAAACCTGACTTCGTGGCTGATGCGGTGAAACCAGTAATACGCAAAATCGTCCACAAAAAGCAGAATCAGCCACGCCCACCACATATTCATCGGCATTTTATACGGCGCGAATTCGTAAAGCGTGACATAGAAAATGCCCGTAAAAAGCCCGAAAACCGCGCCCCATGCGACACTGCCGAAACCGAGCGCGATATTCGTCCAGACATCTTTGCGGTCGTAAGTCGCTTCCTTCCGAACTGACAAATATGTTTCCAGCGCGATCAAAAGCGCAAAAATCGGAATTGCAATGACGGTCGGCTTCAACATACGAAAATTATAAATCGGTTTACGAAAAAAATCTCTTTATAATGTGAGAATAATTCAGGCTCTCACAATCATTTAAGATTCCGGCAAACCCCGTGCGGTTTGCCGTTCACCGCAATCTATGATTGAAATCGTGCAGCATTTTTTTAACTTCAAGAATTTCATCATTTACCGCTTTATAATCGGCTTCCGCAAACATTTCGAGTTCAAACCGTAATATTCAAGCCTGTCCGCAAATCCGAGCGCGGCTTAGAGGCTTTTTGCAAATTCGGCATCGGTCGGCTTGCCGCAGCCTTCGGCAACAAAGGCGGGAATATCAACGCAGGTTTTGCGCAAAGAATTTCGCCAACCGAACAGTTCTTCACGCGGAAAATCGAAATTCAATTTATAAATCAGCAAGGTCAAATCATGCGCTTTCTGCCAAACTTTAAGATTTCTGAAATCCTGCACTATCTTAAAATATCCTGAGCTAAAAGTTGACAGCTTTTTCTTAATCCTTCCCATTCGTTCTAAACTCTTTTCTCATTCTCGCTTTCCGTTATTAATTTCTCCAGACGGCTTTTCCGCGTCGCTTCCTGTTTGGCGGTCATTATCCAACTGACCTTTTGCTTTTTATACCAATTCGCCTGTTTTTGAAAAAAATCCCAAGCCTTTTCGTTCGCCTTAAACCGCTTTTCAAATTCATCGGAAAACTGTTTCAACTCGTTTTCATACGCATAAATTCCCGATTTTTCTTCCTTACGCTTTTCAAACGCCGCGATTCCCGTCGGTTTCATCAAACCTTTGGCAGTCAATTCTTCTACTTTTTTGATATTCACCGCGCTCCAATTGCTGTTCGCCCGACGCGGCGTAAAACGATTCGAATAACTTTCCGCATCAATCGAACGCCGCACGCCGTCAATCCAACCGAAACACAACGCCTGATCAACCGCCTCCGACCACGTCATCGAAGGTTTCCCCGAACCGACTTTGTAAAACCCGACGATCAATTCAGATTCTTTCTCGTGATTTTCCTCAAGCCATCGGCGGAAATCGAATTGTGTTGTGAAGAATTTCGGATTCATTCGTAGAATTTTATAATGATTCAAATAACGGCATTGATTTTGAAAGAGATTTTTTATCCTGATTAAGCAGAGTTTTTTCTAATCTTTCCAATGATTTGCGATAGTAATCTTGATTTAATTCGAAACCAATAAAATGACGTTTCAGATTTTGCGAAGCAACGGCAGTCGTTCCGCTTCCCATAAACGGATCAATCACGATTTGATTTTCTTTCGTGGTTAATTTGATTAAAAATTCAATTAGCTCAATTGGCTTTTGAGCTTCGTGAATTCTCTCTTCTTTTGAATCAAAACCAAATTCAAGAAGATTTGTCGGCAAAGAATCTCCCACTTTACAATCTTCGGTATTTATCGCACCGACCCCGTTTTTTAGAATATTATCAGCAATGGTAATTTTGTAAGGTTTAAAAAACCACGCAATCGGCTCATAAATCGGTGCAAGATTTCCCAAACGCCAACCTTCCCATTCTTCAGCTTTTTCAGGCAAATTCCGACGTTCAAAAACAATACTGACTTTTTGCGCCCGGTGATGTGCGTTCGGCTTTTTCCAAGCCAGCACGTCTTTGAGCAAGAAGCCCGAATCTTCAAAAGCATTGACAACTCGATGAATTGTTCTTCGTGCGCCGAAAACAAAAAGCGATGCGCCTTCTTTCATTTGCGGGAAAACCATTGAAGACCATT
>JALHNX010000289.1 GCA_022843305.1 Pyrinomonadaceae bacterium | reverse complement strand
ATTAGCTTGAATCATTTCGATAATTCGCAATCGAAGATCATCTGAATAGGCTCTCATCCTCAAATCATACCATAGACCAATGCCGAATCTGCTCTAATTTAACGGAATTCTACTTTAACGGAATGACCAAGTCAATAATCGGTGTAAGTCTATATAATCTTTGACTTCTGTACAAAAAGTGAAGTATAAATAATTCGGTATAAGAAAACTGAAATTCGGTTCAATACAAAGTTGGGCTTTTTCCTTTTGGTTTGCAAAATGCGTGATATGAAAATCAAATTTGTAATTTTAGTTGTCGCTCTTATACTTTTTAATGCAACATATTCTTTTGCTTGCTCATGTGTCGGTCCTGAAAACGCTAAAGAAGGTCTCGCGCAGGCAAAGGCGGTTTTTTCTGGAC
Organism: Pyrinomonadaceae bacterium; assembly: GCA_022843305.1. GTDB lineage: Bacteria > Acidobacteriota > Blastocatellia > Pyrinomonadales > Pyrinomonadaceae > JAFDVJ01. The sequence goes on along the minus strand of JALHNX010000289.1, from coordinate 3,868 downwards.
AAATTGTTTCCGTTTCTCCAAAGAATGACGACTTTACTTTCAAAGTTGACAGAGTTTGGAAAGGTGATTCTAAAGCTGAAATTGTTATTCGTGATTATTACGCAAGAACAAGTTGCGCGTTTAACTTTAAGGTTGGCGAAAAATACATTGTCTTTGCAACTACATACGAAGATGACGACGGAAAAACTATCTTAATGGGCGACGTTTGCAATTGGACGACAAAGCTGTCTAGCGAAGGCGTAAAAGACGTTTTGCGACAAATTGGTGTGGGCAAATTATTGACGGAAAAACCGACGGTTAAGAAGCGTCCTAAAGCTAAAACCACTCGTAAGAAACGAAGTGCTTTTTCTTTAACGCAAAGCCCAACAAGTTATTGGACGTGAGGCGGGAACAGCGACTTTCTTATCACGTTGTCTTTTAACCCTTAGCTTGTGTGTAGCCTGTTCCCGCCCACGTCAACGCCGCCGTTATGCCTTTTCTTGTTAATGTAGGAGGAATCAATGTCCCACATTTCTATCACCGGAAACAAAGTTTGGTGTCCTTACTGTCAGGATTACGAAAAGTTTCTCAAAACCCACAACGCCGCAACTCTTGCTGATGTAACACGGAGAACGATTTACCGCTATATTGAGGAAGGCAAAATTTACGCCATCAAAGTTGCAGGCAACACATATCGAGTGTGTAGCGGCTGCCTCTTAAAATCAGAGTCAAAAGATTAGATGAAAATTTTTCCGTGAATAAAAAACGTATGACAAAGTATGACATCTGGTATTGTATTCACCTGCAATCATCAAATAAACTTTCTTTCAATTTCAATAGCAAAAATTCGGAATGGAAACAAAAATAAAATTGTTAATTTTTTTAATTGTCATCTGTTGTTTGAACGGCTGGGGGCAGAAGCTATCTGACGAGCCAAACAATGCTCAGGAGATAACCATCAAAAAGCAGATAGTTGTTGATGAGATTGAAAGCCAGATTAAAGATGTTCCGTTTGTCGCCGTCAGAGTTTTTGTCCGTAGTAAAATCGTTGACTGGCTTTGGAAAGACGGAAAAGACGAAACCGGACGCGCCGAACCGATAGCCGTCAAACTTGTTGACGAGTTGTATGAGAAAAAAAATGAAATTCCGAGTGTATATTTCAGCACAATAAAATCGGACATTTTTGCTCTGCTTGAAACGAACTCGAAAGATACGGCTAAAATTTTAAGCAAAAAATACAACCTCAATGCGGAAGATGAATTAAATGACGCGCATTCGCTGCTTAATAAAAAAGACGGTGAAAAACTGGTCGCCGAAAAGATATTGAGATCTCTTGTCAATCCATCTGAATTTAATATAGATGTCGCATTACTGCTCGATAAACTGCAAACGCGCAAATCGCCGGAGGTTACGAGAATTTTAGCGGCAATAATTGCATTGGAAGAATCCGGTAAAAGCAATTTTTCAAATCAGTTTCTATCTTCCATCGTTCATAACTTTAGAGATTCAAGCATATCCGATAGCTTGCGGGGCAGATTTTTCAATATTATTTTGAACAAAGCCAGAAATGCCGTTAATTCTTCTGATTCAAATATCGAATCCGCTTATTATTTATTGACTAACGTCATACCTGACATCACTATAAAAAGTCCTAATCTTTTGGCGGAAGCCGGTGCTTTACAAATGGCGTTAAATGCAAGACTTTCAAAATCGGCGAACGAAGCAAGAGAAAGAGAAAGTAGAATCAAGGAAAGCCCTGATGAACTTAGCGCGTTAATTTCCGAAGCGGAAAAAGCCGAAGATGAAGGCATAAAATATCTTTTATATGTCAGAGCGGCTAAATTATCGTTGAAACTGCAAAAATTCGGTTTAGCAGTTGACTTAGCGGAAAAAACAATCGAAGAAACAAAGGCGATACCAAAAACATTTCGAGAGAAATGGTATGACCAGTTTTTGAGAGAAGTCGCATCTGCGGCGTTAAAAAAAGATAATGTTGATTCAGCCCGACGTGCGATTAAAAAGATGATTGACAAATTATCAATGGCTGATTCTTTAATCACTGCGGCAAAGTTTTACTCTGAGAAAAAAGACACAATCTCGGCAATTGACGCATTTGATGAGGCGTTAAAACTTACGGAAAAAGTCGAAAACAACAATCTAAAAATCTACACGCTTTTCCGTCTGATTTCCACAATTCAAGAGATTGATAAAACTCGTATTTCTGAAGTAACGGCAAAAACTGCCAAAGTTATTGACCAAATTCCAACCCTAGCTATTGATGATAAACCAGAAACTAAAAATTATGAAAATTATGTAACTTCCGTAATGGTAATAAACCACAATTTACTGCCTGTTATAAGCAAACTAGCAAAGGAAGATATTAACGAAGCGACCGATTTTGCTAATCGGATTAACAGAAAAGAAATTAAAATAATTGCCAGCTACGCCTTGTTGGTCGAATCATTTAAAGCCGGAAGTAAATTAACGAAAACCAAAGCGATGTCAAAATAACCTGAAACGGTTGACGATGTTCTGATAATTAAAACTTTTATAAACTTTTGGGAATAATATAAATTATTCAAAAAATCAGAAAAAACATTGAGGAGGAAAAATGAGAAAAAATATAATTAAATGGACTTTTGCTGCTGTAAGTTCGATATGTATCGCTATGAGTTTATTTTTAATGGCGGACACTACGGTTTTTGCGGCTTGCACAGCAACACAGACTTGTCCAAACGGTTCTAGTGTTTCCTGTGCGGGCGACAATAATTGTCAGGCAAACAATAGCGGCGGAGGTGTGGCGCGTTGCGACAATGGCAATACTAGAACGACTTGCTATTGTGGAAGCGGATGTAGAGATACTAGAATCGGCGGCGGCGAATTTGAGATTGAACTGCCACCTGAGTATTAAAGGAAATCATCATAAGTTAGTTATGTGAACTTTCTCGAACGCATTTAGCATTTGAAACGCACGATTCTGTCGGCATTTGGTTTATTAAATTTTCAACTTCTTGAAAAAGCAAAATTACTTGGTGGTGACAGAATCGAATTCTTATTTCGTGGTCTGTACATTAAATTATGAAGCGAGGAAAAGATAAATTTCAGATAATTCTATATTTTATTTCTACTTTACTGTTGGTTACCAATATCTTTCTGATTTTTCAAAATTTGAATTTGCGGGCGCAATTAAAAGGATTAGAACCGCTGCAAGTTGAAGAAAATGATACTCTCGGCGTATTTCAGGCTAAAAATCTAATGGGAGAAGAAACCAAAATAGATTATTCACAGAGCAGCAAAAGAATTTTGCTCTTTTTCAGGACGACTTGCGGTTATTGTCAAAAGCAAATGACATATTGGAAAGACTTAACTTACAACGCTGACCGGCAAAATTATAAAGTTACTGCCATAACGACGGAAACCGATACGCAAGCTATTAAAAATTATCTGAAAACTTATGAGGTTGAAAATTGGGAAGTCTTGATTATCAACCCCGAAGAAGCCCAAAAAGCCAAATTGTTAGCGACACCAATAACTATCGTAGTTAACAATAAAGGAATCGTCGAAAAGGTTTGGACGGGAATGTGGCAAACCAACGATATTGACTCTGCAAGTAAATATTTTGCATTGAATTTCTCCGAAACAGGAAAAGCTAAGTAAAAATTTACTGAACAAATTGAAACTCGGTGTTTTGATAAATCTCCCGAAATATTCCGCTTTCTTCTTCAATTTGCGCTTTTGTCAAGCGCGTGGTAAAAATCAACGGAAGGCATAACAAATCAGCTATGAAAGAAACAGTTAAGCACAGAAAAGTATCATCCCGCCAAAATTGTTGAATGCGGCGGGTTGTCAATCTTCGCCGGATGGCGTAGCTCGTTTGTTAAGCGAATCG
>JALHNX010000288.1 GCA_022843305.1 Pyrinomonadaceae bacterium | reverse complement strand
AAAGCACAAAAATAAAGGACAAGGGAAGTTTCGGGAAAATTTCTTTGTCCTTTTTGTGTTTAAATTTTAAGGAGAAAATTTATGGTGCGAATAATTTTGGGCGCGATCGTCGGGTTTATCGTCTGGACGATTTTTCTGCTCGGCAGCGACCAAATTTGGATCGCGTTGTCGCCCGAATGGTATGGCAGACATCAAACTGCGTTTGAAGCCGCCGTTAACAACAAAACGCCTTTTATGGCGGACACGACAGTAATGATAATTGCCGTCATCCGAAGCGCGATTTTTTCGATAATCACGGGCTTTACCGCGGCTTTAATCTCGAAAGAAAATTTCAAATCGCCGCTTTTGTTGGGAATTTTTCTGCTGGCTTTCGGGAGTTTTATTCATTCGATGATTTTGAATAACGTGCCGGTTTGGTATCACTTATTGATTCTGCTGCCGCTGATTCCGCTGACGATTTTGGGCGGTAAATTGAAGAAACAAAATATTTAACCGCGCTTGATCGAGTCTAAATAAACGGGCAGCGGCAGCCAGCGCGGAAATTTTTTGTAGGTTTGCGTGTTCAGGCATTCGATTTTTTCTTCCGTTTCAGCTTGCAATTCATCGGGCGGCAAATCTTCTTTGCGTTCGTAGCAGGCGTGTTGAATACACGGAATTGGTTTGACGGAATGAATTAAACAACCGATACCTTTTTCAAAAAGCGGGCAGGCAAAGGTTTTTTGAAAAGAATCGCCATCGGAATTTAAATCGTAGTTTTCGATAGTTTCGGCAATTCGTCGGTAGATTTCTGTTTGCTTTTCGGGTGAAAGTTTTTCCAGTTCTTCGCGGATCAAAACGGCTTCGAGGTGCGTGATGTGAACATTGACGAAATGCGCGTCGAGACAGCACGCGCCTTTCGTTTCGCAGGTTTGGCAGTCTTTGGCACGATGCTCGAAATTTTGTTTGATAAACGCGCGAAAATCGTTTTTCAGATTTCGCAGTTTCAACAAGGCTCGTTTTTCCGAAAGCGGTTTCATTTGTTACAATTTATGTAAATTACAGATTACAGATTACAGATTCCAGATTGACACGGTTTTAATTTGGAATTTGGAATCTGAAATATCTTAACAAATTTGGAGAATTATGCTGAAAGAAGGCGACAATGCGCCGGATTTTTCGACGAAAAATCAGAACGGCGACGAAGTAAAACTTTCCGATCTTAAAGGAAAACGGGTTGTTTTGTATTTTTATCCGAAGGACGATACGCCCGGCTGCACGAAAGAAGCGTGCAGTTTGCGCGATTCATTCGATGTTTTCGAGGAAAAAGGAATCAAAATCTTTGGCGTTTCAACGGACGATGAAAAATCGCACCAAAAGTTTATCTCGAAATATAATCTGCCGTTTGATTTGCTTGCCGATACGGACAAAACTCTGGTTGAAACCTATGGCGTTTGGGGCGAGAAAAATATGTACGGCAAGAAATATATGGGAATCAACCGCACGACGTTTTTGATTGACGAAGACGGCAAGATCGCGAAGATCTTCAAAAAAGTAAAGGTTGACGAACACGCCGGCGAAGTGTTGGAAGCGTTTGGCGAAAAATAGGATTTCGCCGTAAAAATTATAGTTTCTCCCGAAATTAGAGAAGTAAAAAATGTCGAGAGAAAGAATACGCTGGGCGGAACTTTTAGACGTTCTCACCGATTCCGACCGCAAGCGGGAAGTTGTTTTGGAGCGAGCGACCGAAACCGAACGGATGGCACTGTTTTTACTGCGGCGCGATGGCTGGTCGGCGCAGGTTTCGGCGAAAGATGTTAAGGAATATGACCTCGAAATTTCCAAACCCGGCGCAAAATCGGCGGTTCAGGTTCGCAACCAGCGTGCCAAAGTTCACCTCGGACAAATCGAAAAATTCTTAGATTTTCTCGCGCAGCCGAACACGAAACATTTCTGCGAAGGGCTTTTTATCTCGACCAGCGGTTTTACTCCGTCGGTTTACGCATATTTGCGCGAAGAAAAAGTCACGAATCTGAAATTGGCGATCATGCGCGATCACAATCTGATTTTCGATTGCGAGAAAATAGATGCGGCGGAGGAACGCGAAAAAACGACGTATATCGGCGTTTTTACCTGCAAAGGCGGTGTCGGGAAAACGACGATCTCTGCACATTTAGCGGGCGCGTTCGCGCTGAATGGTTACGACGTCGGCTTGATTGATCTCGACCACCAACAGAATCTTCGCAAAATTCTGGGCGAAGGCGTTTATCTTCCGGCGACGAAAGGAAATCTCGGCTCGGTAATTTCGGTTTTGACGAAAGACGAATGGGACGAAGGCGATTATAAAGACACGAAAATCGTCGTTTGCGACTGCAACCCCGAATTTGAGGCGAATCCGCGTGAATACATTCAAAAATTCGATTACTGCATTATTCCGACGACCTTAAATCCGCTCGGCATCAATAAAAACGCCGATGTTATCAAACGAACGCTCGCCGCGATCCGCCGCGAAAACAATCGTGCGGAGCTTTTCGTGCTGATAAATTCGCTGCAAACCGACGAACCGAACCGCAATAATCTTTTGAACCAGACACTTCAAACTCAGTTCAAGCAGATGCGCGAAACCGACGCGCGGCTTCATTACATCAATCCGGCGGAATGCGCGATCCGCTTTTCAAAACAGCTTCTTTACTGGGGTTTTCACCTGTTCGACGGCGCGAAACCGTCGCTCGCCTTTAAGACCGTCGGGCGATATTCGTACCCGCGGATGGATTTTCTGAAACTGGTTGATTATCTCGAACTGCAAACGCAGGTTTTGCAGACAAAATCGGTCGGTATCGGGCGCATCTAAGAAATTTTATTCGAGATAAAGAGGCAAAAACACATCCTTAAAGTAGATTTCAGCCAACATTTCGGGGACGGATTTCATCATAAACCCGCACTTTTTCTTTTTAGGGAAAAGAGTTTATACTTAAACCTCGCTTTGGGGGCGACAGGCTTCGACAGGGGCTTGTATAGATCTTTGGATGCACGTCGGGCTTGCTTTCGATAGACCGTTAATACATTGAAAGAAACACAAATGCTAATCAAGAATTAGCTCTTGCTGCCTAGTTTAAACACTAGCCACAAGTGTCCCGCCGGAAGTCTGCTTGATGCGACCGACCGGGGCATAACACAGTTCAAGCTAGCGCGAGTTCTCCACCTGCGAACGAGCGCGAAACGTTAGCCGGGTTAGTTTGCCGAGAGGTTTTGTCAGTTTGCTGACTCCCGGCAGATGAAAATTAAGCAAACGGACTAAACGTGTAGAGTCCACTGGTCGCAACTCTTGGATGCGGGTTCAATTCCCGCCGCCTCCACCAAATCAACTTTTTGATAACTTTTGTCAAAGTCCGAAAAATACTGAATTTTACCGATAAATACTGAGTTTTATGAAGAAACAAAGAAGATCGCCAAATGTCGTTAAATGTCGGATTTTGAGTTTAAAGTGGTAAAAAACAGGTAAATCTTGGAAATTGATTTTATAGAAGAAAGGCTTTCCATTCGTGTTTTTGGAAAGTCTTTTTTCTTTGTTCAAATCATTCGTTTAACCTTTCAAGTTTGGGCGCATCTTTTTATTTCGATAATTGCCTATTTATAAACCTCATTTTTTAACGCGATTTGGTTTTATACAATTAAAAAGGTTGATGTCCAAAAATCTCTCAAAAAACCGTCTTTCTGAAATCCATTATTTATGAAGGGCTTTGGCTCAATTAAACTGTATCCTAGTTCTTGGATAGATTTTTGGCGGGCAGCGTAACAACATTCGGTTCGGGAGTCGCATCTCGTTGCTTTATAAAACAAGGAGATTGGGAATTAAAAAAGGTGGACTGTTTGCCAGACCACCTCTTAATTCTAAGATAACTATGCAGTCACTTTTTCGGCAATGCCAAGCCTCCCTGCTTCCACTTGCGCAGAAAATGTTTGACTCTTGTGATTTGCCGGACGGTACTGAAATCAGACCAGGTCGAAGCGGTCAAGATTCATTACCTTGCTCCACGCCGCTACGAAGTCCTGCACGAACTTCTCCTGAGAATCATCGCATCCGTAAACTTCAGCTAAGGCTCGAAGTTCCGAGTTCGAACCGAAGATCAGGTCAACTCGGGTGCCGAGCCACTTGAGTTCACCGGTTTCACGATCACGACCTTCAAACTCTTCTTCCGCCTCGGATGTCGCCTTCCACGTCGTGCCAAAATCGAGCAGATTGACAAAGAAGTCGTTGGTAAGCGTTTCCGGGCTGTCCGTGAAGACGCCGTGTTGCGACCCGTCGAAGTTCGCGTTTAAA
>JALHNX010000287.1 GCA_022843305.1 Pyrinomonadaceae bacterium | reverse complement strand
TTTTACCCTTTAACACAAACGACTTGCTTCAATTCCGCGACGATTTCGACCAGATCGGATTGGTTACGCATAACCTGATCAATATCTTTGTATGCGCCGGGAATTTCGTCAATAACGCCTGAGTCCTTGCGGCATTCAACGCCTTTGGTCATCCGTTCGAGGTCTTCGCGGGTGAAGCGTTTTTTCGCCGCCGTGCGCGACATCTTTCTTCCTGCGCCGTGTGAGCAGGAATTATAGCTTTCGGGATTTCCCAGACCTTTGATGATGAACGATTTCGCGCCCATCGAGCCGGGAATAATTCCGAAGCGTCCCGTTTCGGCATTGATCGCGCCTTTGCGCGTAACAAAGACCTTTTCGCCGAAATGCTCTTCCGAAGCGACGTAATTGTGATGACAATTGACCTCGATTTCCGGGCGAAACGCCTTTTGTTTGTTAAACATCCGGTTGAATGATTTCAAAAGCCGTTTCATCATAACTTCGCGGTTCATCAACGCATAACTTTGCGCCCATTCCAGATCGCGCCAGTAATTCTTGAACTCGTCCGTTCCTTGAATAAAATACGCAAGATTCGGATCGGGCAATTCATTCAAGCGATGAAGCGTCTTCGCAGTCGCAATATGACGTTCGGCAATTTCCTTTCCGATATTACGAGAACCGGAATGAAGCATCAGCCAAACATTGTCTTCGGTATCTAGGCAAACTTCCAAAAAGTGGTTTCCTCCGCCGAGTGTTCCGAGTTGTTTCATCGCTTTCACCTTGCGGTCTTGAACTCCTGAATGCAGTTCATCAAAAGTTTCCCAACCCGCCCAGCGTGAAGCGTTTGTATCGGATTCCTTATGCGCGTTGAATCCGACCGGAATTGCGCGTTCGATTTCGTGGCGAAGTTCTTTCAGTTTTCCGTCAAGAATCCCGCTTTTGAAAGGCGTTTTGACCGCCATCATCCCGCAGCCGATGTCCACGCCGACGGTTGCAGGAATGACGGCATCCTTTGTAGCGACGACCGAGCCGACCATCGAACCGATTCCGAGATGTGCGTCCGGCATTAGCGCGACGTGTTTATAAAGACACGGCAGACGCGAGACGTTGCGAAGCATATTTTGTTCGTCGAGCGACAGATCGTGATGAACCCAGGCGAGAACATCGGCTTTTGCGCCCGAAATGTTTAGTTTGTTGTATGGCATATTTCCTCCTGAATTAGTAGAGAGTAAAGAGTAGAGAGTGGAGAGTCAAGGAATTTTCTCTCCGCTCTCTACTCTTTACTCTCTACTTGAAAAAGGGCGACAAGTAATAGAAATGACACGGTTTTCTATCCAAAAGAATGTAGTCATTCCGGCATTCGCCCGAAAGTAAAAAATAACAATAATTAGATTATGATTTAAGAAAAAGGTTCGGCGGAATTTTTTAATTTCTGCCGGGTTAAATTAAAACCGAATGTTCGATTTTAGCGTAAAATGAAAAAATAATGAGTATTTCGATCAGACAAATAGGCGAAAACGACTGGCGTTTGCTGCGTCAAGTTCGACTTGAGGCTTTGCAGACCGATCCGTCGGTTTTCGGCTCGAATTATGAATTTGAATCGAAATTGACGGAAGAAGATTGGCGAATCAGTCTGCAATCTGAGGATTCGGGGATTTTTATGCTTTTCGATGACGAAACGCCAATCGGAATGACGGGCGTTTCGGTTTTTCGTGATGACCCGACCCATCGAACCGCAATATTCTGGGGTTCGTGGCTCGCGCCCGCGTTTCGCCGTCAAGGTTTATCCGATCTTATCTATAAATCGCGCATCGAATGGGCAAAAACGCATCCGAGCGTCGAAAGAATAATCGTTTCGCATCGCGCTTCAAATGTTGCTTCAAAATATGCGAATCAAAAACACGGCTTTGTTTTTACACGGACGCACGAGAAAATCTGGACGGACGGGAAAACTGAAGACGAAGTTTGTTATGAATTGAAACTCAACGTCTGAAATCCGGTTTTTTATTTACGGTTAAATTAAAGTCGGTGTATATTATTAGTATTTTTCGGTCGCAAAAATCGCTTCAAATTCGGGTCTAACAATACAAAAACCGGGAAAAGGGAAAGTTTATGGAAAATTTTGATTCTTCGACGGGCAATGCCGGAAATTCGGTTCCGCAGATCATCGCCAATAATCTGCGGGTCGAGGCTTTGCTCGGTCGCGGCGGAATGGGGACGGTTTACCGCGCGACGCATCTGACGCTCGACCGTGTGGTTGCCGTCAAAGTTATCAATCCCGAATTTATTATGAATCAGGACGTGATGCAGAGATTTGCCCGCGAAGCGCGTTTGATGGCAAAGCTCCGGCATCCGCGTGCGGCGATGATCTATGATTCGGGAACTCTGCCCGACGGGCGGCTTTTTATCGTGATGGAATACGTCGAAGGCACGACGCTCGCCGATATTCTCAGACGCGACGGCAAAATTCCCTTTAAGAAAGCGGTTGATATTGCGGTTAGCATCTGCGACGTTCTCTCGGAAGCGCATTCGCTCGGCATCATTCACCGCGATTTGAAACCGGCGAATATTATGCTCAATAATCAGGGCGTTTTCGTGCTTGATTTCGGCATCGCCAAAATGCTCAACCGCGACAATGCCGAAAGTATGCGGCTTTCGATGACGGGCAGCGGGCATCTGGTCGGCACGCCTTTTTATATGTCGCCCGAACAATGTCTCGGCGAGCCGGTCGAAGCGCGCAGCGATTTATATTCTTTAGGTGCTTTGCTTTATGAAATGATCGCGGGTCGTCCGCCGTTCGACGATGAAGTTTTATCCGCCGTCATCATCAAACACGCGATGGTCGAAGCACCGAAAATCGAACAGTTCGCCCCCGACATTCCGCCCGTTTTGGCGAATGTCGTCAATAGTTTGCTGGCGAAAAAACCGGAACAGCGTCCCGAAAACGCGGCGGCGGCAAAGGCTCTGCTCGAAGCGAGCGTAACGGGCGCGACTTCGCCCGCGCTCAATCTGAATACGCAGACGACGACCGCCGGAAATATTCACCCGCCGACAGAGCAGTTTAACGCCATCACCGCGTCGCAGATGGCAGTGCCGCCGGCAAATCTTTTGTCACAAACGCCGAAGGAAAATAAAGGAATCGGCGGTTTAAAAATCGCGGTCGCTTCGGCGGCGGCGGTTGTTTTGATTGGCGCACTTTCAATCGGCGGATTCTTTTTGCTTAAATCGAACGTTTATTCTTCGGACCCGAAAACAAATTCGAATCATTCGAATCACGATGAGGATTTTGTCAAAACCACGCCGCCGACGGATGATAAAACCGTCACCTCGGCGCAAATTCTCTCGACCGAAGAAGCCGATAAGATCATCACCCAGATAACCAAGACGACCGAGCATCACGCTGACGGAATGCAGATCGTCAAAACGCCGAAAGATTCCGCGCTCGTCTGTTTGCATAACCGAATCTCCGAAGGCAAAACGCATATGTTCGCCGTCGAACGCATCAACGCGAAAAGCCCGTGGGAAATTTCGGTGCGAACATCGCTCGACACGCCCGATTTTCGCGGCGCGAGCTGGATTTTTGAACCGCAGGACGTGGACGGCGACGGTTTTGAAGAAGTAATTTACAAAGGCGCAACCTCGGACAACGCGGCGCGAAAAATCCTGATCTACGTTCCGCGCACGCGTCAGAGTTATTGGATAGTTTCCAAACCCGGCGCGGCAAATTCGCTTTCGCCCAACTCTTTAGCAACCAACGGCGCGGCTTTTCGTAAAGCGCTCGAAGAAATAGTGCAAGCCAAATAAAGTCAAAAATTGGCGACAAAATTGCCGGGAATTCCGCCCCGTAAATTAAAATGGAGCGGGCGAGATTTGAACTCGCTAAACCGATGTATTCCCGACGGCATTCGCCAAAAATTCTTTTTGAAACATTAAATCTGTGCTAAGATGTTCCGAAATCGAGGTGTTAAATATGAAATGCAATGGGAAATTTTTTAATTTATTTGCGATTTTAGTTATCGGAATGTTTTTGATCGGATTTACTTCGACGGGCATAAATAATGCCGTTGATCCGAAAAAAGCGCAATTTGTTCCAAACTGTGAATCTTTGAGAAATCATCATTCAAATATTGGAGTGGAATGTATACCATCCATTACCGAACAAACATCAAATCCTATGGAAAAAATATTTCAAATTATCTTCATTCTCTTTTTCATCAGCCCGCCGCTAATCGTGATTTTATTATTCCTGATCTGGCGCGAATTAAAAACGAGAAACAAGCTGAGATAAACAAAGTAGCAAACTGCCGCTTTGCTTATTTGCAGTATTCGGCGGTTATCTTGCGAAAA
>JALHNX010000286.1 GCA_022843305.1 Pyrinomonadaceae bacterium | reverse complement strand
ACGCTAAACGCGTCGCCGAACATCTCGGTGCGGAATACAACGAATTTATCGTGCGCCCGAACGCGCTCGAAATTCTGCCGACGCTGGTCGAACATTACGGCGAACCTTACGCCGATCCGTCGGCAATTCCGACTTATTATGTTTCGCGCGAAACGCGCAAATATGTGACGGTCGCACTCAACGGCGACGGCGGCGACGAAAGTTTTGTCGGCTACGAGCGTCACGTGGCGATGAAATTTGCCGAAACGTATCATAAATTGCCCGCCGCGATGCGGAAATATCTGATCGAACCTTCGATTACGGCAATTCCCGCACCGACCAATTTTCGCAACCGCTTCGTCCGTTTTCAGCGATTTTTGCGCGCCGCTTCGATGCCGAAGGACGAACGCTATTTTTCGTGGCTCAGCACGTTTGACGACGACGCGAAACGCGAACTTTACAGCGCGGACTTGAAACAGCGCACCGCAGGCTCGAAACCGCTCGAATTTTTCTCGAAATATATTTCGCATTCCAACGGCAAAGGCATTATTGATACGGTTCTGTTGACCGATCTGATGAATTATCTGCCGAATGATCTGCTCGTCAAGGTTGACATCGCTTCGATGGCAAATTCGCTCGAAGCGCGTTCGCCGTTTCTCGATCACAAGGTCATCGAATTTGCGGCGAGTTTGCCCGAAAACGTCAAACAGCAGGGCAAAGACACGAAATCGCTTTTGAAGAAAGTCGCCGCGCGGCTCGTGCCGAAAGAAGTTATCTACCGCCCGAAAATGGGTTTCGGCGTGCCGCTCAAATATTGGCTCGGCAACGAATTGCAGGATTTTACGCGCGAGGTTTTGTTATCCGACAAGGCGAAAAAACGCGGGCTTTTTGATGCCAAAACGGTCGAAAGACTGATTGACGAACAGAAGCGCGACTTGAAAGATAATTCGTGGAAAATCTGGACGCTGCTGATGCTCGAACTCTGGTTTCAGAGATTTATTGATTAGAAAGTTTTGAGTTCCAACTTTAGTTGGCTTTATTTGCAGAAAGAGCCGACTAAAGTCGGTACTCAAAACGCTTGAATTAGATGAAAGCAGTAATTTTGACCGGAAATCAGGGCAATCAGAAAGCCTTGTGTCATAAAATCGCGGAGGTTTGCGAAATCGGGGCGATTGTCGTTTCGGAAAACATTCCGCGCCGGAAACCGTCTTTGACAAAAAAGTTTCAGACCTTGGTAAACCGCGTTACGGGTCGTCTGGCGGGACGCGAATTTGTCGAAACGTGGCTGAAAATGCAGCGTGAATACGACGCGCGGTTTCCGTCGTTTCCCGACGTTCCGATTGTTTATGTAAAAAACGTCAACGACGCGGCGGCGATTGAAACTCTGGAAAAATACGCGCCTGATCTGACGATTGTTTCGGGAACGAATCTGGTCGGCAAAAAAGCGATCAAAGCGTCGCGGAAAATCGTCAATCTGCACACGGGCATTTCGCCGTATGTGAAAGGCGGACCGAACTGCACGAACTGGTGTCTGGCGAAAAATTGGTTTCATCTGATCGGCAACACGGTGATGTGGCTCGATTCGGGAATTGATACGGGAAAACTGATCGCGACCGAACAAACGCCGCTCGATGGCAACGAAACGCTTTTTGAACTTCACCGGAAAGTTATGGAACACGCGCACGATTTGTATGTTCGCGCTGTTCGGCAAATCGGTGACGGTCGGGAAGTTCCGGCGGTTCTGCAAAGCGCGATTGCCGAAGGCGCGATATTTTACACCGCCGATTGGAACGCGGCGGCACAGCGCGCGGCTTTGAAAAATTTTCGCGCCGATTATAAAAATTATTTCGCCGACGCGGAAAAACTTAAAAAAGATTCGGCGGAATTGAAGCTCGTTTCTTTGGATAAATGAAAGAACATTTAAAGACAGGCTATTATTTTTTGCAGAAGATCTTGCGCAAAGATGCCGCGCTGCTGGGAAAAATCCGGCGCGAAAATCTCGTGACGGTTTTAAATCTGCATCAGGTTTCGCCGCACGAAAATCCTTTCTGGTCGCCGCTGAAACCCGAAATTTTCGATTATTTGCTTTCGTATCTTAAAGAAAATTTCGAGGTCGTTCCGTTTGGCGAAATCGAATCGGCGAAAGCCCGAAAGCCATTGGCGGTGCTGTCGTTTGACGACGGTTATTATAATTTTTACGAGTTTGCCGCGCCGCTTTTGAAAAAACACGCGCTGCGGGCAAATATGAACATCATTCCGTCGTGCGTCGAATCGGGCGAGCCGATGTGGAACATCAAACTTTACGATTTTCTCAATTCCGCGTCGAAAACGTTGATTGACGAAATAAAACTGCCCGAATTTGAACATCGCCTGACGGGCGAAAATTTCGCCGCCAAAGTTCAATACGGATTAAAGATCAGCCGCTTTTTGAAAAACCGTCCGCGCCGCGAACGCGAGGAATTATGGCAACAAATCGAAGACTTAATGAATAATTCCGATTTTCCCAAAACAAGAATGATGAACCGCGAAGAAATCCGCGAAATTGCCGAAACGCACGAAATCGGCGTGCATTCGTTTTCGCACGAGTCAATGGAATTTGAGAGCGACGCGTTTTTTGCAGACGACTTTGAAAAATGCGCCGATTATTTTGAAAATAAATTAAAGTTACCGCTCGAAATTTACGCTTTCCCGAACGGAAGCTACCGCAAAGAGCAAATCGGCGTTTTGCGCGAACGCGGAATCAAACATATTCTGCTGGTTGGCGAAAACTACGCCAACATAAGCGAAAGCGTTTTCCCGCGCTTTACGATTTACGGTTCTTCAAAACTCGAAACCAGATTTCAGGCACTGGGAATTAACCGACAGAAACTTATCTCTTAAATTTGATTGCTACGGACGGCAGCGGGAAAAATCAAATTAAAACAAAAGCTGAGAATTTGCTAAGATTAAAATAGTGACAAATAACAATAAAGTGCCTCGAACCGAATTACTTGAAAGCTGTCCGATTTGCGGCAATAAAAACACCAAGCATTTCTTTACGTCGCCCGACCGTCTTCACAACACACCGGGTGAGTTTGCTTATCATATTTGCGATTCGTGCAAGACGGTTTTCCAAAATCCGATGGTGATTCAGGAAGATTTACATTTGTGTTATCCGTCCGAGTATAATCCTTACAGTTACGACCCTGAAATCCCCGAAATTAATTTTGAAACTACCGGAAATAACGGGTTTATCGTTAATTCGCGTAATCTAATTCGGCAGGCGGTTGTCAAAGAGGTTTGGGGAGAACCGCTGACAGGATTTGCCGGCTTGATCGGAAAAGTTCTTGCCAAAAGCCGTTCTGCAAGAGAAAGAGCTTTTTACGGAATTGTTCTGGATGAATGTCTTCCGAATAAACACGGGGAAAACTTTGCCTTAGATGTCGGCTGCGGCGCGGGCTGGATGTTAAAACGGCTAAAAAAGGTCGGTTGGCAGGTTGAAGGCATCGAATGGGATAAAAAAGCCGCCGAAATAGCTGCCGAGCGAACCGGAGCTAAAGTTTATGCGGGCGATTTCAGGGAAATCGAACTGCCGAAAGAGAAATACGGGCTTATATTTCTAAGCCACGTTTTTGAACATTTTAACGATCCGCTCGGTTCATTGCAAAGATTTTATGAATTGCTTGCCGGGAAGGGAAAATTGGTTCTAATCTATCCGAATCCGCATTCTTTCGATAGCGAATGGTTTGAGGAATATTGGTTTAACTGGGACCCGCCGCGCCACCTTATTTTTCCGACTCCGCAGTCGTTTACGGATCACGCGCACAAAATAGGTTTTAAGGATTTTAAAGTTAATTCAATCGCCGCCAAGCATTGCTGGACAAATTCAAAAGCCTATAAATTAGGCTCACATCCTGATAAAGTTCAGCCGAAACTCAGTTTAGCGGAGAATATAGGTTTAGGGTATCAGCTGCTTATGACCAAAGTCGGAATGATTAAGGGATCGGAGATCATTGTGGTCTTAGAAAAGCCTTAAATATTGTGAGAAATAATGAATTTACCTTTAGTTCACATTGTTACTCTAAATTGGAATGGGCTTGAGGACACTTTGGAATGTTTGGCTTCCATCCGAAAACTCACTTATCCGAATTTGCGCGTTCAGGTGATTGATAACGCTTCGGAAAACAACGAGGCGGAAATTATCGAAAGAGAGTTTCCGGAGGTTAATGTTTTGAGGCAAAAGGAAAATGTCGGGTTTTGCGGCGGCTGTAACGCGGGAATGAAACAGGCAATGTCGGAAGGAGCGGATTTTGTTATGCTGCTCAATAATGACACGTTTGTTTCGCCCAATTTAATCGAAATGCTTCTCGACGGCTATGAAAAACTCGAAAACCCCGGCGCGGTCAGTCCGGTTATTTTCAAACATCCCGAAAC
>JALHNX010000285.1 GCA_022843305.1 Pyrinomonadaceae bacterium | reverse complement strand
TCTAAGAAAATCGAAGCACTTGACGCCGCTTTCCGCGACGTGTGCCGTCAAGATGACGGCGTTCCGTTTGCTGAATTTCTTATTCCGAATTCAAGTTAATTTAAGAAACGTCTTCCGCTTCGTCGAGCTTTTCGAGCGGCACGAATGCGGGCGTGTTGATCGGATGCCCGTCCGTGCCGAAGCGCGAGCCGTGACACGGGCAGTCCCAGGTTTTTTCCAGACTATTGAACTGCACGATGCAGCCCAGATGCGGGCAAACCGCCGAACGCTTGAGAAGCTTTCCGTCCTCGTCGCGGTAGGCGGCGATCTTCGTCGTGCCGCGGCTGATGATCGCGCCCATCCCCGGTTTTATTTCGTCAACCGAAGCGACATCGCCGCCTTTGAGCCAGTCAACGTAAGGCACGGTCGAGCTGATAATTTCCGGCACGGCTTCTATAATCGACTGCGTTAAAATGCGCGAAGGTTCGTAAACTTCCGCCCACGGGTTTTCGCGTTCTAAAATCAAATCCGAAACGAGCATTCCGCCGATCGTACCGTGCGTCATGCCCATGCCGGAATCGCCGGTAATGAGATAAACATTCGGTTCCGAATCGGAAAACTTTCCGATAAACGCGAGCCCGTCGTGCGTTTCTAAAACCTGTCCCGACCAACGGTATAAAACTTCTTCCGCGACGGGAAAACGTTCGCGCGTCCATTGCCACAGGTTTTCAAAACGCCGGTCGCCGTCGTTTTCCTGTCCCGTCCGGTGGTCTTCGCCGCCGACAATCAGAACGTCGAACCCGTCTTCGGGCTGTGTGCGGATGTAATGATACGGGTCAGCCGTGTCCCAGAGCAGACATTTTTCGACCGAATCTTTCGGAACGCGCGCGCCGATCGCATAAGTCCGGTAAGCCGGAAGCTGGGCGAACATCTTGCTCATCATCGCGTAATTGGTCGCCAGCACGACGGATTTTGCGCGAATCATATAACCGGCGGCGGTTTTGACCGAAGGCGAACCTTCGCCCGTCCACTCGACGGCGCGGGTATTTGAAAAAAATTCGCCGCCGTTTTTCTCGATCGCGCGGGCTAAACCCGAGAGATATTTGAGAACGTGAAACTGTCCCTGCCGCGGAAACCTGAGCGCCGCACCTGAATCAAAACCTTTCAGCGCAAGGCTTTCAATCCGTTCAACTCCCGTCAAACCGGCGCGGTGCGCGGCTTCCAGTTCTTCGTCCAGATCGTCTTCGCCGTCTTCGGCTTCAAACAAAAACCCGTCAACGCGCAGAAAATCGCAGTCAATTCCTTCTTCACGGACGATTCTCTCGATCTCGTCAATTGCCGCGCCGTGGCTTTCGACCGCGAGGCGCGCTTTTTCTTCGCCGTGCCATTTTTCGACGCGGTAAATGCGGTCGTCAAGCGCGTTTGAAAGATGCGCCGTCGTTCGCGCGGTTTCGCCGCCGCCGATCACGCCGTCGTCGATCACGACCACTCTTTTGCCCGCTTTCGTTAATAAATACGCGGTCGTCAGCCCCGATATTCCGCCGCCGATGATGCACACATCAGTTTGAATTGATTCGTTCAAAGAACTATTTTGCAAACCGTCTTCGCTGTTTTCCCAATACGAAACGGTTTCGCCTTCATCGCTTTTCCACATAAAATTTCTTCCCCTTGTTCAAAATAAATTAAGTACGTGCTTTCGATTATAAAATTGCCCCGAGCCATTAGCAAACTTTTTTATTTCGCAAATTTCTTTTCATCGAGTTTTACGGGAAGAATGTTTTTTGCACTTCATTGCTTGCCTTTTTTATTTTTCAAATTGAAGATATTTATTATTTATGAGTAAAACTTACGATGTCGCCGTCATCGGCGGCGGACATAACGGTTTGACCTGCGCGTGTTATCTGGCAAAAGCCGGGCTGAAAGTCATTGTTCTCGAACGCCGGCATATCGTCGGCGGCGCGGTCTGCACGCAGGATGATTTGATCGAAGGTTATAAGATCGATGTCGGCTCGTCGGCGCATATTATGATTCATCTCACGCCCGTCATCAAAGATTTGGAATTGGAGAAATTCGGGCTTGAATATATTGACTGCGACCCGTTTGCGTTTGCGCCGATGCCGGACGGGAAAGGCGCGATTTATTTCTGGCGCGACGTTGATAAAACCTGCGAATCAATCGCTGCGGTTTCGCCCGAAGATGCGCCGCGCTATAAAAAATTCGTTACCGAATGGGAAAAGGTCAACGAGGGCGTTT
Source organism: Pyrinomonadaceae bacterium (assembly GCA_022843305.1). GTDB lineage: Bacteria > Acidobacteriota > Blastocatellia > Pyrinomonadales > Pyrinomonadaceae > JAFDVJ01. The sequence continues at coordinate 2,195 of JALHNX010000285.1, read as the reverse complement.
TCGAGGCTTTCTTAAAACCGCCGACGGCTTTTAATCTCGTGCGGCATATGGTTCTCGGCGGAAAATCGAAAAATCCGGCGGATATGGTGCGCAAGCTGATGACGAGTTACGGCGCGCTGGTCAGGGAAACCTTCAAACACGAAGGCTTGCGCGGCGCGATGGCGTGGCTCGCGGCGCAGTCGGGTCCGCCGCCAACAATGTCGGCGACGGGCGATTTTCTCGGCTGGCATTCGATGATCCATAAAAGCGGCGTCAAACGCCCGCGCGGCGGTTCGGGCGCGCTCACGCAGGCGATGGCGCGGTGTCTGGAAAGTTACGGCGGCGAGGTTTTATTAAACGCGGAAGTTGCGAAAATCGAGGTCGAAAACGGTGAAACAGGCGGAATAATCTTAGAAAACGGCGAACGCATCGCAGCCACGCGCATCGTTTCAAACGCGCACGTTCACACGACTTTTCTCAAACTCATCGGCGCGGAAAATCTGCCCGAAGGTTTGGCGGAAAGAATCGAAAACGTCCGCATCGGCAACGGTTTCGGGATGATCGTCCGCTGCGCGGTTTCGGAACTGCCGGATTACATCGCCGCGCCGAGCGGCGGAAAACCCGCCGAATGTCATCGCGGATTACAGCTTCTCTGTCCTTCGATGGAATATCTCGAACACGCCTACGCCGATTACCTGAACGGCATTCCGTCGCGCAATCCGTGTCCGCTGCCGATGTCGTTTTCGTCGGTTGACCCGACGCTCGCCCCGGCGGGCAAACACACGCTTTTTATCTGGGGACAATATTATCCGTATGAACTCTCGAACGGCGAACGCTGGGAAAATATTCAGGAACGCGAAGCCGACCGTTTGATCGAGGTCGTCAACACTTACGCGCCGAACGTCAAGGATTCGATCACCCAACGCTTCATCCAATCGCCGCTCGATCTCGAACAACGCCTCGGACTCCTGCGCGGCAACGTAATGCACGTCGAAATGGATTTCGACCAGATGTTTTTGTTTAGACCTCTGCCCGAAATGTCGCAATACAAAACGCCGATCAAAAATTTATACTTAACCGGCGCATCAACCCATCCTGGCGGGGGAGTCTTCGCCGCATCGGGACACAACACGGCACAGGTTGTTTTGAAAGATGTGAAAGGCGGTTGGTTTTAACGAATAGTTAGAAGAAGTTAAGCATAGCTTAAACCTTTTTGGCGAAGTTCGTTTTTGAGTTCGGTTAAATTCAAATCAATAATCAATTTTTCTTTTGTGGTTTCATCACAATTTTTGAGAAGCTGTCTTAAATCATCCATTTTAGATATTGAAATAAAGTTCTTATATTTTGAGTGAAAAACGAGAACTTTCTTTTCAGCTTTGAGTAGATTTACGGCATTGTTTATTGTGCCTTTGCTTTTTCCGTCCCAAAGCATAAAGCCGTAGTCAGCTTCCTCCGACATTGCTTTATCTTTTAAAGCATAAAAGTCGAAGTCTTTTTTTGAGCTGTCGTTAAGAATATTTTTTGTCTTCCAGTTCCCTAAATTATTTCTGCAAGTTTCTCCTGTGCAAAAAACAACTACATTTTTATATCCAGATTCTAGAAGATATTTTTGAACCGTTTTGTCCGCCCCATTAGCATCTCCAACTAAAATCTCTCCTTTCTTGTCAAGAATGTTTTTTATTCTGGATATTACTTCTTGGTTAAGGACAGAAATTTTTCTTGAGCCGCCGATAAAAACTTTAATCATAAATTTATTTTGTTCGCGTCAAAGTTAAAATGTAAATGGTCTTGACCTGACTTTTATTATACAAAACATCCGTTAAGACATTAAGCGTTGCGCCGGAACTATACAGATCATCAAAAATTAGAACTGTTCTTCCAATCAAATTCTGCGTTTTAGCTTCAAATGAGTCTTTTAAAATATTTACACGATCTTCATAGCTATTCAAATCTTTAAGTTGAGAGGTAGCTTTGATTTTTACAATATCCGACTCGGAAAGTGGGATTTCAAGTTCTTTGCTTACTCTTTTCGCAATTTCTATTACAGGCTGTGTAACTCTAATTTTTGATGGCGGAACGGGTAAAATACAATCAAAGCTAATATCAATACCTTCGCCAAATTAGGCGGAAGAAGTAGCAGATTTGGCTTGATGAATACTGCCTAGGCTGCCAACCTCCTCAAGTAGTTCGTTAATTTTTATTGGTTCTGCTATTTG
>JALHNX010000284.1 GCA_022843305.1 Pyrinomonadaceae bacterium | reverse complement strand
CACACTTAATGGAAACCTTTATGTTTCGGGGCGCGACCCGATGTTCAATCTCGAACACGGCGTCAATGTCGCCTACGAACTCAACCGATTAGGCATTTCGAGCATCAACGGCAGCGTGATCGTGACGGACAATTTTTCATTGAATTACAATATGTCGCCCGTCGCTTCGGCGAACGGTCTGGCGGCGGTGATGGATTCTTCAAAACGCAACGCGGCAGCCGCTCGGGCGTGGCAAAATTATCTGGTAAATTCCGGCAAATACGGACAAATCACGCTGATTCCGTCGGTTTCGCTGTCGGGCAGTGTCTATGTTCAGCCGATGCCGGGAAATGTTCGTCAATTATTCACGCACGAATCCGCGCCTTTGAAAGAAATCGTCAAGGTGATGATGTGCTACTCGAACAATTTTATCGCGGAACGCTTGGGCGATACCGTCGGCGGACCGTACCGCGTCGCGCAGATTTCAGCGCAGGGCGCCGGCGTTCCCTCGCAGGAATTCTTTCTGCAAACTGCGAGCGGTTTGGGACAGAACCGCGTCACGCCGAAAGCGATGATGAAGCTTCTCCGCGCTTTAAGAAGCGATCTGGCAAGACATAAATTGACGTTTGCCGACATTATGCCGGTTGCCGGAGTTGACAAAGGAACATTAGAAGGACGTTTTGACACCGATTTTGCACGCGGCAGCGTCGTCGGCAAAACCGGAACTTTGGGCAACACAGACGGCGGCGTCAGCGCCTTAGCGGGTGAAATTACGACGCGCGGCGGCACACTTCTTTTCGTTATCTTCAATCAAAAAGGAAGTGTTCCGCGTTTTCGGGCTTTTCAAAATAATTACGTTTCGCTGATTCAGGGACAATTCGGCGGCGCCGCGCCGATGGCTTACACGCCGGTTTCGCTCGACGTTCGGCTGACGAACACGCGAATCACATTTCCCGATATGCGCGCCCGAATCAACTAACAAAACTTTTCAAACTATAGATCAAAGGAAGCGATGTAAAAATTGCTTCCTTTTTTTGCGCCGACGCTTGCCGAAAGCGGTTTAATAATTCAAACTTTTATCTTTGGCAAAAACCTGAAGATGAGCGAAATCGAAAAAACCAAAGACGCAACCGCGGAAAACCCGGAACAACTGACCGAACCCGCCGCGAGCGATATAATCGAAGCCGAAAATCCCGATACAAAACAAACCAGCGTCGCCAAATCAGCCGGAATCGTTTCGATTGCCGTAATGTTTTCGCGTGTTCTCGGGCTTGTCAGAGAGATGGTTTTCGCGGCGGTTTTCGGCGCGGGATTTTTGGCGGACGCATTTCAGGCGGCTTTTAAAATCTCGAACACTCTGCGCGATCTATTTGCCGAAGGCGCACTTTCCGCCGCGTTTGTCAAAGTTTTTACCGATTATCAAGTAAAAAAAACGGAAGAAGAAGCGTGGCGATTGGCAAGTATGGTTTTAAATGCGCTGGCGGTTGTCCTGTGCGTTGTCGTCGTCATCGGCATTTTTATTTCGCCTTATCTGATAAAGCTTCTCGCCAAAGATTTTTCGCCGGAAAAAGCCGCACTTGCCATTACTTTGACGCAGATAATGTTTCCGTTTATTCTGCTGGTCGCGCTCGCGGCGGTCGCGATGGGCGTTTTGAACACGAAAGGACGTTTCGGCGTGCCGGCTTCGGCTTCGACGGCGTTCAATGTTTTTTCGATAATTTTCGGCTTGGGATTAGCTTATTGGCTGAGCGGCGGACAAATGGCGGGCAAACCCGAAGATGTCAACGCGCTTCCGCCCGCGTTCGCGCAATGGGCGATTATCGGAATGGCAATCGGCGTTTTGATCGGCGGCGCGGCACAGTTTTTGATTCAAGTTCCGTCGCTTCTCAAAGTCGGTTTTCGTTTTTCGCCGGTTTTGAATTTTCTGGATCCGGGTGTTTTGCAGGTCGCAAAGCTGATGGCACCGGCGATTTTGGGCGTTTCGGCTGTCCAGATCAAAGTTTTTATTGACGTTTTTCTGCTTTCAAGCATCGAAGGCGGAAATTCTTGGCTTCCTTACGCATTTCGCTTAATGCAGTTTCCAATCGGCGTTTTCGGTGTCGCGGTCGGGACGGCTTCGATTCCGATGCTTTCGCGGCTCGCGGCTGAAAACAAATTCGGCGAATTCCGCTCGACGCTTTCGTCTTCGATCCGACTCGTTTTTCTTCTGACACTGCCGTCGGCATGCGGTCTGGTCGTGCTTTCGACTCCGATCATTCGCTTGATTTACGAACGCGGTTTGTTTTCACCGACTTCAACCGATATGACCGCGTTTGCCTTAATCGGCTATTCAATCGGCTTAACGGGTTACGCCGCGATTAAAGTTCTTTCGCCATCGTTTTACGCGCTCGACGACGTGAAAACACCGATGATGGTCAGTCTTGTTTCCGTCGTTATTTATCCTTTCGCGGGCTATTTTCTGATGCAGTTTTTCTCGCAGTTTTACGTTACGCCCGCCACGCCGAAAGGTTTGGCGCACGTCGGTTTAACGGTTGCGACTTCGCTCATCGCCTTGATAAGTTTTTCGCTGCTGGCTTTTATGATGCGCCGCCGCATCAAACGCCTCGAAGGCAGAGAAATTCTTTCGTCATTCATCAAAATCGCGCTCGCTTCGGCGGTGATGTCGGCGGTTTGCTATTTCTCATACTATTTTCTTCATCAGCAATTCGGCGGAAAAAACTTGATCGCCAAACTAATCGAATGCTTCATTCCAATCGGACTCGGCGGAATCGTCTTTTTAGTCGCGGCAAAACTTCTAAGAATCAACGAAATTGACAAAATTTACAACGCTTTCGCGCGGAAATTAAAAAGATAATTCTTGCAAACATTCATTAAACGGCTAAAATGTGAACTATGAATCCCTTGGAAAGAGCCGAAAAACTAAAAAACGATCTGGATAATTTGCGTCCGCTCGACCGGGAAGCCGAAGCGCGGATTATGCAAAAGTTTCGGCTTGATTGGAATTATCATTCAAACAATCTCGAAGGCAATTCGCTGACTTACGGCGAAACAAAAGCCTTGATTTTGTTCGGCATCACCGCGCAGGGAAAACCGCTCAAAGATCATTTTGAAATCACCGGACACAACGAAGCGATAAATTGGATTCTCGAAATCGTCAAAGGCGAAACAATGTTAACTGAAGCGTTCATTCGCCAGCTTCACACGCTTTTGCTCAAAGAATCAAGCTACAAAGAAGCTAAAACGCCGGACGGAAAACCGACACGCCGCAAAATCGAAGTCGGCAAATACAAAACTCAACCGAACCACGTTATCACCGTCACGGGCGAAACTTTTTATTTCGCCACGCCAGAAGAAACGCCCGCGAAAATGCACGATTTAATCGAATGGTTTAGAAAGGAAAAAGACAGAGCTGATGTCAACCCGATAATTTTAGCCGCGCTTTTTCATTATCGCTTCATTCGCATTCACCCGTTCGACGACGGCAACGGCAGAGTCGCCCGAATCCTGATGAATTTCATATTGATGCAGTTCGGCTATCCGCCCGCGATCATCAAAACCGAAGACAAGGAAAATTACTACGCCGTCCTGCGTCTTGCCGATGCTGACGAACTCGAACCGTTTATCGAATACATCGCGCAAAATCTTGTTCGTTCGCTCGAAATAATGATTCGCGGAGCGAAAGGTGAAAGCATCGAAGAACCTGAGGATTTGGATAAAGAATTGGCTTTAATAGAGCTGCAATTTAAGGATAAAGTTAAAACCATTAAGGAATTTAAATCTCCGGAAATCGTAAGCGAATTTATTAAGTTGTATTTCCCCAAAATGGTTTCTAATTTTATCAAAAGTTCACAAAAGTTCGATAGATTTTATAAAAAATCCAGCTTCATTTTTGAATACGGAATAATTCCATCTATAAATGAGTTAGTTGTTCATAAAGTTGTTTTTGAGATACCTCGTTCTGAATTACAAAATAAAGATGTTACTGAATTGTTAAGTTTAACAGTTTCTGAGGCATTAAAAATTCTTGAAAGTGTAGAAATTGAGAAATTAGCAAGTTTCGACTTTAAATTTTTATTTGATTGGATTATTCCAGATGTGTCTGAACGTGATGCATATTTATCATTAATTGGAATTTGGTTTCATGAAAATGTTTATGAAATTTACAATTCAGAATATAAAAAGTTTTCTTTAGCTATAGAAAAAGATTATTCTAAAATACTGTATGATGATGAAATTCAAAAAATAGTTAGGAGTGAAGCCAATCGACATAAGGAACATTTAGCTGATTTACTTAAAACTCTTTAGAAGTAAAAACCTTAAAGTAGCATTTCCTTAAACTCATCTTCATTCAAAACTTTCACACCAAGCGATTCGGCTTTTGTGAGTTTTGAACCGGCATCGCTTCCGGCGACGACGTAATCGGTTTTTTTGCTGACGGAAGATGAAACG
>JALHNX010000283.1 GCA_022843305.1 Pyrinomonadaceae bacterium | reverse complement strand
CCGGGAGCGCACGCATCCCCGGCGTGCCTGAGCGCACGGCGCGAATAAATGCGAAAGGTCAATTCAAGATTGAGCAAGGCTGTTACGCCGCTTTTCAAGCGACGCAGCACGCAAGGATGCGTGCGCTCCCGGCAAAGAAAGTTTTTTTCAAAGCATTACTTTTAGTTACTACCTAAATTTATTTTGTCTTTAGTATTTTTTGTTTATCTCGCGGGTAAATGGAATGCTTAAAGGCTGAATCTTTCGCCCAGATAAAGCCGCCGGACATCTTCGTCTTCAACCAGTTCGTTCGGCTGTCCGCTTTTCAGTATTTTCCCTTCCGCCATAATATATGCGCGGTCGGTAATGCCGAGAGTTTCGCGGACATTGTGATCGGTAATTAAAATTCCGATTCCCTGATTTCTAAGATAGAGAATGATTTCACGAATATCGTCAATCGCAATCGGGTCAATTCCCGCAAACGGTTCATCGAGAAGAATAAACTGCGGTTCGGTCGCCAGACAGCGGGCGATTTCGACACGCCTTCGTTCACCGCCCGAAAGCGCGTCACCGCGCGTTTTGCGAACGTGCGTCACGCCGAATTCTTCCAACAATTCTTCTAAACGTGCAAACCTGTCGGCGCGCGTCATTTTCATCGTTTCCAGCACGGCGAGAATATTCTGCTCGGCGGACATTTTGCGAAAGATCGAAGGTTCTTGCGGCAGATAACCAAGCCCGAGCCGCGCCCGCAGATACATCGGCAAAGTTGTTACCTCTTGCCCATTCAGAAAAATATTGCCGGTTTCGGCGCGTTCCAGTCCGACCATCATATAAAAAGTCGTCGTTTTGCCCGCGCCGTTCGCGCCCAAAAGCCCGACCACTTCGCCCTGTTCGACCCACAGACTGACATCGTCCACGACGCGCCGCCGCCCATAAGATTTCTGCAAATGAAACGCCGACAAAGCATCGGCAAGCACGTTTTCGTGTTTGCCGTTTGTTGAATTTGCTCCGTTTTTTCCTAAGATTTCCGACATTTCTGATTATTCGTTTTTCTTAACTTTATAAACCGTACGTGTTCTGCCCGTATTGTTCTGTTCGGTTCGAGATTCGCCGACGACGCGGTTTTCGCGCATATAAACCGTCACTTGCGCACCTTGCGACGAACCGTTTTCGGCATCGTCAATTCGTGCCGGATTGCCGCGCAGAACCGCAACTTCATCGGCGGTCGTGTATTGCGCCCAATCTCCGAGCGCACGGCGATTCGGCTGCGTGATTACGACATTCGTTTCGGCAATCGTTTTCGACATCTCGTTTTTATCGTTCATAAAGATGTCGGCTTTGCCCGCCGTAATTCTGTCCGTCGCTTGCCGAATATCAACATTTTCTTCATAGCGAAGCAACCGATTTTCACGATTGTAGAACATTTTATTGGCAGAAGCATAAACGGGAACGGTTGTTTCCTTGCCTTTTTCCTTCTTTTTCGTATCGTAAAGAACGCTCTGCACCGCGCCTTCGGCAAAAAGCTGTCCTTCTTTTTGTTTCAGCAGAAGTTTATCCGAACGAATATAATTATTATCCTGCCACGCCCGCGCGTTTCCCGTGTAAAGTCCGGTTTCTTCGGCGTGATTAAATTCCGCGTTTGCCGCAGTTACAAAAACCGGTTTGTTCGTTTCACCGAACGGTGTCGCGCCGCCGGTTTGTTTCTGGCTGTAATAGGTCGTGCTGGCATTGCCGCGCAGAAATGATTTTTCGCTCCGGGTATCCCAATCAATTTCGTTCGCTTTGGCGCGCGCTCTTGAATCCCAGACGGTCGGCTCGCCGCCGCGCAAACGGACAACTTCGTCCGCTGCCGTAAAATTGATCGTTTCGGCGATTCCGTTGCGGTCGAGTTCGGTAAATTTCGTGTCGCCGAGCGCATCGAAAACCTGCACGTCCTGTGTTTGCTGGTTAAATTGCGCGTTCAATTTGTCGGCGATCAGGGTCTGTGTTCCGCGCCGTTCGCCCGGCACGGTCGGAACGCGGACGGTTTTCGTTTTCGTCTGCGCGATGCAGATTTTCGCGTTGTTTCCGGTCGGGAAAAATTCGCAGTCGAAACGCGGCGCGTTGACCGTCGTTCGATAATTCGTCGGCGCGTTCTGCAAAGGCTCGACGTAAAGTTCGGCGTTTCCGACGGCTTCGGCTTTCGTCAAATCCTTGCCGCTCGCATTAAAAAACGTCTTGACCGAATCAGCCGTCAGTTTTTTGTTTGCCGCGTCCGCGCGGTTATTCGGCGCGTTCATCAGAATCGTCGTCCGACCTTCGGTGTTCATTTGCTCCAAAAGTCCTTCGCCGCGAAAATTCAGATGAATCGCGTTCGGCGCAGTCAAAGTAACTTTTGAATATTCCTGCACATTGGCGGGCGTTAAAACCGCGTTCCCATTTCCGAGCGCGTTCGCCGTCTTCAATTGCTGGTTTTCGTTAAAAGCCGCGTTCAGTTCGTTCGCCGAAACCTCGGTCACGCGTTCTGCCGAATTTTGTTTAAGATAAGCGTTTCCTTTGGCGGTCGAATATTTGACCTTTTTATTCGGAAAAAGTTCCGCCGTCATCGAGTCGCCTTTCAGATATTCAGTGCCGTTATCAATTTCCGCATTTCCGGTGAGAAAAATTTTACCGTTTGTTTGTTCATAGACGGCTTCGGACGATTTGATATTCGTCGGTTTATTGTCTTCGACCGTGATGATATGAACGCCGTTTTTTAAATGAAAACGGTCAATATCTTTTTCAAAAATCCCGTAGCCCGAATTTATTTTCGTCGGTTGCGCACCGTTTGTCGTCGTTTCGATCTGAACATTTTCAAAAAGTTCGGCGCTTTTCAGTTCATTTTGGATTTTCGCCGTCGCTTTATTCGCTTTGGTGCGCGTCCATTTTGAATTCGCGGCGGTCGGCTTTTGATAAATTTCGACGTTTCCGTTCAGATCAATCTGGCGGATTTCCTTATTTTCAAAGCTCGCGTTCGCACGATTCGCTTTAATATCGGTCGGCTGCGACATTTCGGAATTGTTTCCGGTCGGAATAATTCCGATAAAAACATTTTCGGAAAGTTCGATCTTTTCCGTATTTTGGTCAACCATCGCATAATTTGCGGTGATGCGCGCACTCTGAATATTGCTTCTCGCAAGCTCGTTCTGCGGATTCAGGGCAAAAGCGTTAATTTCGACATCATTCAACAATTCAAGGCGTTTTTCCTTGATCCTAACGAACGCGCCGAGCGATTTTCCGGTAATATTTCCCCGCTCAAATTCGACGAGCTGTTCGGCTTCGGCGGTTTCCGTTTCCTTTTTATAGAAAATATGTTCGGTTTCAACCTTCAAAGCGTCGCGGGTCGCAATATTGACGTTTCCCGCAAAATAAGCGGTAAAATTTTTGTTTTCCGCCGGAATATAGATGGCTTTTTCGGAAGTTATCTGATCGGATTTATCGCCGAGTTCATCAAAAACCTGCAAATAGACGTTTTCCAATTCGATATGATTATCGGAAAACGTGACGGCTTTATCGGCTTTGATATAGAATTTTTTGACATCGCCTTCGGTTTCCGTGCGTTCATAACCGGTGATTTCGGATGTTACGTCTTTTGAAAGTTTGGCGTGTTCGGGTTTCAGGCGAAATTCCGTGCGGTTTCGTCCGAGATAAAATCCGATGCCGATTGCCAGAATCGTTAAAATCAAAACACAGATCGCCCCAACGCGAAAATATTTCGGCAGATTGGCGCGCTGCTGCAATTTTTGGATATTCGGGCGTTTTACGTCAGACACTAACATTAATTATCCGTTCTTAAATCTTCTACGACAAGTTGAAGCCGGGTATTTCCCTGCCAGATGTTCGCTTCGGGCGTATAGGCTAATTCGATGCGTGTTCGGGGTTTGAGAGTTTGCTCCTTTGATTTTTCGACGCCGTCCCACCAGACGGCTTCAAAAGTTTTTCCTTTTCCGTCCGCCAGACGCATCTTTAAATGTTTCTCTTTCATCACGAAAGGTTCGTCAACCAAAAACAAATCTTTCGTCGCAAAAACCGGTTTCGGATTGCCCGCGCCGAACGGTTCGAGCATTTTTAGTTCTTCGACGATTGAAAGATCGAGCGTCGCGGACGAAACCGGCGCGTCAATTTTGATTTCGGGAATTAAATCTTCGTCCGACAGATTTTTTACCGCGTGTTCGTTTAATTTCACCCGAAGTTCGTCAATATTTTCGGCTTTGATCCTCATTCCGGCGGCGGCGGCGTGTCCGCCGAATTGTTCCATCAATTCGCCGCACGAATCCAGACCCTTTAAAAGATGATAATTTGCAATCGAACGCGCACTGCCGTGTCCGATGCCATCTTTTTCGATAGAAATAACGACCGACGGGCGATGAAGTTTTTCGGAGATTTTCGATGCCGCTAACCCGATTACGCCGCGATGCCAGTCTTTTCCGGCGACCACCGCAAAATGAGTCTGTTTCGC
>JALHNX010000282.1 GCA_022843305.1 Pyrinomonadaceae bacterium | reverse complement strand
TCAGCTGTTCGGCGGCGCTCGTCACGCCGATGTCGGATGCCGACGCTTTGAAAACCCTGCGCGATTTGACGAAAGGCGATAAATTGCCGCCCGAAAGCGTGGTTGCGAACATTGAAACGCGCTTTGCCAACACCAGAGCCGGCGCGTTGGCAAAACTTTTGCGGGCGCGGATCAAATTTCAAAATTCGGATTTCGACGGCGCGGCGCAGATTCTTAATACGAACGTTTTCCGCGAAAAAACGAATCTCGCCGATTACGCGCTCTGGCTTCGCGGACGCGCTTTGCAGTCGGCGGGCAAACACGCGGAAGCGATGACGGTTTTCGCCCGGCTCGCGCAGGAACATCCGACCAGCTTACGCGCCCGCGAGGCGAAAATTCTGTGGGCGAATTCGGCAATGCAGTCTGGACAAGCCGCGCAGATTCCCGCGTTCTTACAGGATTTGAACGACGGACATTTCGCGGACGCGCTGCTCTGGACGGCAAAATCCTTTGAAACGAGCGGCAATCAGGCGGAGGCGATAAAATTTTACCGGCAAACTTATTTTTACGGCGCGGGAACCGCTGAAGCCAAGGAAGCCGAAACGAAACTGACGTTTTTGAACCAGCCTTTAACGCCGCAGACAGCGGAAGAAATCACCGCTCGCGCCGACCGGCTTTACACGGCGAAAAATTATGCAGAAGCAAATGCGGCTTACGGCAGTTTGATTTCGAGTTTTCCAAATGCGGTAACGCACGAAATAAGTTTGCGGCGGCTGATAATTTTTTCAAATCTCAAAAATATGACGGAAGCCAACAACGCGTTCAACGCGATTCCGCTTTCCGCCAAAGAAAAAGAAGAAGCCTTTTACAATCTCACGCTCGGCTACGCGAAAAATCGTCTGTGGGCGAATGCGCGTTCGACCGCCGAAGATATGCGGCAGAAATTCCCGACCGGAAAATTAACGCCGAAAGCGTGGATTGATGCCGGAATGGCGGCGCGTGATGCGCGTAACAAAACGGACGAAACTTATTTTCTGCAAACCGCGCTTTCGGCTTATCCGAACGCGGTTGACGTTGCCAAAGCGCAGTTCGAACTCGCGTGGCTACAGCACGAAAGCAAAAATTATCAAATTTCGTCGCAGATGCTCACGGAACATCTCGCCCGCTACGTTGACAAAGATTCGTCCAATCGCGGAAAGGCGGGTTACTGGGCAGGGCGCGATTCGGAACTCGCGGGCAAAATCCCGGAAGCCTGCGCGATCTACGACGCGGCGGTTTACCGCTACGGCGCGAATTGGTATGGCTATCTCGCATTGCAGAGATTGACGAGCTTGCGCGGTCAGGGCAAGTGCCAGTCAGCACCGAATTTTCCCGCCGGTTCGCCCGTTCCAAAAGCAGTTGCGAATCTGAAAGTCGTGACGGTCGCGGCAGAAACCGCGACGGCAAAAGAGTTGGAACGCGCCGAAAAGTCGGAAGATTTGAGCATCGTCGGGCTTTTTGACTGGTCGGTTGACGAACTCAAGGAAGCGCAGAAAACCGCCGGCAGCAGTCCAAAGATCAATCTCGCGCTGGCAAAACATTATCGTTTGAAAGGCGATCAGGTCAATGCTTTATTGTCGCTTGCCAAGAGTTATCCCGATTACGCGCAGATGTTTCCCGAAGAAATGGGACGCGAAGAATGGGACATTTTTTATCCCTTGACGCATTGGAAGGAAATCAAATACTGGGCGGAGCAGCGGCGTCTGGACGCGCATCAGGTTGCCGGATTTATCCGTCAGGAAACGATTTTCGACCCGCGCGCCAAATCGAGCGCGAACGCTTACGGTTTGATGCAATTACTGATTCCGACCGCCCGCGCCGTCGCCCGAAAATATAATCCTTCGATCACCGCAATTTCTCCCGAAACGCTTTTCCAGCCCGCGCTCAACATCGAACTCGGGACGGGTTATATCCGCGACCAGTACGATAAATTCGGGCGCGTCGAGTTTGTCGCCATCGCCTACAATGCCGGACCCGGACGCGTTCCGCAATGGCGTGCAAATCTGCCCGCCGAGATTGATGAATTCGTCGAAGCGATTCCGTTCCGCGAAACAAAAGGCTACGTGCAGGGCATCATCCGCAACTCGGCGCAGTATCGAAGGCTTTACGACGACAACGGCAATTTCAAAGCAAATGTCGGCTCGCGCCCTCTGCGCGGCGAAATTGATTCAAAACCGCGCGAACAGTTTACCGCAGAATTTCCCGAAATTGCGGTTGCCGATAATCAAAGCGAATAGGTTTTGAGTCCCGCCTTCAGGCGGCTAAATTATAGCAACGAAGCCGCCTGAAGGCGGGACTCAAAACTTTTATTTCACGTCAAAACGCAACGGCGCGACCGTTCCTTTCGCTTCTTCGTTGTAATAATCATAGATAATCGAAGCCCGGGTATTTGCATTGATGCCGTAGCGCGGCTTGAACGAAAAATTGAATTTCGTGCCGCCCGCTTTTGCCCACATATAAACGACGATGCGGTCGGGCAAAACGTCGTAACGGCTCAAACTCCAATCGTTTTCAAAGGCTTTTTCCAGCGATTCGCGCGAAACGTCCGCGCCCGGCGGCAGACCGATTTCCGCCAGAAGCATTCCGTAACCTTTAAATCCGACGCGCTCGGCTTCGACCGAACAATTGACCGTTTCCATAATTTTCGCCGTCTGTTTGTCGCATTTGTAGTCAAGCCGAATGGCGCGTGAATCGTTGACAGCGCGGTTTGAAATTTCCGCGTCTTTCCAATCAACGTAATGCGTTTTGACAACCTGCGACATCACCGTTGAATTACCCGAACTCGTTATTTCCAAATGATTTGCATTTGCGATTTTGTCGGTCAAATCCAAAATAATCGGCTCGATCTGCTCTGCCGAAACAGCAAAATCTTTGAGCTTTTTGCCGTTGATTGAAACCGCTATATTCTGACTTTTGCTCTCGGTCAGCGAAGCGAGAAAAGCGTCGAGAACATTGATCGTCGTTTGCGTCGAATACCAAACGCCGTAGCGGTCTTTGGATTTCAGGAGAAACATCGTCGCTTTTGAAATCAGGTCTCTGGTCTTTGAATTTTGGTCTTCAGTTTTCAAAAGTAATTGCAGAACGAGCGCGGTCGTTTCGATTCGTCCGGCAGTTCCCCAACCGTAAAACGGCGTGTTGGTTTCGAGATTCCAATAAATCTTGTCGCCCTCGGCAATCGCCGTTTTTTCGAGTCTTCGGGCGATTTCACGCGCTGTTTCAACATTTCCCGAATCGAGCGAGGCAAGCCCGAAAAGCGCGAGCGCGTAAGGTTCGTCAATTTCCGAATTACGCGTTTTCAAATAAGCCAAACCCTTATCCATCACAGCTTTGTCGGTTTTAAGCATCGCCAAAGTTCGTGCGACATAACTTGTAAAAAGTTTTGTGCGTTTCGTGTCTTCCGCCGTTTCCCAATTGTGTTTTTTCGTAAAACTTCCGTCAGCGCGCTGCTGTTTTACCAAGTAATTCTGCGCGTTTTCGATAACTTTCGGATCAACTTCGATTTGTGATTTAGCATCGTTCAAGAAGCGCAACGCGTAAGCCGTCAGCGCAATATCCGAAGAATCTTTGCCGCCCCAATACGAAAATCCGCCGTCCGCAACCTGATAACTCAAAAGACGTTCGTAGCCTTTTTGCAAATACTTGCGCGCTTTTTGTCGAAGCGGCGAGTTTGCGGCTTTTAATCCATCCGCTTCCGCAGACGATTCCGACTTGAATTTTAAGATCATCAGATTCGGATATGTCGAAGAAATCGTCTGCTCGCCGCAGCCGTAAGGTCTTTGCAGTAAACCTTCGACCGATTCGGTAACGTGCGCCATTAGATTCGGATAGATTTTCAGTTCGGCTTTCGGCGTTTTCGGCAAAGCGTCGGCGGGAAAGTTTATCTCGAAACCTTCCGACGCGCGGAAAAGTTTCGATTCAGTGCGAACAATTTCCTGTCCGTTCGGTCTGACGGTAACAGGCTTTTCAATCGCGTCCGAATCTTTTGCGGCAATCGCCGTTACGCGCTGTTTGCCGTCTTTGATTGCGGTAATTGCCTTGAAACCGAAAACCGCATTGCCAGCCGCATTCGAAGCGACTTCGATATTTTGCGTGCTGTCGTTTTGCACATTTACTAACGCACGTGTTTCCGGGTTGAGGAACGAAAACCAATCGGCTTTCGACATTGTGACATCAACTTTCTGTTTCGCGCTCGTATAATTTCTAACCTGCGTCGGCAGGAAAATCTCGTCGCCGTCGGTCAAAAACTTCGGCGGGTCGAGATCAACGAAAAACGGCTGAAAGACCGTGATTTCTTTTTCGGCGACACCGATTTTGCCTTGTTTGGTCGAAGCGATCGTGTAAAGTTTCCAGGTCGTGATATTGTCCGCCATTTTGAAATTGAGCATTGCCTTTCCATCCATATCGGTCAACAATTCGGGCGACCAAACAAGCGTTTCGGGAAAATATTCGCGCAGTTTCGGCGTGGATTTTTGATTGCTTGTGTCATCATCATCTTCTGTGCCGGATTTGGTTACAACTTTAACTACTCCGGGCTGAA
>JALHNX010000281.1 GCA_022843305.1 Pyrinomonadaceae bacterium | reverse complement strand
CCCGTCGGTGCGCACGATGAAATGCCGGTTGACGCGCGCGTGATCGCCGCGACAAACCGCGATTTAAAAAAGATGTCCGAAGAAGGAACTTTCCGCGAAGACCTTTTTTACCGCATTTCCGTTATCCCGATAAGTTTGCCGCCGCTTCGGGAGCGCAAGGAAGACATTGCGGAATTAGTCGAACATTTCATCAAAAAATTCTGCGACCAGACCGGCAGAAGTCTTTCGATCACGCCGAAAGCCTCGCAGTTTCTGGAAAACTACGCGTGGCACGGCAACGTCCGCGAACTCGAACACACCATCGAACGCGCCGTCGCGCTCGAACGCACCGACGAAATCCAGCCCGAACGTTTGCCCGAACACGTTACTAATTACAACCCGACGCGCATCCAAAACGAATTCGATTTTCCCGACGAAGGCATCAATATGACGACGCATCTCGAAAACCTTGAAAAAACTTACGTTATGGAAGCCTTAAAACGCACCGGCGGAAATCAGACCAAAGCCGCCGATATGCTGCAGATGCCCGTTCGTTCCCTGCGTCATCTGCTCGACAAACACAGTATTCGCACGCTTTCCGCACAAATGCGAAGCTCGGGGGAATAATTTTAAGTCCAAAGTCCAAAGTTGATTGATTTTCGACTTTGGACTTTGGACTTTTGACTTTGGACTCACGAAGATTGACATTTTTTGTCATCAGCCACTTACCAAAAACTGTTATTTAACGCTTTTTTGTTAGCCTGCCAAACCGCGCCGATCAAATCGCAAATTCTACTCAAACCCTTATAAACACGAGGCTTTATTTATTTGCCGCATTGTTAAACAGCTTTGGCACAATGTTTGATTTACTTATCTGCGACCTGAGAAAGGTAAAAGACTAAAACAAAAACTAGGAGATTGTAAAAACAAATGAAAAATCAGAAAGGTTTCTCGCTTATCGAACTTTTAATCGTCGTCGTGATCATCGGCATCATCGCCGCGATCGCTATTCCCAACTTGCTTGCCGCTCGTCGTTCAGCTAACGAAGGTTCGGCGATTTCGTCGCTTCGCACGATGCACGGCGCGAACATTACATATCAGGCGACTGCCGGCAGCGGACAGTTCTCGCCCGATATGGCGACTTTAGGAACACAGGGCTTGCTCGACAGCGTTTTAGCAGGCGCGACGGCTGCTGCCACCGCAAAGAGCGGCTACTTCTTTACTTACGTGGGTACGG
The DNA here is from genome assembly GCA_022843305.1 of Pyrinomonadaceae bacterium. GTDB lineage: Bacteria > Acidobacteriota > Blastocatellia > Pyrinomonadales > Pyrinomonadaceae > JAFDVJ01. The sequence continues at coordinate 3,374 of JALHNX010000281.1, read as the reverse complement.
GTGTCACCAGCAATCCGTCGGTCTTTGATGTACTGGCATCGCCTTCCGTAGCACCGGGCAGCATCACCTCGACCGGAACACGTTACTTCCTGGTTGCCGAACAGGGCGTTCTTTACGGCGGAGCAACTGCACCGACGATTAACGCAACAACCCGCGTTGTAACCGGCACCCCGCTCAACAACTAATATCAATCCTTTGGGATATTTCAAGAGAGAAACATTGCAAGATGTTTCTCTCTTTTTTATTTAACGTTAGAATTGAAATCGGTATAGCGAGCGGCAGCGAGTCTGCTTCGCTGACAGACAATCGCTAGTGAGTCAGACTCGCTACCGCTCGCTATACTAATGTTGTTTTAACTCCGCCAATCGCCTTAATTTCCCTCGACAAATCTCAAAATACCGCTCTTATACTAAATCAGATTCAATTCTGCGTAAAATTACGCCGTGTCAGAACCGTCTGCGGCAGCGGACGGTTTAATTTCCACAACCGATCTTTCCGCGAAAGTTTTAACTAAGAATCTTCAACCGCCCGCTACCGCAGACGGTTCTGACCGGACGCACAAACCAATTGGTATTACTTGACTTTCCATACCGACTCAATTCAAAATCATTTTTGGATTTTCTTTTGTCCGCTTCCCGAAATTCTTTACGACCCGAACTTAAAATGACTGATCAACCGGCAAATATGACCGCCGTTTCAAATTCGACATTTATCGGTAAAGTTCTGACCATTGCCCGCAATACGTTCCGCGAGGCGGTGCGCGACCGCGTTTTGTATAATCTCGTGCTTTTCGTGCTTTTGATAACGGCGAGCGCGGTTTTTCTCGGCGAGCTGACCGCCGGACAGGAAGCGCGAACGATCGTCAACCTGGGTTTGGGCGCGTGTCTGCTGTTCGGCGCATTTATTTCGATCTTTGTCGGTGTCAGTCTGGTTTCAAAAGAGATCGAAAAGCGCACGGTTTACGCGATTTTTTCCAAACCGATCAGCCGCACCGAATTTATCCTCGGAAAATATCTCGGCTTGTGCCTGACGCTGTTGGTCAATGTTCTGGTGATGGGTGTCGGCGTTTCGCTCGCGCTGTTATATGTCGGCGGAACCGGTTTCGCTCTATCAATCTGGGGCGCGGTTTTTCTGATCTATCTCGAACTGACGATTCTGATTGCGGTAGCGATTCTTTTTTCGTCGTTTTCGTCGCCCGCGCTTTCGGCTCTTTTGTCGTTTTTCATTTTTATCATCGGGCATTTCAGCGCGTCGCTCAACGATCTGGCAAACAATCTCGGTTCGTCGTTCGCGCGCATTTTCTTCGGCGCGATCTATTATCTTTTGCCGAATCTTTCGATTTACGTTTTCCGCACCGAAACCGCGCACGGCATCGCGCCGCCTTTATCAATGATCTTCGGCGCGGCGGCTTACGCCATCGTTTATGCGGCGATCCTGCTCGTTATCACGATTTTGATTTTCAGCCGCCGCAACTTTAAATAACGTTCGGAATTTACGGCGCGGCGTTTTGAACAAACAAATATTCGCGCGCCAAACACGAAAACTATGAGCAAAAATTCAAAACAAATTATTTTTTCGATCGCCGCGCTCGTTGTCGGCTTCGGATTGATCTTTGTTTTGAGCAATTTTATACACGACCGCCGCCCGATCTTGCCCGAAAGCTACATTGATGAAGATTTGGCTTTGCAGGGCGCGAATCTCAAAGGCTATTCGCTCGGATTCGAAGGCTTGATCGCCGATTGGTATTGGATGCAGTCGCTGCAATACATCGGCGATAAAGTGGCAAAAACCGAAGGTGTCGTCAATATCGAAAATCTGAAGCCCTTAAACCCGCGTCTGCTTTATCCGATGCTCGACAACGCGACCGATTTAGACCCGCATTTTATGGTCGTTTATTCTTACGGCGCGGTTGTTCTGCCCGCAATCGATCCCGAACAAGCGATAAAAATCGCCGAAAAAGGCATCGCCAAAAATCCGAACGAATGGCGGCTTTACCAGCAACTCGGTTATATTTACTGGCGGCTCGGAAGATTTGACGAAGCCTACGAAGTTTATTCGAAAGGCGCAAGCATCAACGGCGCACCCGCTTTTTTTCAAATGATGGCGGCGCGAATGAAAACACAGGGCGGAAGCCGCGAAACTTCCCGCGCAATGTATCGGCAAATGCTCGACGAGGCGCAGGACAACCAGACGAAAGAAATCGCTCAAATTCGCCTGAGCCAGCTCGATTCACTGGACGAACGCGACGCGATTCGCGCGGTTCTGCAAAGTTTTAAGGAAAAAAACAATCGCTGCGCCAATACATGGAGCGAGATTTTTCCGCTTCTCAAAGCCGTCAAACTGCCGAACGGCAAGGATTTTCGGATCGATAAGGCAAACGAACTGGTTGACCCGAGCGATGCGCCGTATATTTTAGACAAAGAAACCTGCGACGTAAAATTGGATGAGTCAAAAACGAAAATTCCGTCGGATTTAAAATGAGCATAATTATCGAAATCGAAAATTTAACGAAAGATTACGAAGTCGGATTCTGGAAAAAGAAAAAAGTCCGCGCACTCGACGCTCTGACTTTGAATGTCGAAGCCGGACAGATTTTCGGATTTTTAGGCGGCAACGGTGCGGGCAAAACGACGACCATCAAAATCCTGATGTCGCTGATCTTTCCTTCGGAAGGACGCGCAAAAATTCTCGGCGAAGATATTTCGAGCGTCAAAATGCGCTCGCGCATCGGTTATTGTCCCGAAAATCCGTATTTTTACGATTATCTGAAAGCGTCGGAATTGATGAATTATTTCGGCGAACTTTTCGGTCTCGACGCGGCGCGGCGCAAACAAAAAACCGGGGAATTATTAACCAAAGTCGGTTTGGAAGAAAAAGATTGGAACAAACAACTCCGTAAATTCTCGAAAGGGATGCTGCAAAGAGTCGGGCTTGCGCAAGCCTTGATCAACGAGCCGGAAGTGGTTTTTCTCGATGAACCGATGAGCGGGCTTGACCCGATCGGACGGCGCGAAATCCGCGAATTGATCGCCGACCTGCGGACACAAGGCACGACCGTTTTTATGTCCACGCATATTTTGTCCGACATCGAAGCCTTGTGCGACAACGTCGCGATTTTGCGCAAAGGAAAGCTCGCCGCGACCGGCAAGCTCGACGATCTGTTAAACGAAGCGGGCGAGCGTCAGACGTTCGAGATCAACGTCAAAGGCGTTTTGGCGGAAAATTTACAAAATGAAGTCGAAAAAATCGCCGGCGCAGAGATTTTTGCAAAAGCAAACGGCGCGAATATTCACGTTTTGGAAGAATCGGACATTGATAAAATCCTGCAGATCACGCGTGAAAAAGGCGGTCGGCTCGTTTCCGTGCAGCCCGTC
>JALHNX010000280.1 GCA_022843305.1 Pyrinomonadaceae bacterium | reverse complement strand
TTTGGTATTGGTGCTAATGTCTTATTAAAACACTAATACCAACAAGACTAATAGCTATTCGTCTTGTTAGTATTGTAGGGACACTCTTGAATTTACTGACTTTTCCAAGCTCAACTAATAATAGAACCCTGATAATAATTTAGATAATTGAATAAGTCAAAGAAAATCAATAAAAGATGAAGAAAAAACAAATCTTTAACTTTCACATTTTATATTTTCAATTTACGCCGAATAGCCTTTCGCGCCGTCGCGCGTTGTAGAGATTTTCGGTTTTGATTACGTCTAAACCGGCATCGTTGAATTTTTGGAGAAGTTGGACAACAATGAATATAATAATTTGAAATAAAAACAATCAATAAAATCTTAGAAATGTCAAAAATTTACTACACTTTAACCGATGAAGCGCCGATGTTGGCAACGCATTCTTTTTTGCCGATCTTAAAGGCTTTTACAAAATCCGCAGATATTGAAATCGAAGTTCCGGATATTTCGTTGGCGGGAAGAATTTTAGCCAATTTTCCAGAATACTTAAAAGACGACCAAAAAGTTCCCGATGCGCTTGCAGAATTAGGCGAATTGGCGACAAAACCCGAAGCCAACATTATCAAGTTGCCGAACATTTCGGCTTCCGTTCCGCAGTTGGAAGAAGCGATTGACGAACTTCAGAAACAAGGTTTTGCGGTGCCGAATTACGCGGCAGAACCTAAAACGGACGAAGAAAAAGCCATCAACAAAAAATATGCGCGCGTTTTGGGAAGCGCGGTAAATCCCGTTTTGAGAGAAGGAAATTCTGACAGACGCGCCGCGAAAGCCGTCAAAAATTATGTCAAGGCAAATCCTCATCGAATGGGAGTTTGGAATGCGGATTCTAAAACTTCTATCGCAAATATGAATTCTGGAGATTTTTACGGAACGGAAAATTCGACCACCGTCGAAACGGAAGGAAAATTCAGAATCGTTTTTTATGGAAATGATGGTTCCGAAAACGTTTTGAAAGATTTTGCGCCGTTAAAAGCGGGCGAAGTGATCGATTCTTCGGTTATGAATCTTTCCGCGTTGAAATCTTTTGTCGAGGAAGCGATTGATGAAGCCAAAGAAAAAGATGTTCTGCTTTCCGCACACTTGAAAGCGACGATGATGAAAATTTCCGACCCGATCATTTTCGGTGCGATTGTCGAAACTTATTTCAAAGACGTTTTTGAAAAATATAAAGACACTTTCGCTGAATTAGACATCAATCCGAATTATGGATTAGCAACGCTTTTCGAGAAAATTTCCGGTCATGCGAAAGAAACCGAAATAAAGGCAGACATCGAAAAGACAATCGAAAACGGAGCAAAAATTGCGATGGTAAATTCTGATAAAGGAATTACCAATTTCCACGTTTCTTCGGACGTAATCGTTGATGCTTCGATGGCGGCGTTGGTGCGCGGCGGCGGAAAAATGTGGAACAAAGACGGAAACGAAGAAGACACCGTTTGCATTATTCCCGACCGAACTTACGCCGGTTTTTACGATGCGATTATTCAGGATATGAAGAAAAACGGCGCGATTGATCCGAAAACTTTCGGTTCTGTTCCAAATGTCGGTTTGATGGCGCAAAAAGCCGAAGAATACGGTTCACACGACAAGACTTTCCAAATTTCAGAAGCAGGAACGGTGAAAGTGGAAGACGAAAACGGAAATGTTCTTCTCGAGCAAAATGTTCGAAACGGCGATATTTTCAGAATGTGCCAGACCAAAGATGCTGCAATTCGGGATTGGGTAAAATTGGCTGTAAACCGTGCAAAACTTTCTGACACACCGGCAATTTTCTGGCTCGATAAAACGAGAGCGCACGACCGGGAGATCATCAAAAAAGTAGAAAAATATCTGAAAAATTATGATTTAGATGGTCTCGACATCAGAATTATGGATGTGAAGGACGCAATGCTCGAAACTTTGAAACGCGCCAGAGAAGGCAAAGACACGATTTCGGTTTCGGGCAATGTTTTGCGGGATTATCTGACGGATATGTTCCCGATTTTAGAACTCGGAACTTCCGCCAAAATGCTTTCAATCGTTCCGTTAATGAACGGCGGCGGTTTGTTTGAAACCGGAGCCGGAGGAAGCGCGCCGAAACACATCGAACAATTTTTGCAGGAAGGCTATTTGCGTTGGGATTCGCTCGGTGAATTTCTTGCGTTGCAGGCGAGTTTTGAGCATCTTGCACAAACTCAGGACAATAAAAAAGCCAAAATTCTGGCAGACGCTCTGGACGAAGCGAATGCGAAATTTTTAGCGACCGACAAATCTCCGGCAAGAAAAGTCGGGCAGATTGACAATCGCGGTTCGCATTTCTATCTGGCAATGTATTGGGCTGAAAGCTTGGCAAATCAAACGTCGGACTCTGAAATTGCTGCAAAATTCGCGCCCGTTGCCAAAGTGTTGCAGGAAAACGAAGCAAAAATCAACGAAGAATTGATCGCGGCGCAAGGAAAACCGCAAGATGTCGGCGGTTATTATCATCCAGTTTCCGAAAAGACTTACGCGGCGATGAGACCTTCGGCGACGCTGAATGCGATTGTGGACGGAATTTAAGAACACCTAAAAAAATTGATAACAGGATAAACAATCAAGATACGAAAAAATATAACAGGCAATTTTGTGCGCCCGCCGACAATTGTTTTGCCGCAAATTAAGTTTTGATTTTGCAAAAAGCACGAAACTTCAGCGTCGGCTTTGGAAAGATTGAAAAAATATAAGAGGTAAAAAAATATGGCAGGCGTTTATAATGTGTATCTGAAAAATCTTGTTCCCGAAGACAATATGGATTGGGGCGAAGGCGATATGTATGCGGTCGGTTTGCATATCAAACAGCTTTTTGACGAGGTTTGCCAAAATTCAAACTCGACTTATTCAACTTCCGATTACTGGTGGGATCCGCCAAAAGGCACGGTTAAAGACACCGAACTTTTGGTTTATGTTTTGTTCGATTCAAGCCAGAGTTTGATTGCCAAAACCCGTCCTAAATGGAAAATTGATTTGACCAAGGGCGGAAATACTTTTTTTCTGGGATATTCTACGCCGCGAATTTCCGAGATCTATCTCAACACGATGCTCAAATTTTTGGACGCGCATCTGCTCATCGCCAAACTCGCATTTCATGAATTAATGCATAACAAACTTGAGCCTTTCAGCGTTCACACGAGCGGCGGCGGCGGTTTGGCGACAGGCGGCATGATTACTTCAAGCACACCGCTAAACGATACCAATAAAGAATTAATGGCAAAGAAACTGGGCAAAAGAATTCCTCAATATCAGGGCGCTTTGTAATTTTTTTGCTAACGATTAATTTCAGGAAATTGCGCTGACTTCTTTCGCCACGACAAAATCAAACGCGGTAATGCCGCCTCGGTCGTGCGTCGTCAGATTTATTTCGGCGTAGCCCCAGCCGAAAGTGATGTCGGGATGATGATCGTGTTTTTCGGCAATCGCGCCGACCTTATTGATGAAATCTAACGCTTCGGCGAAGTTTTTGAATTCAAACCTTTTTCTTAAGATGTCGCTTTCGGCTCGCCAGTCTTCCATCTCGGCTAAATTATAGAGAATTTCGTCGGGCGACAGCTTTTTTCGTTCCATTTGTTTTTCACTCCTTGGTTTTGCGGTATAATCTAGTTTTTTTAGTATAACGATTTAAGAAACAGATATTCAAACAATGCGTTTTTATAAACAATTTTTAGTATGTATTCTAATCGTGGCGATGAGTTTCGCGTGTTCTTCGACACCGAAAAAAGCTCTCACGCCGCTTGAAACCCTGAAGTCTTACGGCAGTGCTTACAAGAAAAAGGACATCACGGCGATGAAATTGTTGCTTTCGCAGGAATCGCTGAAAATGCACGAACAGGAAGCCAGAGCGCAAAACGTGACGGTTGACGATATTGTGAAACGCGAAACGCTTTTCAGCGAAAATCAGAGAAGCGCCGAATTTCGCAACGAAAAAACCGAAGACGCTAAAGCGACCATCGAGATGAAGGATTCGATGGGAATCTGGAACACGGTTCATTTCGTCAAAGAAGAAGGCGTTTGGAAAATTGACCGCAAAGGTTTCGCCGACCAAATTCAGCAGGACGTTCAGCAAAGCGACCAAAAGCTCGACGATATTATCAATCAGGGCAGAATTGATAATTCAAACCAACAGCCGTAACGATTTAAAGAGTTTTGAGTATCAACTTTAGTTGGCTTTGGCTTCTATACCAAATCTGTATATTTTGAAACGTCTGCCGCCTGAAGGTGGGACTCAAAACTTTCAATTTTATGAAGATTTATCAAATTTTATTTCTATTGGCGGCTTTTTTGACGGTTGGCTGTTCTTCAAATCAACCGGCGGCAAATAGCCCGGGCGATGTTTTGAAGCAATATGTCGCGGCGGCGCAAAAACAGGACATCGCTTTGATGAAAAGTTTTTTATCGAAAGGTTCGCTCGATCTGATCGAAAAATCGGCGAAGGCGCAAAGCACGACCACCGACGAACTTTTGCGAAAGGAAACATCGGTCAAAATCCAAAACGCGATTGAGACGCGCAACGAAAAGATCGAAGGCGACACGGCAACGGTTGAGATCAAGAACGAAACGTCGGGCGAATTCGATATGA
>JALHNX010000279.1 GCA_022843305.1 Pyrinomonadaceae bacterium | reverse complement strand
AAATCGGACAGCGTGGACTAACAATATGGCAGCAATTATCGAAAAACGCGATTTAAGAGATTTTGACTGGCTGACGACTATTATCGCGGTGGCGATTGTGTGTTTCGGTGTCTGGCAGATTTACAATGCCCAGCCGACCGAAACTTACTGGTCGAAACAAATTGTCGGTCTCGGCATCGCGTTGGTCGCGTTTTTGGTTGTCGGTTTCAGCGATTATCGCCGGATTATTGATGCCGCGCCGGTTTTTTATATTGTCGGATTGATTTTATTGCTTCTCGTTTTGACTCCGCTTGGTGTCAAGGTCAACGGTCAGCAGGCATGGTTAAAATTGCCGATCATCGGACAGTTTCAGCCGTCCGAATTCGTCAAAGTTTCGGTCGTTTTGATGCTCGCCAAATATTTCGGCGCACGGAAAAGCGGATCGCTCAAATTTAAAGAGGTTTTGATCGGCGTTGCGATTTTAGCCGCGCCGGTCGGGTTGATTCTGCTTGAACCCGATGCCGGGCAGGCGATGACCTATTTTCCGCTGTTGGCGGTCGTCTTGTTTCTTTCGGCGGTCAAGGTCAGATATGTTGTGATAACGATTGTTGCGGGGTTGGTTTTGGCTCCGGCGGCGTATTGGGTCGGTGTCCAGACGGGCAAAATTAAAGGGTATCAACAAGAGCGTATTAATGTTATTCTCGACCCCGAAAACGCTGATCCGCGAGGTTACGGCTACCATACCGTTCAATCAATGATTACAGTCGGCAAAGGCGGTTTGACGGGAATTAAAGGCGATGTCGAAACTTCGCAGGCAAAACTCAAATTTTTGCCCGAACCGCAAACCGATTTCATTTTCGCGGTAACGGCTGAAAATACGGGTTTTATCGGCTGTATCTCATTACTTTTGGCGTATGCGATTTTGCTGTCGAGGCTGATTGCGGGCGCGCGCGAGGCTCCCGATAGACCGGGAATGCTTGTGATAATGGCGATTGCGGGCGGAATGACCTTCCAGATTTTTATGAATATGGGAATGGTTCTCGGATTTCTGCCGGTGATCGGCGTTCCGCTGCCGCTGATGAGCGCGGGACTGTCGGCGATTTTATCAACATTTATCGCCATCGGTTTCGTGATCAGCGTAAAAATGCGAAGATTTGTTAATTAAATGAGTGGAGAGTGGAGAGTCGAAAGTGCAAAATCTTTTACTCTCGACTCTCGACTCTTTACTCTCCACTCAACGAGGTAGTTATGGCAAGAGAAAGAAAAATTGTTGAACAAGAAATCAAATCGGTTGAATCGAAGAGTCGCGGATTCTGGAAATATCTATGGTTTCCGACCGCGCTTCTGCTGGCGCTTGCCGCCGGCGGTTTGACGGGAATTCTGGCTTCGTATTATCTCAACAATTCCCGTTATTCGGTCGAAGTTTCGGCACTCGCAACTTATCGTCCGCCGCAGGTAACGACGATTTACGCGGATGACGGCGAAACGATTCTCGCCGAATTTGCAATCGAAAAGCGCATTCCGATCAAGGAATCCGATATTCCGCAACAGGTCGAAGACGCGCTGATCGCGATCGAGGATTTCCGTTATTACGAACATATCGGAATTGACCCGTATCGCATCGCGGGCGTGGTTGTCAGAAACGTCACGACCGGCAAAATGGAAGGTGCTTCGACCATTACACAGCAGCTTGCAAAAAATCTTTTTCTTTACAAAGACCAGACCCTGACGCGCAAGGTCAACGAATGGATGGTCGCTCTGCAAATCGAGCGATTTTATACGAAACGCCAAATTCTCGAAATGTATATGAACTACGTCTTTTTAGGCGCGGGTTCATATGGATTTGAAGCCGGTTCGCGGACATATTTCGGCAAAGCATTGAAAGATTTGACCTTGGAAGAAGCCGCGCTTCTGGCGGCGGTTCCGAAATCGCCCGAATATTCGCCGACGCGCAATATGGAAAAGGCTTTGGAGCGCCGCAACATTGTGCTTGACCAGATGACGAAATATTTTCCCGACCGATATTCACCGGCGCAGGTCGAAGCCGCCAAAGCCAAGCCGATAAAATTGGCTGATACGGCTTATTATCAATCACAGCCGAAGTCAACCGCGTGGGATTACCCGATTGAGGAAATCCGCAAATATTTGGAAGAAAAATACACGACGCGCGTCGCGCAGGGCGGTTTAAAGGTTTACACGACGATCAATGTTGATGCCCAAAAATTAGCGACCAAAGCCGTCCGCGAAGGTCTGCGAAAATACGACCGGAACCGCCCGTGGCGTTCGGATTACCAGAATATTCTGCTTGACGAAAACGAACAGCCGTTGACCGACCAGAAGGAAATTCAGCGTAAATTGACTTCCTTTAAACACGCCGATTGGTTCGGCGACGAATACGAGAAAGGCGAATATATCAAAGGTCTGGTGACAAAGGTTGATACCGCGAAAAACGAAGCGACGGTTCGTTTCGGCAAATATACGGCAATCGTGAGCGGCAAAGAAATGGGCAGAAGCGGCAAACAGCCGAAAGATGAATTGAAGCCGGGTTTCCTGTGCGAATTTCTGGTCAAGGAAGTTGATGCCGAAAAACAGACTTTGCAGGTTGATTTGACGCAGGTGCCGGAAATTCAAGCCTCAATCGTCTGCATTGATGCAAAGACAGGCGAAATCGTCGCAATGGTCGGCGGTTATGATTTTCATACCAGCAAATTCAACAACGCGACACAGGGTTTGCGCCAGACGGGTTCGGCTTACAAACCTTTTATTTACACGGCGGCGGTTGAAAACGGAATGACTCCCGAATCAACCGTCAGCGGTGCGCCGATCAAACGCGGCGGCTGGCAGCCGCAAAATTACGGCGGCGGGCTTAGTCATCCGAACGTCCCGATGAAAACCGCGCTTGCAAAATCATATAACTTAGCGGCGGTGCATCTGCTCGAACAGGTCGGAATTCAGACGGGCGCACAGATGGTTCGCCGGTTCGGCATCACAAATCCGATGGCTCCGAGTCTGCCGTCCGCGCTCGGCGCGTCCGAAGCGTCTTTGCTCGAAATGGTTTCGGCTTACTCGACGTTTCCGAATAAAGGAATCCGCGTCCAGCCGCATCTGATTCGCAAAGTTTACAGCCGCGACGGAAGTATTTTGGAAGAATGGGACAAAAAGACGTTTAAGGTCACGAGCGAATATGTCGCGCTGACGATGGTCGATATGATGCGCGGCGTGACCTCGGGCGGCGGAACGGCTCCCAACGCAAACGCGAGCGGGCATCAATTAGCCGGAAAAACCGGCACGGTGAACGACGAAACGGACGTTTGGTTTATCGGCTATACGCCGACTTACGTAACCGGCGTTTGGATGGGAAATCCGCTCAGAAAACAATCGCTCGGCAAAGGAATGACCGGCGGCGGCGGCGCATTGCCTTATTTCAATGCCTTTATGGTTCCGTTTATGAAGGATAAAAAGCGCGACACATTCCCCGACATTCCGCCGATGCCGTCGGAGGTCAAACGCGCCGCCGAACAGCGGAAACGCGACGAACAGGAAATGCTCGAAAAAGCCGAACAGGAAGGCAGAAAACTCGGCATCACAACTCCGCGTTCGAATAAGACGGAAACAACGGAAGAGGCGACGACCACGCCGACCGACTCGACGACTCCGTCGGATTCAACGCCGAACAACGACAACGATCCGAAGCCGCAAGTTACGCCGCGTTCCGATGACCGCCCGAACATCAGGCAGGGAAATCCGCCCGCTCCGAAAAAGGAAATCCAGCCCGATAAACCGAATGTCGAAGGCACGACCCGCAAAGGTAAAAAGGGCGACGGAAAGTAAATAAACATTTTAGATTGATGCGAAAGTCAATTTAATGTTTTTCCAAAAGCGGAACGGTTTTGGAAAATCGTTCCGCTTTTATATAATTTTTGACGAATCGTAATTTGGTGGAAAAATGAAATTAAGAATCAAAGGCAACTCCGTCAGGCTTCGTTTAACGCAAAGTGAAGTTGCCGAATTTGCCGAAAACGGAAAGTTTGAAGACCTCACGGAATTCGGCGTTGAACCCGCGCAGTCTCTGAGCTACGCCGTTATTGCGGAAAGCGGCGCAGAAAAAATTTCCGCTAATTTTGAAAACGGACGAATTTCGATAATTATCCCGCAAACAATCGCCGATAATTGGGCGCAGACCGAACAAACCGCGCTCGGCGCCGAACAAAATTTACCTTCGGGGAAAACGCTTCGGATCTCGATCGAAAAAGACTTCGCGTGCCTGACTCCGCGCGCTGAAGAAGACGAATCCGATAATTACCCTCATCCGAGATCCGAAAAACACTGCTAATAACAAAACTTGCTCGAGCTTCGCCGGAACCGCAATTTGCGCCTTCCTTGTAAATTCATTAAATTTTTTTCGAAATGTGATTCCAATCATATTTTTGGTTTCGGGTGCCTTTTATAATCGCTTCGTAAACTGATTTTTATGAAGGAATTATGAATTATCGCAGTTCGACCTTGATTGGGCTCGGCGCGTCGGCTTTATTGACGCTGCTGATAATTGCCGGTTCACGCAGTCTGGAGCATTACGATTCGGCGCTTTTCGGTTACACGATTGCCTCGGTGGTTGCTTTCGGCGCGATAGTTTTCCGTTACGCGCTCTGGCTTCAGCGACCGGCGACGCGCACTTACTGGCGGCGCGGCTGGCAGCTTTTTCTGCAGCGCAAAAAGTTTGCGAAAAATGCGGGAAGC
>JALHNX010000278.1 GCA_022843305.1 Pyrinomonadaceae bacterium | reverse complement strand
TGAATATCTGAAGGCAGTAAATACGACAGAGCTTGAAAAATTTGCGGTCGCCGTGTCGTTAAATGCGACTGACCCGGATAAAACATCGGACGGCGTGACGGAATTGGCGACTCCGCAGCGCGAAAAAAAAGCCGGTTCGTCGCAATTGGTGCTTTCGATTTTTCACGGCGCGGATTTATTCGGTCGAGCGTTTGAAATGGAAGGCTTTTGCGTGGTTCGCGCGGCGGAAAAAGAGCTGGGCTTTGATGTCCGCGAATTCGTTCCGATCGTCGATAGATTTGACGGCATCATTGCCGGTTCGCCGTGTCAGGATTTTTCATCAGCCAGACGAAGCGCACCGATTTATGACGGTTATGGTGTCGAGATGTTGTCGGAATTCGAGCGCATTGTTGCCGCGGCGAAGCCGGATTGGTTTGTTTTGGAGAATGTGCCGACTGTGCCTAATGTTCGGACCCAAGGTTATTCGATTCAACGATTCAATTTGAACGCAAAGAATTTAGGTTCCCGGCAAAACAGACTGCGGCGTTTTCAGTTCGGATCAAAGCGCGGTGCCGTTTTGCTGATTCCCGAATTGCGACCGTCCGGGAAAAAAGCTTTGCCGACGTGTCTCGCTTCTGAGGGTAAATCGTCGGCACGTCGAAGTTTATCGGAGTTTGCATCGCTTCAAGGTTTGCCGAGCGATTTTCGATTGCCTTTGCTTTCGATTGCGAAAAACTATGAGGTCATCGGAAATGGCGTTCCAATCGAAATGGGCAGATTTATTGCCAGACTGATCCGCGACAACTCGATAATTTATAGTCCGGGTTCGGTCGTCTTTTGCGGTTGCGATTGTGGGCGAATTGTTTCGGGCAAGAAACGATTTTTCGACAAGGCTTGTCAAAAACGCGCGGAAAGACTCAGAAAATCTTTGCGGTGAAAATTCAAAATCTCGTTTAAAGCGAATTTTTTGCGTGGCGAGATTGCTATGCGAGATTTTTCGCCCGAAAACAAAATCGAAATCCGCGAATTTTGTTTTTGTCCTTTCGGCGAAAATTTTCGCGTGGCGCGAATTTTTTGCTTGCGGCGAAAAATTCGTTTTGCGCGGGGCGAAATTTTTTGCGTCGCGCCATTTTTCGCTTGGCGGTTTGCGCGTTCGGGCGAAAATTTTCGCGTGGCGCGATTTTTCGCCTTACTCGCGCCGATGCAATCTGCTTTAAAGCGCGACGAGCCAGACCAGTCCGCAACCTGAAACGCTTCACGCGAGGAGCAAGATGTGTGAACATCGCCACGCGGAGCGCGAAGTCGAGCCTTAGCGAGAAAACCGCAACCAACGAGCAGACGCGAAGCTAAAACGAAAGCAAACCGCGCAAAAGGCAGTGAGCAAAAAAAGGGCATTTCTGCCCGAAGTCTAAACCTGATATTCATTTCCGATAAAATGCGGCAACGCGGTAATCGTCCACAGATAACCGCCTGACACCAGACGCGAATATTCCTGATATGCCGCCGCCGCGTGATAGCAAGCCATTTCGCGGACACCAGCCGCGCAATCACAATGCGATTGCCACGACGCGCCGAAATCACGATGCAGAATCACATGATATTTTTGATTGCGCGAACCATTGACGCGCACCGTAAAGAAAATTTCGCCGTTGCGACATTTGATTAAAGGTTTGAACATTTCAGGCGATAAACGATAAGCCTTTTCATCCGCATTTTTCCAACTATTCGAACCGAAATTTATAAACATCTTTTTTTCCTCGCTGTAAATTTATTGGTAAATCATCAGCGAAGTTTTTTTGCTTTCGCTGATACTCGGCAGCAGGGCGCGTCTGTCAAGGGCGAAATCTCTTTGCTTTTGGCTTTGGCTTTGCAAAGCCAAAACCGCCGTTTCGTTTATTGGAGATTTGCAACGAAAACGACAAGCGACGGAATCCGCGCAAATCGGAAACCCTTGACAGATGCGCTAATAATTGATTAACAGCGAAAGAAAAAAAACGGTCATCGCGCGGAGCGTAAGCGCGACGAGCCGGAATGGTTCGTAAACTGAAACGATTCTGGCGAGGAGCAAGATGTGTGAACTGCACGGCGCGAAGCGTAAAGCATCATCACGGCGTTTGATAAATCGTGTTATGTAAATCCTAAACAGATTTACATAATGCCGATTTATCAGACGACGCTCGACCCGCGCGAAGATCTTCCGTCGTCATCCAAAACAACACGGCTTCTCACAAATGCGAGCGCGCCCCGACAAACGTTCGCAACCTGAAACGCTGATTTCGCGCGCGAGCAGAGGCTTTTGAACCGAGCGCGGAGCGCCGAACGACGCGAAGCGGAGAGAGAGGGAATAACCGCGCGACGCGAACGCCGCGACGCGGAGCGGAAAAACCGACATTTACAAAGGCGAAATTTTGCCCGAAAGATTACTCGTCTTCGGGGAAAAGATTTTCGATCTGCGCTTTGACTTCAAGCGCGATCTTTTTCACCTTCGGGTTGTTTAGATTGGACTCGAAAAACGAAATGACGAGCGAGATTAATAAACGAATTTGTCCAAGTTTCATCGTTTTACTCCTGACACGTTCCACGACGATATGCGTCGGGTTTGCAGTTTTTCGGATGAATCGGCGGCGTTCCGGTTGCCATTCCCGCGCCGATAAATAGCGATTTGCCCGGCGTTCGCAAATCGTAAGCGTCGGCGAAGGCTTTGCGGTATTTTTCGCGCTCACTGCGGCGCGGAGACAAAAGCCACGCGCATCCGTTGGCGATCATATCCAGATTTATTTCCGAATAATTTGCCCGGACCAACTTCACGAGCTTGCGGTTGAATTTATCCTCAGCGACAAACCAGACGCGCAATGTTTCGCCCGAAACGAGCGTTTCAAGGCGCGACTTGCATAAATTGCCAAGATTTTGCGAAATCTCCGGCGCGTCAATGCCGTGTAGCCGCGCATCAAACTCGAAATCATTATCAAATTTCAACCGCAACGAATCGCCGTCTATCACGTTGACGACCGAAACCGGATAAACTTTGCAATGTGCATCCACGCTGAAAATCAAAAGCAACGCAATAAACAAACCGATGAAATACGGCAACTCTTTGCGGTAATTAATCGGCTGACTGTTGACATAAAACTCTCGCATAAAATTTAATCTCCCTGCGCTTTCGCGCTGTAATATCCTGCCGGCAATGCGGCGGCGATTAGACTAAAAATAAAGGCAATCCACGACAATACAACTTCGCTGAAAACTGCCATTACGACTAACTTACTTGCAATTCCGATGCAAGAAGCAATTAAAAATCCTTTGATAAATCTCAGGATTTCTTTTTTAAGTTTGGGACTCATCAGGGGAAACCTCAGATATTAAAGTTTGCGTTTCGGAATTTTCTGCACGGATTTCGCATTTCTTTTTTTTATTTTTTGCTTCAATTGAGGTTTCAAATAGTGCCTCGGTGACTTCGGTGGCACGTTCCGAAGCCTCTTTGACAGTCAAAAAATAGACAATTAAAGCCAAAATCTTTAGCAGAATTTTCACGAGGTTGATTGTAATGCCGATGTTTATTGATGTAAAGTGAATCGTTCGCTTTTCGTTCACCTTTTGCAAAACAGGTCATCGGAAGCAAACCGCGCTAAGGCGTGAATCTTTTTTTTGAGGTTACTTTTTTATGGCAAGTAATGATTACATTCCGACAACTGACGCGGATTTGTACAATTTCGGTTTGAACTTTCAAGCCAAAATCAATAGTGCCGAAACTTCGTTCGGTCTGGTTGCAGGCGATACGACCGCGCTTTCTGATTTGAATTCTGCTTTCAACACTGAACTCGGTCAATACAATACCGCAAAAGCGGCGGCGGCGGTTGCCAGTGAAGAAAAAAAGGCGGCGCGAATTGCGCTTGTCAATAAACTCCGCGAACTGACGCGACGCGTACAGGCATATCCCGCGCTCACGGATGCACAAAGAGCCGCGCTCGGGATTCCGATTCGTGATACTGTGCCGACATCTATTTCTGCGCCGACAACTGCGCCGATTCTGACCGTTGATTTTTCACAGCGCGGACAACACGCGATAAAATTTGCAGACACGGCAACGCCGACAAGCTCGGCGAAGCCATCCGGCGCGGTCGGTCTGAAACTTTACCGCAAAATTGCCGACACGCAACCCGCTGGAGTTGAGGCGATGGAGCTTTACGGCATCTTGTCGCGTTCGGGTGAAGTCATCGTTTACGCCGAAGCGCAGTACGGTTCGCAGGTCTTCTATCTCGGTCAATGGGTCACGCAAAAAGGACTCGTTTCGCCGATTTCCGATTTTACGAATGCAACGATTGTAAAGTAAGATTTCCTTGCCTACAGCGTTCATTCCACAACTTTTTACAAAGACAAAGGTACTCGACGGAGTGCCTTTTCTCTTTGCGTCCGTTTGGATCAATTTCAAGTCAATTCCGCGCCGCAGTCTAAGCCCATTTCTAAACTCTTTAAACAAAGCACTTAGAAAACGGTTTAGACTGCGGCGCGGAAAGCTCCACCTGATCATTCAGAATTGCTAATTTTTCGTCACAATCAAACATCAACAAATCTAATTCTTGCCGATTTGCTCAAAATTACCTGACGGGTATAACGTAAGATTCATTGGGCTTGAGAAAGTGCGCGGATAGCTACTGCAATCATTCTGACGAGGTTACAGCGAATCTCTGCCCTTTATCTACAATTTCGCTGAGTCTTCAATGCTGAGGAGAATCAATGCCACGCAAAGCCAAAGTTTTTATTCTGTCCGAATTTATTCAATCAAAAAATGAAAATCCCATAAAAGTTAGGAAAGTGTGGGAAAACCGCAAAACTAATA
>JALHNX010000277.1 GCA_022843305.1 Pyrinomonadaceae bacterium | reverse complement strand
GAGAGCAAAATATGTCAGAAAATACAGCAGCCGAACAATCATTGACGATGCCGAAAAACGGCGAATTTTGTTGGACGGAATTTGCAACCGATAATCTCGAAGCGTGTAAAACCTTTTACGCGGAAGTTTTCGGCTGGAAATTCAAAAAAAGCGAGGCGACCGACGCGGAAATGCAGTATCTCGAATTCGGCACGGACGCGGAACATCAATTCGGCGGATTATTTGAAATGAAACCCGAATGGTATGGCGGCGAATTGCCGAAACCGCATTCGAATATTTACATCGCGGTTGACGATACGGACGCGGCGGCAAAGCGGGTGGTCGAACTCGGCGGAAAAATAGTCGGCGAACCGTGCGATGTTCCGAATGTCGGGAGAATGTCGCAGATTCAAGACCCGACCGGCGCGAAATTTTTTGTTATCACTTTGAAAAGCTAAAGGAGAAAAAGAGATGAGTGTCCCCGCAATTTTGGAAAATTTGGTTGGCAAATGGCGCGGAATAAATCGTTTGCACACGACCTGGATTCCCGACAATCCGGTTCGTGAAACAAACTCGACGGCGGTCGTTGAGCTGACGGCGCGCGGCAGATTTTTGAAAATCGAATACGACTGGACTTTTGAAGAAGCCGCGCAGGAAGGCTTGATTTTGGTCGGCGATGAAAAAGATTCCGATTCGATAAAATCATTCTGGATTGATTCGTGGCATCTGAGCGACAAATTTATGGTTTCCGAAGGAATTCGGAAAAAAAACGGCGCGGTTTCGATGAAAGGTTTTTATACCGTTCCCGAGCATCCCGATTGGGGCTGGCGGACGGTCATCAAACCGGAACGCGAAAATTCGTTCAAAATCATCATGTATAACGTTACGCCCGAAGGCGAAGAAACGCTCGCCGTCGAGATGGAATTTACGAGGCAATAATAAATTTTAAGGAGAAAAGGAAAATGGCTGAATTCGAAAAACCGAAACACGGACAGATTTGCTGGCGCGAGCTGAACACGCATAATTTAGACGCGGCAAAGGAATTTTACAGAGGGCTTTTCGGCTGGACGGTCGAACAAAGCAAAGTGTCGGAAATGCAGTATGAAGAAATTCATTTCGACGAAAAAGCGGTCGGCGGAATGTTGGAAATCAATCAGGATTGGGGCGAAAACTGGGAAAATATTCCGGCGGCGTGGATGAGCTATATCGCGGTTGACGATATTGCCGAATCGGTCGAGAAGATCAAAAAATTCGGCGGCGGCGTTTGTATTCCGCCGTTTGATGCGCCGAATGTCGGAAAAATCTCGGTCGTCAACGACCCGAGCGGAATCACTTTCTCGGTAATTCAATTCGTTTAGAATCAATTTACAGGAATTAGCCACGAACAAACACGAAAGGGCACGAAAAATTATTTATTTTACTTCGTGTCCTTTAGTGTTTGTTCGTGGCTAATGTTTTACTTCTTATGTCCGCTGAAATTGTAGGTATGAGGCAATTGCGGACCGGAAAGCGTGCCGGTGATTTCTTCGTTTTCGACGCTGCCGTTGATCAAAATCTCAAACGCCTGTCCCTGCGTTTCAAGGACTGCCACAGCCGAAAGACTATTTCCGGCGACTTTTCCGTTCTCGATTTTGCCCATCCCGAGCATTGATTCGAGCTTGCCCGAAATCGTGCCGTCGGTTTGCTCTAAAGTCAGCGAAACCGGAATTTGCTGTCCTTGAAAATCAATCGTCAAATCCCAATTTCCGGTTAATTCGATTGTCGGTGTTTCCATAGTTTTTCCTTAATTTGAAATGTCCTGCAAATTGTTTTCAGTATCGAAAATCTCGATATTCGCGGCATAATCCTTTGCTTGCGGCAGAATGTCTTCGGCATCGCCGACGATGACGATTGCCATTTGTTCGGGCTGAACGTATTTGTTTGCCGCCGCCGCGACGTCTTCGATCGTAATTTCGTTAATTTTATCGCGGTAAGTTTCGAGATAATCGGCGGGCAAATCGTAAATCTGCTGTTGAACGATCAAGCTCGTCAAACCTTCCTGCGTTTCGGCGCGAAGCGGAAAAACTCCGGCGAGAAAATTCTTCGCGTCTTGTAATTCTTCTTCCGAAACTTTTTCGTCGCGGATGCGGTTTAATTCGTAGAAAAACTCTTTCAAGGAATCGCCCGTGACGGCGGTGCGAACTTCGGCGGTCGCTTCGAACGCGCCTGCCAAACGCCGCGAATCGAATTTTGAATACGCGCCGTAAGTGTAGCCTTTTTCCTCGCGCAGATTCATAAAAATGCGCGACGATGCGCCCGCACCGAGGATTTGATTCATCACCAGAGCGCGGAAATAATCTTCGTGTTTGCGCTCGATCGCCGGATTTGCCAGCACGATATTCGATTGCGCCGAGCCTTTGCGGTCAACGATTGTCAAAGTTTTTTCCGAACGCGACGGCATCGAATCAAAAGCGAAATCCGCGACTTCGCCGCTTTCCCAGGCACTAAATTTATCTTCGATTTCCTTTACTAACGCGTCTTTGTCAACGTCGCCGACGACGACAAAAACCGCGTTGTTCGGCACAAAAGTTCGCGTTTGATGCGCGATCAGCATTTCACGCGTCAGTTTTTCAACGTCTTCGGCTTTTGAGGAAACCTTTGAATACGGATGTTTGCCGAAAATTATCCGCGAAACCTGTTCGTCGGCGAGAAAACTAGCCTGCGAACGCTGAAATTTCAAACCTTCAATCGTGTTGCGGCGGTATAAATCGAGTTCTTCTTCGGGAAACGTCGGTTTGAGAATCATTTCCGCCATCAAACGCAGAATGTCCGAAGCGTAAAGCGTCAAACTCGATGCCGAAAGCGAAGTCGTGTCCGAACCCGAATTCGCTGAAAGATGCGCGCCGAGCCGTTCGATCTCTTCCGCCAGCTGTTTCGACGAATAACTTTCCGTGCCTTCCGAAAGCATCGAGGCAACCGCCGAATTCAGACCGACCGCGTCGGCAGGTTCGTGAATGTCGCCCGCGCGAAAAATCAGACGAAAACTCACCAAAGGTAATTTCTTGTCTTCCAAGATGACCAGTTTTAAACCGTTTGCGAGAGTGGTTTGAAACGGCTGAGGAATATTAAAAGCGACCGGCGCAAGCGGCGCAGGTGCGGATTTGCGGAAATCTTCCATAAAAATTTACGGGATTAGAAACTTTTTAATGATTAAATTTATTTGTTATCGGCGGAATCAAATTCCACCAGACGATCTTTCATGGCACTTTCGACATCGAGCAAAAAATACAGCTTGTCCCGATTTTCCATCTTTTGATAATCGAGCGTGATTTTGGAAAACATTTTTTCCGTTTCAATCAACACCAATCTTTTCAGTTCGTCTTTATCTTCTTGCGAAATAGCCATAATTATTTCCTCAAAATTCTTTATTGTTTTTGGATGGTTACGACATCGAGCAAAGTTCTGTTTTCGGTATTCAAATATTTAGCGACATTTTCTTTTATCCGGTCGCCGGTAATTGCAAGCAGTTCGTCGAGTTCCGAATTAACAAGTTCGGGATTGCCGTCATAAAGCGTGAATTCGGCGATGTTTTGCGCACGCGCCATTGACGATTGGCGGACGCGAATCGTGTCGTTCAGCAATTGGTTTTGGAGTTTCTCCATTTCAGCGGGCGTGACGCCGTTTTCGGCGATATCGCGAATCTCTTCCATAATGATTTCGCGGATTTGCGAAAGATCACGGTCGGGTTTCGGAATTGCGCCGACGAAAATCGAAGACGGTCCGCGCCGTTCGTCGGTAAAACCGAATAATTGAATCACGGATTCGTCGCCTTTGACCAGTTTTTGATAAAGCCGCGAGCTGTCGCCGTCGTAAAGCAGTTTTCCGGCGAGATAAAGCGCGTAAAATTCGGGCGTGCGGCGCGGCGGAATCTTCCAGCCTAAAAGAAACGCCGGAAACGGCGCGAGTTTGTCCTCGTATTCTTTGTAATTAACCGCGACCTCTTCGGGTTCATTGACATCGAGCGGCGCGGGCTTCGGCTGTGCGGGAATCGAACCGAAATATTTTTCGATCAAACCTTTCGCTTCTTCGATTTCAAACGCGCCCGAAAGAACCATCACGGCATTATTCGGCGCGTAATAGACGCGGAAAAATTCCTGCACGTCTTCGACCGTCGCATCGTCCAAATCGTCCATTGAGCCGATAGTCGAGTGCGAATTGGCAAAGTTTTTGAAGATCATTTCGTTGATCAGATCGAAAACCTCGCCATACGGCTGATTGTCGTAGCGCAGACGTTTTTCTTCCTTCACGGCTTCGCGCTGGTTGTCGAGATTTTCCTGCGTAACCGCCAGACTTCGCATTCGGTCCGATTCGAGCCAGAGCGCGAGCGGCAGTTGATTGGCGGGCAGAGTTTCGTAATAATTCGTGCGTTCGGATGAAGTCGTGCCGTTCATCGTGCCGCCGGCTTTCATAATGTATTGAAAATGCGCGGCTTTCGGGACGTTTTCCGAGCCTTGAAACATCATATGTTCAAACAAATGAGCAAAGCCTGTGCGACCCTGTCGTTCATTGCGCGAACCGACATCGTAATAAACCGCGACCGACACGACCGGAATCGTATTGTCCTGATTAAAAACCACGCGCAAACCGTTTTCGAGCGTGTATTCCTCTAGTTTCAAAGGCGCAAGATTAAATGTTTCTGACATAAATATTCAATTACAGATAACGAATTCTAAATTATGAATTCTTACTGAAAATCTTATGTTACCGCAAACCGATAATCAAATCCGCAATAAAAAAGAATTACGAATAAACTGGGCTTTCCGATAAAAATAAATTGCCTCCAACTTCAGTTGGAGGTTATCTAAGTCAACAAATAAAGGCTTTAGCCGAACTCTTTAATTTTATTATCTTCCTGACAGCTTTAGCTCAATTGAGCTA
>JALHNX010000276.1 GCA_022843305.1 Pyrinomonadaceae bacterium | reverse complement strand
AGAAAAAGGTTTGCGCTCTGTTCAGAGTTCACGATTTATCGTGAATCTGCGGGCGAAGCGCGGCGGAACTTCAAAGGGCGTTCCGCGTTTGAACTCGAAACTATTCTTTAATTTTGTCCGCTTACTTAATAGAGAATGCCATGAAAGTATTATTTACGCTTCTTTATAGGGGCGGATTGGCGCATCTTAATCCGTTAATCTCGCTCCATCAACAGTGTCAAAAGCAAAATATCGAAACTGCTTTTCTAGTGCCCAAATTTCGTCAAGGATTTTTACGGCAATTCGGGCTTAATGTTCTGGATATTGATCATCAGCCGCCTGAAAAAATGGGGTTCAGAACCGAGTTACAGGCTTACGGCAGATACAAACCGGACGTTGTTATAGACGATATGAGCATGACGACATCATTCGCCACGCAAGTTTCCAATTTACCGAGAATTACAATTCAAAGAACAGGTATTTTCCCGTTTGAAAAACGCGTAAATCCGGCTCACCAGCATAGTATGGAGGCGTTTGACATCCGGCTAATACCGAATGTTTCCTTTCTGGGAATACCGCAACCCAAAAGCTTCACCGATTTATTCGATGCCGAAGCGAAAATAGTTCCCGGAATCAGGACGTTGGAAGTATTACCTTCTGAAATTGCCGACGATTCAAGTTATTTTTTTTCCGGTCCATTAATAATTGATGATTTTATGGCAGAAGCCGGAAATCAACAATTGAATTTTACTTCTGTTTCAAAAGAAAATGCGAGATTGGACGAATTTACGGATTTCTCGTCTTTAGGAAACTTTTTTGAGTTAAACAAAAACAGGAAAATCGTTTATCTAACCTACGGAACTATCGCGGTTGGAGATACACCGTCGGAAATAAGTCTGGCGATCAAATATTTATTCGAACAGAATGTAGCAGTAGTTTCAAGCGTTCCATTTACCGATTTAGAGAAAAAAAACGAATCACTTTTTTTCTTTTCTAAATATCTGCCGATGCATTTTGTCTGCGAAAGAGCTGATTTGATGATTCATCACTGCGGAAGCGGCACATATCATTATCCTATTTTGCACAATGTTCCGACAATCATCATTGGAACAAGTTGTTATGACCGCGAGGAAATCGCGTATCGGCTGGTAGAAATGGAAACCGCAAAGTATCTGCCAAATCCGTTGGAAGACTCCGATTTTTTGGAAAAATTCAAACAAACGATTGATGTGTATTTGAATGATTCCCAATTTATTGAAAATCAAAAAATCAAACTGAATCAATTAAAAACCGAAATTAATCAAACTGTTTCTGAATTTAATCTCAAAGAAATCATTGAATTTGCAGTCAGGGCGAAACAAATGAGAAAAGCGATTTCAACCCAAGGAGCGATATGATAACCAGCCAGACATTATCGGTAGATACCGTAACAACCAGTTTTGAAGGTATTTTAGAAGCAATCGGAAACACGCCGTTAGTCCATTTAAAGAAAATAAACCCGGAATACTCATTCAATATCTATGCCAAGTTGGAAAGTTTTAATCCGGGCGGAAGTATCAAGGATCGTCCTGCCTTAAACGTTCTGCGCGAAGCCCTGAATACAAAGAAAATAGATCTTAAGACAACGATCATCGAATCGAGTTCGGGAAATATGGGAATCGGACTGGCGCAGGCTTGCGGTTATTTGGGAATGAAGTTTATCTGTGTCGTTGATAACAAAACGACCCGAAAAAATATCGAAATTCTCAAAGTGATGGGAGCCGAAGTTCATATCATCACGGAACCCGATCCCGAAACCGGCGAATATCTTGCCGCCCGCATTAAAAAGGTCAATGAATTGCTGAAAATCATTCCGAACAGTTTTTGGACAAACCAATATGAAAATTTGGCAAATGCCCGTTCGCATTATTCGACTTTCAGTGAAATTCTGGATGCGCTCAACGGCAAGCTCGATTTTCTGTTCTGTTCGACAAGCTCCTGCGGAACAATCCGCGGCTGTTCGGAATATGCGCGTAAATATGCGCCGCAGACGAGAATCATCGGCGTTGATGCCGTCGGAAGCGTGATTTTCGGAAACGAACCGTCTAAAAGAATCATTCCCGGACACGGCTCGGCAGTCGTTCCCGCTTTATTAAATAGAGATTTGATTGACGATGTCGTCCACGTTTCGGATTGGGATTGTGTCGTCGGCTGTCGCAAATTGGTGAAACACGAAAGCATTTTGGTCGGCGGTTCATCCGGCGGCGTTTACAGCGCTTTGAGAAAATATTCTGAAAACATAAATTCGGATGCCAATTGCGCGATGATCTTTCCCGACCGCGGCGAAAGGTATCTCGACACGATTTATTCCGATGATTGGGTTCTTCAAAATTTCAAGTCAATACCGCATGTTTAAATTGAAAAAATGGACGATTTTGTAACCCGGATTTTAAGTTTACCAAAGCCGAAAAAAGCTTTGCTCGCTCAAAAATTGCCTCCGCTGTCGTTTAGTCAGCGGAGGTTTTGGTTTTTTGAGAAGTTTGAAACTCAAAAGGCTTTAAACAATATTCTGCTGCCCGTTCTTATCAAAGGACAGCTGGCGATAGATATTTTCGAGCAAAGCCTCAATGAGATTATCAAACGGCACGAAATATTACGCACCTGTTTTCCGATTATCGAAGAGGAGCCTTTGCAGCTGGTCGTTCCTGATTTCAAATTTGTTTTTGAAATAGTTGATTTAACCGCATCCGACGAAAAAAGCCGCGATGACGAGATAAAAAAAATTATTTATGAACAGGCGGTAATATCTTTCGATTTAGAAAAAATTCCGCTGCTTGCCGGCAAAATCATCAAAAAGAATGCGGATGAACATATCATTTTACTAACCCTTCACCACATCATTTTTGACGGTCTTTCATCCTCGCTGCTCATCAATGAAGTCAGTATTTTATATAATGCGCTTTTGCAAAAAACAACCGCCGCTTTACCCGTCTTAAAACTTCAATACGGCGATTATGCGCGCTGGCAGCACGACATACAAAACGGCAAAACACCGGGCGAAAATCTTGATTTCTGGAAATCGCAATTGTCCGGTTTGCCCCCGCTCTTTCAATTTCCGACCGACAAACCACGCCCGCCTTTACAGGAATTTAAGGGAGATCACGTCAACATCGAGCTTTCCGCCCGAAATGTTGACAAGCTCAAAGCACTTGCCCGAACACAGCGGGCAAGTCTTTTTATGACCTTGCTTGGCGGTTTCAAAGCAGTTCTCTACCGATACACGAATATTTCCGATATTCCGGTCGGATGCCCTGTTTCGGGCAGAAACATTCCCGGAACTGAAAATCTGATCGGTCTTTTCTTAAATACGCTGGTTATGCGAACGCGCCTGCGCCCGAACGCAACTTTTTTGGAATTACTGGAGAACGTTCGGGAAACCGTTTTAAATGCCCAGGATCACCAAAATATTCCGTTTGAAAAAATTGTCGAAGAGCTTCAGCCGGAGAGAAGTTTGAGTTATGCGCCGGTTTTCCAAATCCTGTTTTCCTTTCAGACTTTTTCCGGTCATTCCGCCGGTTTTTCGGGAATGCAGTTTAATATTCTCGATTACGAAACCAAAAGCACACAGGGTTTTGATTTGGCATTCAACCTTAACGAAAGCTCAAACGGGATCGTCGGTTCAATCGAATACGATTCGGGAATTTTTGAAAGAGAAACGATTGCCGGATTAATCCGTCATTATCAAAACTTTTTGGAAAAGGTAATCGAAACGCCGAACCTTCCGATTCATCAAATCGGATTTTTACAGAAAAACGAAGAGCGGCAGCTGTTGGAAGACTGGAACGGAAAATTTATTGAAACCGGAACGGACTTGTTTGTCCACAAAATCTTTGAAAAACAAGCCGCCGAAACGCCCGAAAAGATTGCCGCGTCTGACAACGAAGAATCACTGACATACCGCGAATTAAATGAAAATTCCAATAAAATAGCGCATTTCCTGATTGGAAAAGACGTTTCGCGCGATTCGGTTACGGCAGTCATAACAAACCGCGACTTGAATTTCCTGACTTCAATCCTCGGCATACTCAAAACCGGCGGCGCATATTTGCCGCTCGACCCGAATTCGCCCGTCGAAAGACTCAAAAATATTATTCAACAAACCCGCCCGCAAGTTATTTTAACAACACCGGAATTTCAGGAAATCTTAAAAGAAATTCTCGAAGAAAACGGCGGAATTTTCACTTGTCGGATTGATGAAATAACCGGGAATGACGAAATTTCAAATCTGAATCCCGTCGCGCACGTCGAAGCGGGAAATCTTTCCTACCTGATTTTCACATCCGGTTCAACCGGAAAACCGAAGGGAGTGATGCTCGAACATCGCGGAATGACGAACAATATCATGGCAAAAATCTCCGATTTTAAGCTGACTGCCGAAGATATTGTTGCCGAGACCGCGCCGCAGTTTTTCGATATGTCGGTTTGGCAGTTTCTCGCTCCGCTGACCGTCGGAGCAAGTGTCGAAATCATCCCGGACGATTTAATTCAGAAACCGCATTTGTTTTTCCGATACATCGAAACAAAGAAAATTTCGATCATTGACGTTGTTCCGTCATTTCTGAAAATGATTCTCAGCGAAATCGAAGTTACTGCCGAGTCGAAAATTTCATTAAATTCGCTCCGGCTGGTCGTTACCGGCGGCGAGGCTTTAACTCCCGATTTAACCCGTCAATGGTTTTCAAATTTCCCGCAAATCGAGCTTGTAAACGCCTACGGACCGACCGAAGCGAGCGATAATATCACGCATTACTTTATCAATTCTCCGCCGGAAAATTCAGCCGTTTACATCCCGATCGGTCGCCCGATTCAAAATACGAAGTCATATATTCTCGGCAGAAATCTCGAATTAATGCCCGTCGGCTGTTTCGGGGAATTGTATATCGGCGGAGATTGTGTTGCTCGCGGTT
>JALHNX010000275.1 GCA_022843305.1 Pyrinomonadaceae bacterium | reverse complement strand
CCTCGTTTGAAATTTCTCTGATGCGCGACGGGTTAAAGTTTTTGCCGATCACCAGAACCTTTTCCAGATAACCGCCGTTCGACGAAGCCAGACGGTCGTTATAAAACATCAATAAACGGTAAATTTCGTCGTCGGTTTCGCTTTCGGTGCAGGTTACGTTGCGAACCACGACGGGTTCGTCGCCGCGCATCAGCAGTGCCGTAAAACCGTCGCTTTGCGAGCTGATGAGCAGCGAATCCGATTTCGCGTTTTTGTCAATCAGCCAGTTTGCTTCGCTGACCGCGCGCGGCAGAATCAAGCCTGCCTGCCAGCCGAATGTTTCAAACAATGTTTCGTATTCGTCAATCACCGAAAGTTTGACGGCGGTCGCAAAATAACGCGTTTTGCCGTCTTTGTCGGACGAAATTTTCCGGCGCGAAAGGCGAAGTTCGCCCGCCGGCGCACCGAAACTGCTTTCGGCTTTCCAGTCGAGAATTTCTTCGAGTTCGGCTTTTGACGCGGGAACGGTTTCGAGCGTCAGAATCCCCGTTCGCGCCGTCGTTCCGGGAAGCGAAACCGACCAGCGATTCTGTTTTTGGAGACCGGCGCGGACGCAGACATCTTCGAGCAGAGCGAGCATTTCGCGCTGGCTCGAAATATTCCTTTCGGTAAAACTCGGGTTCAAGAGTCCGACGGGCAATTCGATGGTCGCGGCTTGTTTGATGCCGAATTGACCTCTGCCTTCTTTTTGTAGAGCGAGCGCGGTGATAAATTCTTTTTCCAAGCCGAGCGCGGCTTTCGGATAATTTGGTTGAAACATTTTTTAAGTTGATAGTTGATAGTTGATAGTTGATAGTTGAAAATTTCTTAAACTATCAACTATCAACTATCAACTATCAACTTATTTAATAATCTGCGTATTGTTTGTCATCGCCATCCGTTCCTTCGGCAAGGCTTTTGACATTAACGATCCCCTGTCCGCCGTCCGGCGAAGTCGTGTCTTCACCCGGAATCTCGTTCCATTCTCTTTTTTCGGTAATCGGGTCAAGCGGTTTTTCCTGTAAATATCTGTCCCTCACCAAGTCGTCGAGCGATTGCGGAAGTTTTCCTTTGTCGGCGGAGTATTGGTCAATCGCGCGGCGCATCTGCCAGAGATTTTCCTTTAAAACGGTTTCGCGCGCGTGTTGAATTGTCCGCTGATACGCCGGCAGGGCGACCGAAAGCAAAATGACGAGAATAAACATTGCGATCATCAATTCCAGAATCGAAAAACCGCTTTGCGATCGGTCTTTGGTCTTTGGTCTTTGGTCTTTGAAAAGACTTTGGATTTTGGACTTTAGACTTTGGACTTTTAAAAACTTACCAATCACTATACTTCTCTCCGTTTAAGGCTTCTTCGTCCGAGCTTGAGCGCACGTCGAAAACATTTACATCATCCCAGCTTGTCGCATCCGCCGTTTGATATGACGAGCGAAACTGCCAGGTGTCGTTTTTTCCGGTCATCGGGTCAACCGGAATTTCCCGCAGATAAACTTTGATGATTTCCTTTTGCTCGTTTATCTCGGTCGCGTTCGTATCGTCAAAAACACCCTTTTGCTGAATATTCAGACCGCGCGCTTTGACCCTGACGCCTTCGACCAGAATATTGAGCGTCGGCGGATAGCGGTCAATATTTTCCGTCTCGAAAATTTTGCAGTCGTCAATTACGACGCGGCTTCGCGGGTCAGCCGGAATATTTCCGCCGCCACCGCCCGGAACCGTCGGATTCGTCGTCGTTACCGCGCCCTGCGGACACGCGCCGACCGTATCGCGTTTAAATTCGTCAATCGCATTGCGCATCATCCGCAAACTTTCCCGCAATCGCAATTCCCGCTGACGTTTGACCGCATTTTGAGCCATCGGAATCGTTCCCATCACGAGAATCGCCAGCACCGAAAGCGTGACGATCAACTCGAACAGGGTGAAACCGCCGTTAATTTGCGGTTTGCGGTTTGCGATTTGTGATTTCTTTAACTCCATATTGCTTGAGTTTTGAGTCCCGCCTTTAAACGGAACTCAAAACTATTTTAGAATTTAACCGCGAAATCTTTGCCGTCAAAGGTCATAATGTTTATCGCGTCCAAATCAAAAGCGATTTCGTGTTTGCCGTCGGCAAGGGCTTCGACTTCGATGAAAGCCAGCACGCCCGAAGCGTTTTCCGCCGTATTTTTCGGCGACGACAGCGAAACATATGTCTTGCCGTTTTGATTCAGATAAGGCGACGCGGCTTTGCCCGACAAATCTGCGCCGAAAACATCGCCGAAGCTGACCGACCGAACCGCCAGTTTCTTATCGTCGAATTTCAGACCCAAAACCGCCGAACGAAACGGTGTCGCGCTTTTGACCATCACGGCGATTTTTGTTTTTTCGCCCGCTTTCATTTCCGAAAGATTCGGCAAAAATCTCAAGTCGGCTTTCGGCGCGTCCGGATTCGTCAGCGCCGGTTCCGGTTTCAGCGAAGTTTCCTGCAACGGCAGCGGCACAGGTTTCGGCAGAATGCTTTCCGTCGAATTATTCGAACTGTCGGAAGTCGGCGTCACCTGCAAAGTTTTAACGTTTGTCGAATCAATCGGGCGAATGTTCGCCGTCAATGTTTCGCCGCTCGTGTTAACGGTCGGAATCGTATTTTCCGTCTTATTTCCAGTGTTTACGCTCGTTTCCGCCGGATTTGTTTTCACGTAAACCGGCTGATCTTCGACCTTCTGGTCGGGCAATTGAACAGCCGTGTTGTTACCCAAACGGCGTGCGTTGGCAAGCTGTTCGTCAATTTCTTCCTGAATGACCATCGCTTCGAGCGAACCGCTGGTCGGCTGCGCCAAACTTCCTGTCGGTCGTTCGACCATATCTTCGGGCAGAATCGAAGGCGCGCGGATAACCCGCGGCGTAACGGCAATGATAATGTCCACCTGCCGGTTGTCTTTGGTCGGTGCGCTAAAAAGTCTGCCCAAGATAGGAATCAAACCGAGCAGCGGCAAACCTTCCCTGCCGCTGGTCTGCGTATCCTGCGCGACGCTTGCGAGCATCAGCGTTTTATTATTCTGAACACGCGCCGTGCCCTTGATCGTTCGCTCCGAAAAACACGGATTGCCGCTCGTTCCGCCGCAGGCGACCACGTCTTT
This sequence comes from Pyrinomonadaceae bacterium, assembly GCA_022843305.1. Lineage (GTDB taxonomy): Bacteria > Acidobacteriota > Blastocatellia > Pyrinomonadales > Pyrinomonadaceae > JAFDVJ01. Next base: position 1,797 of record JALHNX010000275.1, on the reverse strand, counting down.
CGACTCGATTTCCATTGCGACCTGCACATCCTGATTCGGAAAAACGATCGGTTTGAATTTCAGAGTTAAGCCGACCTGTTCATAGTTGATAACATCGCTTAAAAATCCGCCGCCGCTGCCCGGAGTGTTCGGGTTGTTAAAACCGTTCGAGATCGTTGCGGTTCTGACCGGCACGCGCTGACCGATTCGCGCCGAAGAGTCTTCATTATTAAAAGCGTGAATCTGGGTCGAGGCGAGCAGTTTCGTGTTTTGTTTGTTCTGAAACGCGATCAGGTTCGCCGCCGGAAGAATGAGACCGACACCGAAACCGCCGGTCAGTGCCTGCGTCGTCGTGCTGGCAAGCTGGGCAAATCTATCATTTCCGCCGATGCCGACGACGCCGCGCGTCGTGCCGCCGAAATTCGTCAGCTGTCCTTCGGTCCCGATCTGATTGCCGAGTCTTAACAAATCCGATTTTGAAACCTCGTAGATCGCGACATCCATCACGACTTCGGCGCGGTCTTTGTCGAGCGATTTGATGAGCTGTTCCATGAGCGCGATATTTTCCGCCGTATCGCGGATCGTGATGCTGTTGGTCGCGTCGTCTTTGATGGCGATAGTCGGTGTTCTGCCGGGCTGGGCGGGAATAATTCTGGCGAGCAGGTCAATCACGTCCTTCGGATTGGCGTTTTGCAGATAAAACGTCCGCAAAACGAGCTGTTGGAACTTTTGTCGCGAATTGCTGTTGGCAACCAAAATCGTCCGCGGTCCGACTTTTTGGAAAAACAGATTCTGCTGTAAAAAGACATAATCGAGTGCTTTTGCCGTCGTTACACCCTTCAGTTCAATATTGATTTTTGTCGGATTACGGAAAGTTTCCGCGTCGAAAATCACGTTCAAATCAAGCGAACGCGCCAAATCTCTGATCAATGTCTGCAAATCAATGCCGCCGGGAAACGGTCCGAAACTTTCGAGTTCGTCAAACTTTTGCGGAATCACTACGCCTTGCGGCAGATTTTGTCTGCCATACCTTGTCGGAACGAGATTGACAGCGTCTTTCGAACCATTCGGGTCGGCAGTTTTACCGTCAATCGTCTCCTTGTAAAGCCGCGCCATTCTTTCCATTTCGGCTTTCGCCAGTTCGTTGGTCGGATCATATGCGTAGGCTCTGCGAAAGGCTTCATATGCGCCTTTGAAATCTTTTTCGTTGGCAAGCGAGTTTCCTTTTCGGACATACATCTGCGAAGCGTTAAAGAGCGCACGGACGTAATGCAGGCGATATTCGGGATTTCTCGGATTTTCAGCTATTGCCAGCGCGAATTGTTCAGCCGCTTTGTCCCAATCTTCGGAAATTTCGGCTTTCATTCCTTCTTTAAAGAATTTTTTGCCGTCGCCCATCGCTAAAACCGAAAGCGGCGAAAGCATCGTAAATATAAGAAGGAAACTCAGCGCAAAACGAATGTAAGCAGATTTTTTCATAGTCTTTAAGATTAAGATTTGGAGTTATTTTGTTTCTTGGCAAAATACTTTTTACGAATTTTCTACACGCTTCGACGCAAACAAAGTTTCAAAAGTTTTCTACTGTCAGCCGAAGCGCGTAATTTAGTCATTCAATTTTCAACCGAACCGCCGAAAATTGCAAGAAGTTTCTAAAGTTTACCGCAATTTTATTTCGCTTCTTCGACAAACGTGACGCGGTTTATTTCGTGCAGAGTCGTCTGACCGTTATAAACCTTTTTGAGTGCCGCCGCGCGCAGACTCGAAAGACCTTCCTTCTGCGCTTCACGGCGAATTTCCGAACCCGGACGGCGGGCGATG
>JALHNX010000274.1 GCA_022843305.1 Pyrinomonadaceae bacterium | reverse complement strand
GCGCCTTGAGGCGGCTTTCGTGATGCGACTATTGCCGCCTCAAGGCGCGACTCAAAACTCGTTCCGCGAAATTTATCAAATTAATTTTGTGCGACTGCTTATATTCTATTGACAATGTTTAATTTCAAATATATTATTTCCTCGTTCTGCGAATTCCCCTGAGAGAATTGAGTCTTTTGTTGATAAATATTCTTCCATTTTCCTGCTTTTCATTGATTTATAGAAGATATATTCCGGCAGAAACAAAGACCTAAAAAGCTGACAAGTAGCTTTCATCGAATTCCCGAACAATCAAACCATAAAAATTTAAAGGAGAATAAATATGAATCTCGATGTTGCTGTGGTCGGTGGCGGAGTTTCCGGCGCGTATTGCGCGTGGCGGCTTCAGAAGGAAAAAGGAGCAAAGGCGAAAATCGCGCTTTTTGAGTACAGTGACCGTATCGGCGGTCGGCTTTACACGAAAACATTGCCCGGATTGCCGCACGTTAAAGCCGAAGTCGGCGGAATGCGCTACATTCCCGACGAGCATATAATGGTGGCTGATCTCGTCAAACATCTGAAGCTTCCGACGAAGGATTTTCCGATGGGTGCGCCCGCGCCGGTCGGCTCTAACTGCAATATTTTTTATCTGCGCGGAAAACATCTGCGGCTGCACGAATTAAGCGATCCGGCAAAAGTCCCGTATAATCTGGCGTGGTCAGAACGCGGCTTGGGTCCGACGAATTTGCAGGTTCAGGTGATGAACAACATCTATCCGAATCTGGCAGGTCTGAGTTTGTGCGACCAGATGAAAATTAAAGTTTTCGGCAAACCGCTCTGGAAATACGGTTTCTGGGATTTGATGTACCGCGTTTTGAGCAACGAAGGCTACCAGTTTATGAAAGACGCGGGCGGCTATGACGCAAACGTTGCCAATGCCAACGCCGTCACGCAGCTTCCGGCGACGGAATACAGCGACGACACAAAATTTCTGACTCTGCGCGACGGCTACGATCAGCTTCCGATCACGCTCGCAAAACAGTTTCAAAACGAAATGGCGGGCGGCATCGCGAAAAAAGACCGCGTACAGATGAATCATCGGCTGGCGGAAATCGTCATCAACGCGGACGACGAATATCGCTACACATTGATTTTCGAGCCGACCGTCAAACAGGACGGCAAAATCGTCGTCAAAGAAGATGCCGCCAAAATCGAAGTAAAAGCCAAGAAACTGATCTTAGCGATGCCGCGCCGCTCGCTCGAACTTATCAAAAGCGCGTTTTTCGACGATCCGTGGCTGAAAGCCAATATTCCTTCGGTCTTAATTCAGAGCGCGTTCAAATTATTTCTGGCATACGAACGCCCGTGGTGGCGTGCGCTCGGTTTAGTTGCCGGTCGTTCCGTGACCGATTTGCCGATTCGTCAGGTTTATTATTTCGGCACCGAAGGCGAACAAAAAGACGGCTTGCCGTTTATGAATTCGCTTTTAATGGCGAGCTACAACGACATCAGCACCGTGCCTTTCTGGAAAGGCTTGGAAAAAGGCAAACATTTCGAAGGCTACACGCCGTCGTGTATCGAATCGAATGTCGAGAACATCGTTCCCGAAACCGAATATCCGGCGACCGAAGAAATGGTCGAAATCGCCAACCGCCAGGTCGCGCAGGTTCACGCATTGCCGGAAATTCCCGCGCCTTATTCGGCGGTTTATCACACCTGGAACGAAGACCCGTACGGCGGCGGCTGGCACGAATGGAAAGCCGGTTATCGGCTCGACGAGATTATGTGCCGGATGCGGAAACCCGTCGAAGATGAAAACATCCACATCGTCGGCGAAGCGTATTCCTACGGTCAGGGCTGGGTCGAAGGCGCGCTCGACACGGCGGAATCAATGCTTCAGGATTTTTTCGATTTGAAGCGTCCGTCATGGCTCAAAAAAGATTACCAATTATTGCCGAATCCGTGTCCGGGCTGCGGCGATTTGGAAAGTTGCGTGGAATTCAAAGACAAGGACGGCAAGATTTTAAATTCGATCACGCCGAATTGTCTGAAACCTGTGGAGGAAGGTTAAAACGATGGCAACAACAGTTTCTGATTATTTAATTACGCGGCTCAAACAATGCGGCTTGGAACATATTTTCGCCGTTCCGGGCGACTATGCTTCGCCGTTTCTGGAAACTTTGGACAACACGAAAGGAATAGAGCGCGTTCCGAACATCAATGAACTCGGATGCGGTTACGCGGCGGACGGCTACGCGCGTTATAAGGGAATCGGCGCGGCGTGCGTGCAGTATGGTGTCGGCACGTTCAGTTTATTGAACTGCGCTGCCGGTTCGTTTGTCGAACGCGTTTCGGTCGTTATCATTTCGGCGAGTCCGAAAACGAGTGACCGTGCGCTTGAAGAAAACAAGCAAATTTTGTTTCATCACAGCACCGGCGATCTGCTCGCCGACCAGCTCGTTTTCGAAAACGTAACGGTCGCGTCCGAGATTATTTACGATGCCGAAAACGCGCCCGCGCAGATTGACGGCGCGATCACGGCGATGCTCACTTACAAACGACCGATTTACATTGAAGTTTTGAATAACGTCTGGACTTTGTCGTGCGCCGCGCCGAAGGGAAAACTCGCGCCGGTCGAACTGACAAGCGATCCCGATTCGCTCGATGCGTCAATCGAAGCCGTCTGGAAATCGATTCAAGCCGCGAAGCTTCCCGTTTTCTGGCTTGGGGTCGAAATTCAGCGTTTCGGGCTTCAGGAAATCGTTCAGAAAATTATCAATGCGAGTGGAATTTATTTCACGACAACGAGCGTCGGCAAAACGGTTTTGGACGAAAGCCAGAAACAATTTATCGGCACTTACGCCGGTCCGGCTTCGCCTGCCGTAACGCGCGCCGTGATGAACGCCTCGGATTGCATTCTCGCGCTCGGAACGATCATCACCGACGATTATCTGAATATTATGAAATCGAGCTTCGGGAAAATGACCGTCGTTACCGATGAAGAAACGCGTGTCGGTTATACATATTACCGGCAGGTTGTTCTAAAAGATTTTCTCGAAAAACTTCTGGAAAAGTTTCAATCGCAAAAGAAATTTCCGCGCAAATTTTCTCTGCCGAAATCCGAAAAAGAAAAATCGCCTGAAATAAAACCGAAAGATGCTTTGTCCTACACGGTTTTTTATGAAGAATTAAGCAATTTTCTGAAAAAAGAAAAGATGCTCGGCGATGTTTCGCTGATTTTGGGCGAAAGTACGTCGCTTTATGTTTTCGGAAATCTTTTCGGACTTCCCGCCGATGCTTTTGTCGCGCAAGCCGCATGGGGTTCGCTCGGACACGAAACCGGCTGCGCTTTGGGTGTCGCTTTGGGAAGCGGAAAACGTCCGTTCGTCGTTGCCGGCGACGGTGGTTTCAGAATGGTTTGTCAGGAACTTTCGAGTCTCGCTTATCACAAATGCAACGCCGTCGTTTTCGTGATGAGCAACGAAGCCTACGCTATCGAACAGGCTTTCGTGGATATCAGCGCGTTTACTGCGAAAGGAAGTTTCGCGCCTTTCGACATTCTCCCGGCGTGGGACTACATCGCGCTGGCGCAAGCCTTCGGCGCGCGAGGTTTTCGCGCCGAAACGGTCGAAGAACTACGAACGATTATGAGAGAAGTGAAAGATTTAAAGGATTTTCCGTCGTTGGTGGAAATCGTAATTCCGCAGAAAGATTTAGCACCGCAGCTGAAACGATTAGCGGAAATTCCGCCGCCGCTTCAGAAATATCGTCCTTAATTTTTCATTATTTAACCGGAAAAACGCTTTCGGGATGGAAAATATACTTTCAGACACAACCGAAATACAAAAAAAGCGGCTTCATTTGAAGCCGCTTTTACTATAAAGCAGGAAATAGCTAGGTTCTGTTGACATAATACCAAGTTGCGTAAATAGGTGATAATCAAGTAAAAACTAAGAATGCCAAAAATATTAAAACTAGAAAGTCACTTGACTGCCAAACAGATTCATCGAAAATATGTGAGTTGTCAGCATTCACAGGAAAAGAAAAGATGGCAAGCCTTGAGTTTGATCGCCGTCGGCGGAGTTGCCAACACCGTTGCGCAAGAGCTGGGCATGAGCAGCGGATGGATTAGCCAAACCGTGCATCGCTACAATGCGGGAGGAGTCGCGGGAGTCAAAAACAAATCCAAGAATGAAGGTTCAAAAACATTGAGCACAGTACAAGTTAAAGAATTGGAAAAAGAGATTGAAAGCGGCAAAACTGCCGACCGGCGATTGTGGAGCGGGACGCAGATCAAGCAGTGGGTGAAAGATAAAACAGGGAAAGAAATTCACAAAACGACGGCTTGGCGGATGTTTGGGAAGTTGAAATTCACGAGCCAGGTTCCGCGCCCCTTTCATCGGGAGCGGGCAAGAGAAGAAGAGCAAATCGAGTTCAAAAAAAGCTGACGCAGAAAGTGGCTTCGGTTAAAAGAGAGAATCCACACGCCGAGGTTAGTCTGTGGAGCGAGGACGAAGCGCGTTTTGGCTTACAACCGATCCTCAAGCGGCGGTGGGCAAAGAAAGGCGTGCGCCCGTTGGTCGAGGTCAAACCTGAATATCAATGGACGTGGAGTTATGGAGCGGTCGAGATGAGTTCGGGGAAGAGTTTTTTTCTGCTGTTGCCGAATTTACAAGCCACCTCGGTTGAGATATTTTTGCGGGAGTTTGCCAGTTATTACGGACTGAGCAAAGAGAAAATAGCGATCTTGTTGTGGGATGGCGCACCGGGCAAACCTGAAAGTGCCGGAAGGGATTGAGTTGATTCGGATACCACCTCAAACACCGGAGTTAAATCCAAGCGAAAGGCTGTGGTCACCGTTAAGGGAAGCAGTTTCAAATCGGTGTTTTTCTGAGATTGAGGAGATGGAAGAAGTTTTACTCCAGGAAATGAGAGATTTAGCCGAACAAACCAAATATTTACAAGGTTTAAC
>JALHNX010000273.1 GCA_022843305.1 Pyrinomonadaceae bacterium | reverse complement strand
GGAACTCGAATTTTTCCGGCACGCCGGCGGTCGTCAGCGGCGGCGCGAAACGAATCTCTTTCTCCGTGCTTTTGTCAGCTAACTGCCAGAGCGGCGCACCGACTTTGCGGTATTGCAGTTCGAGCGCGTCGAAACCCGACTTTTTCCATTCCGTTACAACTTCCGTATCCTCGACCGAAAATTCCAATTCCGGTTCGACATCCGCGAGATTCAAATCGTCCGGCTTTTCGCGTTCGAGCATCAGATCAAGCCCGTCCGCCGCGTCCTAATTAAACTGACTTTTCAAAAGCCCGCGAAGCTCGCGGCAAAACTTCTCGATGCCCTCAAACGCCCCGCCGGACAAAGTTATCGGCATAAAAACCGGCGGCGCAGTCGCGGGCTGATTGTCCTGCTTACTCGTCACGATGTTGTTAAACCACGAAGTCGCCTGCCGTCCGGTCGCGCGGTTATACTCGATCTTGTCGTAAGCCTCAATAAACGTCCCGCACATCGCATGCACCTTCGCCAACAATTCTGCCGTCAAAACGGATACTTCGCCGCATAACTGTCAATCTTTTCGTCAATATTGCCATACATTAATCTCTCGGTCGCGCCGTCACTCGGATACCAATCTGCATCAGGCAAAAATTAATCTCTTAATTTTTTATCTATTTGCCGCTCGAAAGTTTTAGGTAGGAGTCAGAAGGTTTTACTATTCCGTAATATCTTCCGACTCCTGAATTCAAGCTCTAAACTTCGCGCGGAACTTCTTAAACTCCGCCGACCGTTGTTTTAGCTCCTTCGTCTGAAGTTGGGAGAGGGAGTTAAGGTTTTGAATTCTTTCCCTCAACTCTCGAACTCACTTGTGAAATCATTCAGTCATTCACCCGAAAACCTCTAGTGCATCATTGAGTATTTCAGGAAAGGTGGTGAAGACTAATAATCTTGATTAACTGTTTCTGCCAAAAACCAGCACTCTTGTAAGCTGCCCTTTAACATAAATCTGCGAATCACATACAAACGTCCAGCCTTGCGACTTCATCTGTGCCATAACTGCGGAAGAATTGTCCGCGCCTAATTCACGGAATTCTAGATTCGTCAAAATCGCCGTTGAATTTGCCATATCAAAGGAGGCATTGTTGATGAGTCTTGGAGCGCCTGCTTCAAAGACCGTTCCGAATCTAATGCTGTCAAGTTTGAAACCGCCTAATTGTTCCGCTTCGCAGCGCTCTTCGGTTTCCTGTAAAGTTAAACTACCGTCTATTGTTGCTAACAAGTCCATATTTTTTCTCCTTACTGTAATTTGTTTCCTTCCAAAATTTTCAAAAAGTTTGTATTCAAAGTTGCATCCGAACCAACTGCACCATTTACACGAAGTAAGAAGTGGTCGTATTCGTCCACCGGAATAGCAGCTTTGTTTTTCAAATTAGTTAAAAAAGTAGTGATGCGGTCTTTCGCAGCTTGTTGAAGACCCGGCTTATTAAGTATTTTGTCCTGAATAGTTGCAAAATCACCACTTGCCAGAATGGCTAAAGAAATGGTTTGATAATTCTTAATCAGATTATCTTTTTGAGCGTTCAGCGTAGCCAATTCCGCTCTTTTTGCAGTTTTTGCATCACCATCCGGCAAAGCGGCTATCTCATTTGTAACTCTTACAATATCTGCATTGAGTTGGTCGGATTTCTGCTTCATCGGAAGAATGTAACCTTCAAAGTTTCTTAATAAGTTTGGTAATTCGTCGGCTGAAACTTTACCTAGAATCTCCAACTTATTATTGGCTGCGGTTACTTCAGCTCCAGTTTCATCAACGAGAGAATTTAAAGCATCCTCAAAAGTTCCTCTAATAGCATATTGTTGGAGTTCTTCTCTGGCACTATCCCATGGAAAACCGTTAATGTCTTTCCTCATGAACTCAACAATTTGTGCCCATTTCTCAAGACGATTGGCATCCATCTTATTGGTTAAGATTTTAGTTTGAAGCAATTTAAACCGCTCATTGACGGAATCTCGTCCTGCTAGAAATGATCCGGTAGCCGCTCCTATGACAGTCTTCGCTCTTTCTCCATTTACAATAGTTCCAGTAAAAGCCAGACCGATTCCTAAAATATCGAGAACCGACTGAAACCATTTTGTCTTCTTTTCCCGCCCTATTTTATAGCCATCATAGTAGAAATCTAGCTCCTTCTTGAGGACATACAACATCTTATTGCGATAATCTGCCGCAAGTCTCGGATTGGTAGTTTCACTAGCCATATATCCGCGGTAATAAACACAAAATTTTTCGGTTTCGCGCTCTGCACCACTGGCGCAAAGGTTAGTATCATCATTGCGATAGCTTTTCGGTTTATCGCTGTAAATTGACTGTCCGTTTGATTTAATCGGATTGGTAAGCTGAACTAAAACAAATAAAATCAGCGAAAACACAATCAAGAATGTTTTATTTAAATTTTGAAGCTCTTTTTTCATATAAAATCTCCTTCTGTTTATGGCAAAAAGTTTAAAGAAAATTTCCGGCTTTTACATCAATTTGCTATTTTTAATTGCTTAGAATTATGCAAATAATCGAATCACCATAAACCGTTAAAATAATTTTTGTAAAATTCGGGTGAACGCATTTCAGAGCATCGGGCGTGAAAATTCGGCTTTCGGCTTTGAAATGTTTCTTCGGATCGCTTTATAAACAACCAAAAAAACTCATTTTCCAATTTAGAAAGATACCTTTCGGAATGCCGCCGTAAATGCTTTCTACCTATATATGACTTTTTGCGGGTAAAAACTTTCATTTTGTTTTAATATTTTTTTCACTTTTTTTTGTATTTTTGCTAAGTGTTGAAATATTGGAGTTTGCGGACGCAATAATTTTCTGAAAATTACTGATGAAATTCGGTTTGGGCGAAGGAATTGTAGAATTCGACGGGCGCGAGGTCGTCGGTCAGGATTTTTTCGCGGGTTTCGAGGGGCTGCAAGTATAAATTATCCAAAAATTTGGATAACTCCGCGTCGTCGCTTTCGAGATCGAGCGGAGTTTGGCTTTTGGCGGCGACGATGATGAGGTTTTGGACGGCTTCGTCGGCGCGTTCGGGGCGGACTTTGAAAAGCAGGACTTGCGGGAAAACTTGTTTGTAGGTGGCGAGTTCGGCGTTTATGAAGCGGCTCGCATCGCCTTTGATCGCGCCGCCGGCGTTGAAAATTACGATGCCGTCATCCTTTAAAACGCGGCTGATCTCGCGGACGGCTTCGACGGTTGTCAGATGAAACGGAACGGTGAAAAGCGAACCGAAAGCGTCGAGAAAAACCGCGTCGTATTTTTTCGCTCCGGCGCGGTTGAGAAAAATTCTGCCGTCCTCGTGAAAGATTTTCAGATTCGGATGTTCGCGCAAATTAAAATATTTTTTAGCGATTTCGGTCATTTGCGGGTCAATCTCGACGACTTCGAGTTGTTTATCGGGATAGACCTTCAAAAAATCTTTCGGGAACGAATAGCCCGCGCCGCCGATCATCAACGCGTTTTGAAAATCGGGTTTGAAATGACGGACGAGATGATAATATTTGAGATATTCCGAGGCGGGTTCGTCGCCGTCCAGAAACATTTTCGACTGGATAAAATGCGGGTCGAACGCCATCGCGCGCACATTTCTGCCGCTTTCTTCATCCTTCATCGTAAAAACCCGCACACGGCTGTATTCGGTGTCAATATCGCGCAGATCGTTTGTCCTAAACAGCAGATAACCTTGCAGTTCGGTCGCCGCGATGCCGAAAACAAAGAGAATCAGAATCGTCAGATTCGTCTTTGAAAGCGCGAACGGCGCGAGCAGAATCGAAAGTCCGAACAGCGCGAAAACGATCAGATAAAGCGTCCGCACACTGCCGACAAACGGGATCAGAACGAAGCCCGCGAGAAAAGTTCCGAATATGCTGCCGATGGTCGAAAGCGCGTAAAGTCTGCCGACCGTTTTGCCCGAATCGGCGAGCGAAAGCATTTTCAGTTTGACCGCGTAAGGCGTGACGAATCCGAGCAAAACGCTTGCCGGCGCGAAAAGAATCAGCGCGGCGACAACGGATTTCAGTTCCAAACTCAAAGGGCTGCGGGCGATAAACGAGAGAAAAACGTCTTTCGTGAGAATCGTCGCCGCGACCGCACCGCCCGCGAGAAAAATCACCATTGCGAGAATTTTCAGATCGGGTTTGCGGTCGGCTGTTTTTCCGCCGAGCCAGTAACCCAGACTCAAAGCCCCGAGAATGATGCCGATCAGACTTGTCCAAACGTAAGTCGAAGTTCCGATAAATGGAGAAACGATGCGCGAACCGATGATCTCGTAAGTCATCACGAGCGCACCGCAGACGAAAACCGTTAATTCGAGAATGAATTTATTTACCGGGCGTGAAGATTCTTTGTCGGGCATCGGTTAATTTTACCAACTAATGCACAACGGGTAAAACAAACCAATGCCCGATAATCCTTTATTTTTCTTTGGTAAAGACGGTTTCGCGCCCGCGTTGAATCAACTTCATCTGATCTTTCGCGGCATCGAATTCCAACACGATGCCCGCCGATTCGAACTTGAATTTATTCTGCTCCGTCGCTTCGAGCGGAAAAGCCGATTGCCCGCCCGCCTGCGCCAAAAGCGTCGCGCCTTCGCGCTTGACGGTTATTTTCAGCGGAAAACCTTCGCTCGCATAAACGCCGACATATTTATCCAAAACCTCCGCGCTGACGGCGACGCTTTCAAAGGTCGGAATGGTAAACGGTTTGTTGTAATAAATGTCCATCGCGCCGAGAACGATGCTGTTCGGCGAATAAACCCTTCCGTTCGACGTGTAGGCGACAGCCAATTTTTCTTCCGGAAGATAAAACAGCGCGGCGTTAAAATTATCTATTCCGCCCGTGTGCCCCAAAACCGTTTTACCGTCCAGCGGAAACTGAAACATACCCAGCCCGATGCCGCCATCTTTAAAGGTTTTCATCTGATTCAGGCTTTCCTGCG
>JALHNX010000272.1 GCA_022843305.1 Pyrinomonadaceae bacterium | reverse complement strand
CTTGTCCGCGCTCCGACTAAATCCAAACTCACTACTTATCACTCACCGTCAGCTTCGCAAAATACTCCTGCAAATTCTGATGCCGAAACCGCCACTGCCCGCCATCCTTCTCCAAAATACGCGCCTCCGCCGCATAATCCAGAAACGTCGCGTATTTCAAAGGCATCGCGCCTTCATACCAGAAACAAAAACGTAAATACGAATGCAAGAATATCGGGGTTGTGAATAATTGATAAATTGGAAAAGCAACCACTGCATAAAATGCCGGTAATAGTTCTTGAAGTGTAACATCGGCGGTTAATTGCAATTTTGGAAAATAATTTAATGAACTCAAGAAACTTCCGAATAAAGTAAATACCGAAATCATCAACAGGAAATTGAATATAAATCCGCCGTAAAGTCTTTGATACGGATTTTCAAGATAAGTAATCTGATTGATTTTTTTTAATTCCTCCAAGCCACCGAACAAGACACCAACCAAGCCAAAGACCAAGCCAATGACCAAGCCGACGAACAAGCTACCGAACAAGCCACCGACCAAGCCAACGATCAAGCCAACGACCAAGCCACCGACCAAACCTTTTTTTAAAGATTTAATAGTAAATTCCATTTTAACAATATCTTCGGTTTTTATATTTTTAACGACCAAGCCAAAGATCAAGCCACCGACCAAGCCAAAGACCAAGCCACCGATCAAGCCAAAGACCAATCCAAAGACCAAGCCACCGACCAAGCCAACCAACAAGCCAACGAACAAGCCAACAACACCACCAAAGAACCATCGTTTAGTTAAATCGGCTGGATGTAAATCGGCGAGTTCAAATGTAATTAGCTGTTTTGTTTCTTTTTCCATCAACTCTGCCAGCCATTTGAGCCATTTTTTTGTCTTTTCTTTATCGAAATTATTCGGATTTGAAGTTTTATCCAGCTTTCTTTCGACATATTTTTCAATCAAATATGTTCCGAGTTCTTTCTCGTCATGCGGAAGATTTGTTTCGGCGGAAAGCCGTTTGTAAAAGACTTCGAGCGCGATGGTGAAATAGAAAGGCGTGCAGAGAATTTTACGCAATGCCGCGTTTTCGTCTTTGGCAATCAACTCGCTCACGTTTTTTGCCGAGGCGTGATGTTTGGGGTTCGTTTGGGCGTGTCCGAGAGCCTTGAATATTTCTACCTCTGTCAGATTCAAAACTTTGATTTTGGCGGAAACGGGCGCGTCCTGCGCCGTGTTTTTCTGCATCGCGGCAAATTCGTCAATCCGGCAACAGATGACGGTCTTTTCGCCGTCGAGATAATTGTTCAAGGATTCAAGACAAGCGGCGCGTTTTTGGTCGGCTTCCGCATCTTCTTCGTTTCGCGCCAATTCGTCCAGACCGTCGAGCAGAAGAATAAATCTTTTTTCACGAAGCAGACGCTCGGCAAAGTCTTTTGAAAGCCCGTTGCCCGAAACGAGCATCGCCTTGAGCCATTCGCCGAAATTCGCGTAATCTTTATTCCACGAAGCCAGATTGAAAATCACGGGAAACGGTTCTTTTTCTTTGAGATTTGTATTTCCGAGCAGATTAAGCGCGACTTTGAGAAGCAGAACGGTTTTGCCCGCGCCGGGTTCGCCGACGATAAGCAGACCGTCCTTTGAATCGAAAAGCTCCTTCAGACGCGGAAAAGCCTCGCTGATTTTCGCGTCTTTGTCGTAACGCTCATTAAAGGTTTGCGTTTTGCGTCCGTCCCAATCTTCGCTGACTTCGAGCTTTATCTCGAAACGTTCGTCGAGCTTGTTTTCATAGCGTTTCTGGTAGCGTTCCTTGAGCGAATCGAAGAGTTTTTTGACATCGGGTTCGATGTTTTCAGTAAGAATCTCTTTTTCTTTATCCGAGCTTTCAGCGTATCTGAATTGAAGATAGGCAAGAAGTATTAAAACGCAGCAGATAACAATCACTGCAACGACAAGATAGCGAAATTCAACGTTATCCAACCAATCGGTAACATCCTTTTTGTTTGTGAATAGATTAATAACTACGGCTGACAAAAGCGTGAGAACAACTATCGCTATCATCGTAAAAAGCAATTTGCGGGAAGAATTATTCTTCATATTCGGTGAACTGATTTCGGAAATTTAACTGCTTTCAGCCAAAAGAATAATGCAATTTTGCTTTTTTGCAAAGATTTATATTGAGTTGTTTGAAAATAAAGCACGAAACTTTACTGAACAATTGAATGTTTTTGTGAAGTTTCGTGCCGGTTCGCGGGTTAAAATCGGCGGAGGTTTATTTATTCAAACCTCAGTTCGGGATAAGGAATTTGCCAAACGGAGCGCAGGCTGCCAGCCTGCAAGCGTTTGAAAAACGCTAACAACCTCCGAATTTATTCAAGATTACTGAAAAGCAAAGTTCGTTACACCGCTTTTCAAGCGGCGTTGCAGGCTGGCAGCCTGCGCTCCGGTCTTATCCCGAACTGAGGTTATTCAAGGTGATTTTGATGCCTTGTTTTTCGAGCGCGGGCATCGGCTGAAGAGTCGGCAGATTGTCTAACTCGATAACCAACAGTCCTTTTCGTTCCCGTGCGCGTTTGGGTTTTAGTTCGAGAAAAACGACTTCGCCGAGCGGGAGATTCGGAAAGAGGTGATTGCCGAACGGATTCGAGATGCGGGTTTGCTTTTCGTTGGTGCTTCCGATGGTCAGAATCGCCAGACTGCCGCCCGAACGGTTACGGTTGCCGAATGTACCGAGCATAACACTGCCGATAAATCCGTTTGCCTGATATTCATACGCGCCGACATCAACTGCCGCGCCGCCGAGCCGCCGATAATTGCTGCGTTGGTCGGTCGAAAGGCGAAAGTTTATCGGAATCAAGGGTAGTTTACAAGGAGTGTTATAGACGCAGCTGTTGCCCGCGTTAATCGCCGGACTGCCGTCTAAAAGAGCGCGGGTGTCGGTCTGTCCGCCGTTGTCGGCTAAAGTGCCGAGAAGCGCGTTAATCGCGTTGTTGTTGCTAACCTGATCGCCGTTCGCGCCGTTTGTAAAACCCGTGCTGTTGCGGGCATCGGTGATGAGGTTGTTCCCCAAAGAATTGAACGCGCCGGACAGCGAACTGCTGGTCGAAGAGCTGTCCATTCCGATAATCGTGTTGAGAACATTGATCGTGCCGGATGAATCGTTCATGACACTGCTTCCGGCGGTCGCAGCCGTGTTATGGCTGATGGTGTTGTTGACGAGCAGAAGGCTTCCGATATTGTAAATTCCGCCGCCCTGATTGCCCGAATTATTGGTAATCGTCGAATTTGAGATTACGGAAGTTCCCTGCGGATTGATATGGGTTATTCCGCCGCCGAACGAACCCGTTCCGATATTCGAGCTGATGAGCGACCGCGTAACATACAAAACACCCGCACTAAAGATCGCACCGCTTGCCGAAGTGTTATTGGTAACGGAAACCTCGGTCAACTGCAAGACTGAATTATAATCGGTAAAAACCGCGCCGCCGTCGCTCGTCGTTTTCCCGTTTTTGATGGACAAGCCGCGAATCGTCGTCGGATATGGAAATGTATTCGAGGACTGGACTCTGAAAATACGAAAATCTGCCGTTCCCGCCGCCGAACTTCGTTGAACGGTCAGCCTTCGCGCACCGGGTCCGGCGATGTGGATATGCGTCGAAAGCGTCAATTCGCCGAGCGTCAGATCAATCGTCGAAAACGCAGGCAGAGCGAAATTGATGCCGTCCAGAAAAGGATTGGCATTGGCTTCCTCGACCGCCGCGCGAAGTGTGCAATTGCCGTTTGAATCGGCGCAAAAGCCGTCGCCGATATTTGAATCGTGCGTATCGCCGTTATGATTGACGGTCAGGAGCGTTCCGAATTGAGCTTGCACATTGGTCGCGGCAAAAGCCGACAAAAATAGAGTTGTCAATGAAATCAGAGCAATTGTCGAGATTTTCATATATTCAGAGATGTTTTAGAAAGTTTAAGGTTGCTTTTTTGAGCTTAAATTTAATTTAGATTTTACAGAGCAGAGGCTTTTTTGTAAATGATTTTTGGGAGAAATGCGTGAAAATTCAAAGCGTGAAATAACCCGAAATTTTGAAATTGTTTAGTGAAATTTCGGGTCATTTCGCGGTTAAAAATTAATCTTCAAACTGTTTCCGCAAACTTTCCGTGTATGGCGCGCGGGCAACGCCTTTTTCGGTGATGATTGCCGTGACCAGATCGTTCGGCGTAACGTCGAACGCATAGTTTGAAACGCTGATTCCTTCGGGCGCGAGCCGGATGTCTTTGAGGTGCGTGATTTCCCGAATGTCGCGTTCCTCGATGGGAATTTCTTCGCCGGTCGGGCAATTCAGATCAACCGTCGAAAGCGGCGCGGCAACGTAGAACGGAATATTGTGGCGTTTGGCAAGAACGGCGACCATATATGTGCCGATCTTGTTGGCGACATCGCCGTTTGCCGCAATGCGATCCGAACCGACTACGACCGCCTGCACACCGCCTTTTTTCATAATATGCCCGCTCATATTATCCGTTATTAACGTTACCGGAATATCGTCCTGATCCAGTTCCCAAGCGGTCAGACGTGCGCCCTGCAAATATGGACGCGTTTCGTCGGCGATGACGGAAACGGTTTTGCCTTGATTAATTGCGCCGCGAATTACGCCTAAAGCCGTTCCCCAAACGCCGCCCGTCGCCAGTGCGCCGGCGTTGCAGTGCGTCAGCACGACCGAATCGTTTTCGATCAGCTCGCCGCCGAATTGCGCGATCAGCCGTTGCGATTCAATGTCTTCTTCGTGAATCGCCTTCGAGTCTTCCAATAAAATCTGTTTGATTTCGCTGACCGATTTCCCTTCCGCTTTGGCTTTTGCAAAAGTGCGTTTCATACGGTCAATCGCCCAGAACAGATTAACGGCGGTCGGGCGCGTTTTGCCGAGAACTTCGCAGATATAATCAATTTCGTCCTCAAAATCGGTCATCGCCATTCCGACGAAGTTCTTTGCACCGAGCGCGATTCCGTAAGCGGCGGAAACGCCGATTGCCGGCGCACCGCGCACGACCATATCGCGGATGCCGTCGGCGACATCGTTGTAAGTTTTCAAAGTAAGCCATTTTTCTTCGGTCGGCAAAAGCCGCTGGTCAAGCATCAAAACGCCTTCGTCCGACCATTTTACGGGTATAATCATTTTTTTATTTTTTCCTCTAAAATTACCGGCAGAAGCCCGCGCGT
>JALHNX010000271.1 GCA_022843305.1 Pyrinomonadaceae bacterium | reverse complement strand
ATCGTGATTTTATTATTCCTGATCTGGCGCGAATTAAAAACGAGAAACAAGCTGAGATAAACAAAGTAGCAAACTGCCGCTTTGCTTATTTGCAGTATTCGGCGGTTATCTTGCGAAAATGATAGCCCATTGCGGCAAGCGTCATTCCGTGCGCGAATTCGCGCGGGTAAAATCTGACGAGGCGGAATAAATAAGTCCAGAATTGAACACGCTCGCTGTCGCGGATGCCGAGCGTCAATATTAATTTGACGAAGGCTTTGAGGTCTTTGATTAAATCGGTTTGGCGCGGTTCGATTCTGTTTTGTTTAAAGCGCGACAGACAATCCAAAGCGCGTTTGTAATATTCCGGTGGACTGTAAATGTTTCGCAAAATAGCTTTGTAACCTTCGACAAGCCGCGTTTCGTTCATCTTTGGAACGAAATTCAACGAGCAATCCGTGTTGTTACCCGAGCTTTCCTGTAAAAGTCTGCCTTCTGTTTCAAGCCGCCGCCAGAGCTGTGTGTCGGGCAGCGCCGTCAGCAGTCCGACCATCGCCAGCGGAATCGCGCTCTCGTGGATAAAATTTATCTGCCGCTCGAAAATATCGTCGGGGTCGTTGTCGAATCCGACGATGAAACCCGCCATTATTTCCATCCCGTAACTCTGAATTTTCTGCACCGATTCAAGCAAATCGCGCCGCGTGTTTTGTCCTTTCTGCGCTTCTTTGAGGCTTTCTTCGACCGGCGTTTCGATGCCGAGAAAGACGCGCCTGAATCCGGCATCCTGCATCTGCTGAAGCAGCGCGTCGTCTTCCGCGAGATTGACGCTCGCCTCGGTGATAAAGGAAAACGGAAAAGCATTTTGCCGCGACCATTCAACCAAATCCGGCATAAATTGGCGGACATTTTTTTTGTTGCCGATGAAATTATCGTCAACGATAAAAACCAGCCCGCGCCAGCCCGCACGTTTGAGCGTGTCGAGTTCCGCTAACATCTGCGCGTTCGATTTGGTGCGCGGCACACGCCCGTAAATTTCGATAATGTCGCAAAATTCGCATTGAAACGGACAGCCGCGCGAATACTGCACGTTCATCGCGCTGTATCGGTTCATATCGATCAGACTGAAATCAGGCACGGGCGTTTCCAGAAGCGAAGGTCGCTCGGCGGCTTCGTAGAGATGTTTGGTCGAACCGAGCTTCAGATCGACGATAAATTCGGGCAAAGTTTCTTCCGCCTCGCCGACAAAAATATAATCGGCATCCGCCAGATGCTCGGCACTGGTCGAAACATACGGACCGCCGACGGCAACCTTTTTATTCAACGCTTTGCATCGCCGCACGACTTCTTCCAGAGATTCTCTCTGCACGATCATCGCGCTGATAAAAACCATATCCGCCCATTCGATGTCGGTTTCATCGAGCGTTTCGACGTTCATATCAACCAGCCGCCGTTCCCACGCGGCGGGCAGCATTGCCGAAACGGTCAAAAGCCCGAGCGGCGGAAACGCGGCTTGTTTACCTTCAAACGTCAAAGCATGTCGAAAACTCCAATAAGTATCGGGAAAAACCGGGTAAACAAGCAAAATTTTCATAATAGTAAAATTCTACGCCCGTTTTTTTATCAAAACAATAGTTTTTTTATTAAATTGCCTCGATAAAGGTAATAGTTTTGTCAGGGCGATCAACCGCCAGAGGCGCAAAGGCATCGTAATTGCAGTTTAATATAAGCGGGTAAAGAAAATGATTGAAAATGGAACACTCTTGCAAGATCGTTATTTGATTGAAAAAAAAATCGGCTCGGGCGGAATGGGCGCGGTCTATCTCGCTGTTGACCGGCGTTTCGACAATCACGTCGCCATCAAGGAAACATTTTATAAAGAAGATGAATTCGCCGATGCTTTCGAGCGCGAAGCACGGCTTTTGAATGGGCTTCAGCATCAAGTTTTGCCGCACGTTACCGATTATTTTGCGGAAAATGACGGCTATTTTCTCGTTATGCAGTATATCGAAGGCGAGGATTTGTCCGACATTCTGAAACATGAAGGCGGTTTTTCGGTCGCGGACGTTTTACGCTGGACGGACAATTTGCTCGACGCGCTCGATTATCTTCATTCGCAGGAGCCGCCCGTCATCCACCGCGACATCAAACCGCACAATCTGAAGCTCACGTCGCGCGGCGGCATTATGCTGCTCGATTTCGGTTTGGCGAAGGTCAATCAAAAGGACGCGACCGAAATCAGCGTTTTCGGTTATTCGCGCACATATTCGCCGCTCGAACAAATTCAGGGAACCGGAACCGATGCGCGTTCGGATATTTTCGCGCTCGGCGCGACCCTCTTTCATCTTTTAACCGGCGCGCCGCCGATCAACGTGCTGACGCGCGCCTCGGCAATCGTCAACGGCAACCCGGACCCGCTGCGTTTGGCAAATGAAATTCGTTCCGAAATTTCGGACGCGGTCGCCAACGTCATCAACTCGGCGATGGCATTGAATGCCGAAAACCGTTTTATCTCGGCAAAAGCGATGCGGCAGGCACTCGAATTTGCAGCGGCTGGAGACTCAAAAACAAATTCAAGTGTGAAAGCAGTTGCGCCGGCTTTACCCGGAGCGTCGGCAAAAGTCTTCGATTCGGCGCAAAATAATGAGTTCCCCGCGCTCGATTCGTTCGCCTCGGCGAAAAATTCTATCAAGGATGAAAAGCCCGGGTCGGCAGAAATCACGCGGGACGAACCGCCAATAAATTCCGAAGAGATTCGTCGTCCGGCGGAAGTGTCTTCTGCGCCGATGATCGTTGACATTCCGACCAGGGTTTCGGGAAAAAATGAAGTCAATCAAACCCGCATCCTCTGGGCGGCGGCGGCGGTTTTGCTTTTTTTCGGCATCGTCACGGCTTTTTATCTCGGCAGCGGGGAAAATTCCGGCGACCAAACCGATCAGCCGGTTGTCAACGCAAATTCTTCCAACACCGATTCAAACCGCGAGAGTGCCGAAACCCTTCCAAATACGACGGCAAGCGATAAACCGGCGGAAAAATCCAAAACCGACGACACGAAAAACGAAACCGTCGTTGCCAAAGCGCCCGAATCATCGGAAGCACCCGTGCAAAAAGCGCCCGTCAAGCGAAAAACCCGGACATCGGGAAATGATGAAGCCGTTTTGGAAAAAGACGAGTCGCGCGAACCTGAAGACGAGCCGGAAATCGTTGATGCCGAACGCGAAAATAGAAGAAACCAAAGACGACAGCGTCGCGCCGAACGTCCGATCCCGGACGTAATGACCGAAGAAGAATTTGAACAAATAAAGCGCGAGGAAAGACAAAAACGCCGTCAACGCAGCAACCGTCCGAATCCCGAATATGACGAGCCGAAATAAATAATCGGTTTTTAATTCCGATAGAGAATATTTGAAATAACTATCCACGAAGTTTCATGAAGGAAACACGAAGGTTTTTCTGTGATTTTTGATATTTTCATTGCCGATTGCATTTTGATTAGCGTGTCAGAACCGCCTGCGGTAGCGGGCGGGTTAAGTTTTATTTCGAGAATCTTTATCAGAAAGTTCAACCATCCGCGACCGCCGATGGTTCTGACACGCTATCTTAACCTTGACTGAACACGAGGTTCGGTTGACATCAGGGAAAAGTCGCTGAAAGCGACAAATTTAATAGCGTCGGGAGAATCCCGACGACTTTCAAGGGAAATTCGGGCAGAACATAGTTGTAGATAATTGTAGATACCTAATGTGCAACTCTTTTTGTTGAAAATTAAAGAATTTTGTATCGCGTAGCGATCAATTGAGTTGAGCCGTGTAATTTATTGCACGGAAAACGATAAATTTGCGGTGCGTCGCGCTAGCGACGATTGAAAAATGCGGCAAAAGATAATTCAGTTGTCGCTGCCGCGACAAAGATCGTCAATTTTCGCCGACCGTGCAATAAATTACACGGCTAAATTCAAAATGTCGCAACGCGACAATACAAAAGAGTTGCACATTTGGTTTGTAGATCTATAATATTTCGCTCAAATCGAGGACAAAGTTTTTCAAAACATTCTCGCCTGAAAGAGTATTCGGATTTTCCAGAGTTTCGACCGTTTCGTTTTTCCGGTAGATATACGCTTTGCCTTTCGTCGGGTCAATCAGCCAACCGAGTTTTGCGCCGTTTTCGAGATATTCGAGCATTTTCGACTTTAGTTTGGTCAGCGAATCCGAAGCGGAACGCAGTTCGATCACAAAATCGGGACAAATATTGATAAAACCTTGCCGCTGTTTTTCGCTCAGGTTTTCGAGCCGCTCCTTCGATACCCAACTTGCATCGGGCGAACGAATTGCGCCATTCGGCAAAACGAATCCGGCGGAAGATTCATAAACCTTTCCGCTTTTGTCTTTTTTAGCCCAAATTCCTAATTGAATAAAAATATCACCATTTTTTTCGCTCGTATCAGAATGAACAGGCGGCATCGCGGAAATTTCTCCATTATTATTCATTTCAAAGCGCAAATCTCTGTTTTGGCGGCAAAGATTCTCGAATTCTTCAACACTTACCTTTCTTCGATTGCCGAAATAAAACGTAAATTGATTTCGCGGCATCCGAATTGTCATGCGCTCAAGCGTTAATTCTGGGTTCATCTTAGATAGCTCCTGTGCAAAATGCTTCGGAAAGAGTTTTGCCTTTCTGTCATCAATTTTAGCACAAGTTTATTTCACCTCTGAACTAAAACATTTCATCAAAAATGCCCGTTTGCAAAAAACGTTTTCAAATAAATTTCGGCGACAAAGTTTAATCGAGAGTTCCGCCCGTCAAATAAAATTCGGGCGGGAAAGAGTCGAACTTTCTATACCAATGTACTCCCGACGGCATTCGCCAAAATTGTTTTTGAGAAAAACTTTTACTAACTCACCTGACGTAGTTTGATATATTTTGCGGCTCTGCCGCCCGATGTGCGGAAAGGCTCTGCCTTTCCGGGCAGGTTTTAAGAAATTTAAGGCTGTGCCTTGAATTCGACGGCTAAAAGTGAGGCAGAGCCTTTCCGCACATCAACGGGCAAAGCCCGAAAAAATCCCGCATCGCGTAAGGTGAGTTACTAACTACTTTTGCTTGTATTTGGTTTGTTGAAATCTGAGATTGCAACATCGGTTTCTCCGAAATTAAAGACAAGAATTTCATCATCTTTCTCATCTTCTACTTTCTCAACTTCAATAGAAGTAATTAATTTTCCTTCTTTTAATTTGGTTTTAAAAGGAAGATCGGAAGAGCACACG
>JALHNX010000270.1 GCA_022843305.1 Pyrinomonadaceae bacterium | reverse complement strand
TGAAGGTGCGATGCCTTTGAAATACGCGACGTTTCTGGATTATGCGGCGGAGGCGCGGATTTTGGAGAAGGATGGCGGGCAGTGGCGGTTTCGGCATCAGAATTTGCAGGAGTATTTTGCGAAGCTGACGGTGAGTGATAAGTAGTGAGTTTGGATTTAGTCGGAGCGCGGACAAGCTGTCCGCGCTCCGACCTTATCCGTTAAATTTCAAACCGCTGTTCAAAATACTCAATCCGTTTTGTGTGATAATGATTCTGCCCTGTTTGATAATGCTTCCGCTTCAAGTGATTATCAATTCGCTATCTGTAATAATGCTTTCGCCTTGAGTGATTTTATCTCCGCTATTGATAACAACATTCCCGCTCTGTGTGATAACGCTTCCGCTCTGCTTGATAATGTTTCCGCCCTAATTGGAAAATGACAAACACCGCTCGATTTTTTATCGGCGGTGTTTGATTGATTTTGTTGGACAGTTGACTCCAGAGCGATTAAAGATCGGATCGCTGGTAAAAAGTACAACAAACTTCAGTTTGTTGTGAAGTTCGCCGTTCTGAACGATCATCGGCAAACTAAAGTTTGCCGTATATCCTATCTTTAACCGCTCTAAATGTTGGAAAATCGGCTTTGTTTCCACCATTCGATGGTTTTGATTAAGCCTTCTTCGAGTCCGACGAGCTTTTCGTAGCCGAGGCATTCGACGGCAAGGCGGTTGTCGGCTTGCGAGTGTTTAACGTCGCCTTTGCGTTCGGGTTCGTAGGAAGCGTTCACGTCTTGTTTGCCCGTGATCTTTTTCAGGACGTTCAGAAGCTCGTTTAAGCTGATGCGTTCACCGTTCGCGCAGTTCATCACTTCGCCGATGCCTTTCGAGGTCTGCGCCGCCTTGATATTCGCGTCCACGACGTTCGCAATGTATGTAAAATCTCTCGACGTTTCGCCGTCGCCGTAAATGACCGGCGTTTTCGCGCCCAAAAGCGCGTCCACAAAGCGCGAAATCACGCCCGAATACTGCGATGAAGGATTTTGTCTGGGACCGAAGACGTTGAAATATCGAAGCGCGATGGATTCAAGCCCGTAAACGCGGCTGAAAACCTGACAATAATATTCGCCCATCAGCTTCGCGCCCGCATACGGCGAAAGCGGTTCGGGGCGCATCGTTTCAACCTTCGGCAAAGTCGGCTGATCGCCGTAAGCCGAACTCGACGCGGCATAAATAATGCGCTTCACACCGGCATCTTTCGCTTTTAGGAGTAGATTAAACGTGCCGTTGACGCACGCCTGATGCGTATCGGCAGGGTTTTCGACCGAGCGGGGAACCGAAGGCAGGGCGGCTTCGTGAAAAACTATCTCAACTCCCTCGACAGCTTTTTTCATCGCTTCATCATCGTTCAAATCGCCCTCGATAAACTCGAAATCGCCGTTAATTTCTTCTAAGTTTTCACGAAAACCCGTGACGAGGTTATCTATAATAACGACTTTCGCGCCTTGTTTGATTAATTCATCCGCCAGATTCGAGCCGATAAATCCCGCGCCGCCCGTGACGAGAACTTTTGTTGTGATAGCCATAAAATTTTAGAAGAGGAGAAAAAGAGAAGAGGAGAAGGGGAGTTTTCCTCTTTTCCGAAACTGCTATTTTACTTGCCAATTACGGATAGAGCAAATTCTCCCTTTCTCCATTTCTCCTCTTCTTCTTAGCGTCCGACACCGACATATTCAAAACCGAGTTCGAGCATATCTGCGGGTTCGTAGATATTTCGCAAATCCGCGATTTTCGGAGTTTTCAGAAGGCTTTTAACCTTTTCCATATCGAGCGCGCGGAATTGATTCCATTCAGTTACGATAACGAGCGCATCAGCATCTTTGATCGCATCGTATTCGTCCGTCGCATATTCGATGTCGGGCAGGCAGTGTTTCGCCTCTTCCATCGCCACGGGATCGAATGCCCGCACGGTCGCGCCGCGTTTCTGCATTTCCTTGATAATATCCGTCGCCGGAGATTCGCGCATATCGTCGGTTTCGGGTTTAAACGAAAGTCCGAGAACACCGATTCTTTTGCCGTTCAAATCGCCGACGAGCTTTTCGATTTTCGGCAGCATCATCTGACGCTGTCGGTCGTTTGCCGCAATGACCGCGTCAACAACGGACGTTTCGACATTGAATTTGTCGCCGACTTTGGTAAACGCTTTGGTGTCTTTCGGGAAACACGAACCGCCGTAACCCGGTCCCGGATGCAGGAATTTACGACCGATGCGGTTGTCCATTCCCATTCCGCGCGCGACATCGTGAACATCACAGCCGATTGCGTCGCAAAGATTGGCGATTTCGTTGATGAACGTGATTTTCGTTGCAAGAAACGCGTTTGCCGCGTATTTGATGAGTTCCGCCGCTTCGAGCGATGTAATGACAATCGGCGTTTCAATCAAATAAAGCGGGCGATAGAGGTCTTTCATAATCGCTATCGCGTCGGGTTCATTACTGCCGACAACCACGCGGTCAGGGCGCATAAAATCGTCAATCGCCGCGCCTTCACGAAGAAATTCGGGGTTTGATGCCACGCCGAAATTTGTTTTTGTTGTCTGATTTTCGGCGACAAATTTTCCCAGCCATTTGCCCGTGCCGACCGGAACGGTTGATTTTGTTACCAAAACCTTGTAACCGTTCATCGCTTGGGCAATATCCTTCGCCGCCTGCTGATAATAACTCATATCGGGCGAGCCGTCTTCCTTCGGCGGCGTTCCGACCGCGAGAAAAACGACTAAAGCCTGTTCGACTGCCGATTTTATATCCGTTGTAAAATGAAGTCTGCCGGCTTTGTAATTCTTTTCAACAATCGTATCCAAGCCCGGTTCATAAATGGGCATGATATTGTTTTTCAAGCCTTCGATTTTCTTTTCATCAACGTCAACACAGGTAACTTCAACGCCGAATTCGGCAAAGCAAGCACCCGTCACTAATCCAACATAACCTGTTCCTATAACTGCAATATGCATATCAAATTAATTAAACCCTTTATTATAAATTAGATATTGTTAAATAATTCACAAAGCAAAACAAAGTTATGCGGGTCAGGTTTAAAATCAACTTGACCCGCAATAAATTTCCTGCAAAAACAAACGGTAGTTTAGCGAATTGTACTAACTACAACCGTTCCGCCGGTGGTGGTGGTTTCATTACCGCTGCCAAAAATAATGGCTGTTCCGATACCGCCTGCCGCTGCCAAAAGAATTGCCACGAGCGGAAGCGCTCCGATTGAAGCAACGCGAACATCCGGACCCGGACGAATACAAGGCTGGCAACCTGGTTGAGAAAGATTGCCTGCAACGGCATCTGTTCCGGCGGCAACTTGCTTGTCATTGTTGCCGGTTCTCATCATCACCAAACCGCTGATTGTATCAACGTGAGTGTGCGAACATTCAACTTCGACACCGAAGCTGTTTGCCTGACCCGCGTCAGCAATCACTGTCGAATCTTTGGTCGTAATTGTTGTGGCAACGCCTGCCGCATTTGAAACGCGAACTTTCCCGGTCGAAAGAATTCCGGTAATACCCGTATCGTTAAATTTCAAAGTAATATTTGAATTGGCTAAAAGTTCAATTCTGCCGGTTTTTCCTAAACTGATAACCGCTGTTGAATTGTCGCCGGTGATAATGCTGCTGCCTGAAACAACGGTTGAATTGGAAACAACCGACTGTCCGTTGACGCTAACCTGTCCTGAAACAGTAATGTCACCGGTAATGTCTTTGGGCGCAGCTAAAGCAACCATCGAAGTTACGCACCAGAAAGCCATGGCTGTCAGGAACGTAAACGATTTATGAATCAAATTCTTGCTGAGCATCTAAATAATCCTCCTAAATGTCAATCTTAATAAAGATAAAATCTCTCTACAAACTGTTTAGAGAGATTGCAAAATTTTAGCGGTTTGTACTGACAACCGTCGTGCCGCCGCCTAAAGCTATACGGTTATTATCCGAAGTCGCCGCAATTACGACGGCTGCGACTGCGCCGCCGAAGATTGCCGCCCAAACCCACCATGCAGCCCCGCCGTCATCGTCATCGTCATCGTCCTGTTGTCTGCCGGCTGAAACTGATTCGCCTGCGTTGAGTTTAACGATTTTGCCTTCGGTGGTTTTGATGTTGACGGCATTAGTTGTTCCCAAAACGGTAATTTTGCCGCTCAGCAAATCGCCGCTGATGCCTTTATCTGTAAATGAAATGTTTGCTGTCGTGTTCGGAGCAAGTTCGAGTTTACCGAATTTGCCCAAGTTGATAATCGCGCTGGTATTTTCCGGTGTTGAAATGGTGCTGGCTGAAAAGATCGAACGACCGCTCTGTGCCGTTTCTCCATTAACTTTTACGCTCGAATTTTTTCCCGAAATTAAAAGTTCTCCGGCTATTCTTTCGGTGCTTGCTAAGGTTACCATTGAGTACGTAGCGTAGATTGCTACCATCAAGCATATCGAAAGTGCCTTTCGAATCAATGTTTTGCTGTTCATATTTCTCCTCTTGTATCCCGTTAAGTCAATAATTTCAAAAAAATCAAACCTTTAGATTTTTTACACGAATTATAATTTTATGTCAATAAAAATTGGCAAGAAATACAAAAAATTAACTCAATGCCCTATTGCACCGTTAAAATTCGGTAAAAGCTAAATTTGTCAATTATTTATAACATACTTATTCGGCTTTTGAAAGTCTTTGAGTAAAAAACTTACAGTTTGATGGTCGAATGGTAACAAATACGTTTTTTACGTATTGAATTCAGCCGTATTTGAAAAAGTGGATGCAATATATCATTCGGGAAAGTCATAAAACTAAAATGTACCGGATATTTCGGTTTTAATCTTGTTTTCTTGAAAAGTTCCTTTAGCAATAAATTGTTAATGATGGCGATGGTTCGGGAAAATTTCAGCATATTTTTGTTATTTGCCAACAGGGCTTTCTCATAAAAAATCGAGTTTTGAAGAATTCCCGGTAAACTGTCAAAATTATCAGCAAAGTGTTCCATTTGTGACCTGTCGTCAATGCAGCCGGAGATGTCATTTCCGCCCGATCTGGTGGTACAGGCATCGCTCGCGACAACCGGGTTTTGTCTGAATCTGCCGATGTTAACGCGCTTTTAGATAAAATCCGTTTCGTAGACTTACTGCTTTTAGCGCGGACTCTTAAGCGGAAAACCGACGTAAAAAATCCGTATTATTTTAATTCAATTGGTGAAACCATTTATCTCGAATTGAAAAAAAATAGAAAAAGGTATTCAATATGTTTGTTTATTTTAACAACAAAGTTGGGTTTCAAAAATAACTTCTGGATATTTTAAAGGAAAATGAAAAGAATCTATCTGCAAAAAGCGAAAACTCAAATTGCGCGTCCGAATACTATCCGGGGCATCAACAAACAGATTGTTTTAAATTATGTCCGTGACC
>JALHNX010000269.1 GCA_022843305.1 Pyrinomonadaceae bacterium | reverse complement strand
CATCGCGTTGAATTTCGGTAGTTCCTTTGCCGTGATGCCGTATTGCTTGGCAAGTGCCGCCATTTTTTCCGTATGTTCGGCAATCCCGGTATTCGAGCCCGTCGCCGCGATGCCGAATTGCCGTAAGTATTCGATGGTTTCGGGCTGTGTCAGATCGCCGAAAGCCGATTTGATGGTAAACGAGGCTTTGGCGATTTCTTCCGCCGTGTGCGGAATTTCGGTTGAAAGCTTTTTGATTTCTTTCTGAAACGACATCAGCGCGACAGGTGATTGAAAACTTTTATCCAAAGTCGCCGTAAAGCGCACCAATTTATCGAGCGAGGCATTCATCTTCATGCCTTCCATCGCCAGCTGTTTGACTTCATTAAGCGCGGCGACCATTCCGCCGCCGAGCATTCCGCCGATGAGTCCGCCTTTAAATGCCGAACTGCCGGAAAACATCGGATTGTTTTTGACGCGCGCGCCGACCTCGTCAATGCCTTTGCCGAACGAACGTGTTTCGCGCAGCGCATGCTGGAGCACCGGCGGCAATTCGGCAAACCGCCGGTTATAATCAGCCTGATCGGCGCTCCCGCGTTTGAGCGAAGCGGATAAACGGTTCAGTTCCGGCGTGAACCGGCGCAGCGTATCGTCAACCGACGCGCCTTTGTCGATCACTTCCTCGAAACTTTTCGCCAGAAGCTGCGACGAGCGCGCGAGTCCGGTTGATGAAAAATCCCTGACCGATTGATTGAAGGAAACGCCGGCGGCGCGAAATTTCCTTTCCAGTCCGTCAATGGTCGTTTTTATTTTGGAATCATCGAGGTCGGGGGCGGTGATTTTGAGCTTGAGGTCGGTTTTCAGGCTTATGAGTTTTTTTTCGAGCGACGCGATAATCCTGTCCGCCTCGTTCGCGGCGGCGCGAAGCGGGCGAATGTCCGCGTCGAAATATGAAACAAGCCGGTCGTACTCGATACTCATACAACCAAAATTTTGACCTGTTGCGGATTTTTATTGTTAAGCGCGTTTATAACAGAAAACCCGTCCCGCAATTCGTTTCAGAGCAGCGGGACGGGTTTTCTGAGCGGCGTGGAGTCGGGCGAACACGGCGCGAAATGTGAAACGGACGGCAATCGGCTTATCCGAAATGACGCGAAAAATCGTAAACGCCGAAGGCTTTATTTCTCTGCGCAAGCTCCCAGTTGGCTTCCCGCAGCAGATTGTAAACGACCTCGTAACGATTGCGCAGATAGAGCGGCTGCCGCCAGATCGGTCGGGGGTCGAAATCTTTACGCTGAATAATTGCGTGATAGATCGGCAGAAACCAATCGGGCAGCGGTCCGAAGCGATCCCCCCAATCCGGGTAGATCAGGTATTGGCGGATCGCTTGCCTTTCTTTTTTTCGACGCTCTGTGCCTCGAATACGCAGAAATTAAAGAGCTTTTTCAGCACCGACAGCTTCCAGGTTACGAGTTCTTCGTAACTGACCGGCACGGGTTTGCCGCCGCGCACCAGATCCCAGCTCCGGATGACGCGGTCGGACGGAATATCTTCGCCCGGCTTGCCGCCCAAAATACGCGCGTATTGGCGAATTGCCTGCGCGAGACCTTCCATCACCATCAGATTCTCGTTCAACGAAGTGCTGACGGATTTTTCGGCTTCGGCGCGGCGCTCTTCATCGGATTTTTCTTCCGGCTCGCCGGTGCCGCTGTTTTCGGGTGATTTGGCGACCGCCTGCTCGTAATCGGAAACCAGATTCTCGACAAACGACTTGGTCTGGTTGATAAAGTCGAGCGAAACGACGTCGCGGTTCAGATCGAGTTTCAGACCCTGCCCTTTTCTGACCTTTTCGTGCGGCAGGAACTCGGTTTTAAACGCGTCCTCGTTGTATAAATCTCCAAATTCGAATCCCATAAAAATTTATTTATCCCTGAAAGTTATCCTGAAAAAATTAAAGCCGGACGACCTTGCGCCCGTAAAACATCCGTAAAAATTACTTATAAAGTAGCGATGCCGTTGATCGTCGTGATGATCATATGCGCGCCGAGTCCGGTCGGGTCGGGCATCATCGAAGTTTCGTAAGCATACGCAAACGGATCGCCTTCGTTGCGGAGCGCCTTCGCGGCGTCGAACTGAATGCACAGATCGATGCGGATCATTTCGTAAACCGGAACGGATAAAGCGTTCACGCCGAGCTGGTTGCCGAGCGCTTCCCAACGGATCCAGCGATACGGGTTCGAGTCGAGCGCGGCGACCAGAGTGCGCGACTGCGAGTTGTGTGCGCTCTCGAAATTGAATTTCGGATCGTACGGAATTTCGACGACATCGGCAAACGAACTGTTCGCGCTGTTATGAAAAAATGCTTCCTTGAATTTATTACCGATGTTGAGCGATTCCTTTTGCGCTTCGGTCAGTTTTGTCGTGCCGAGACCGCCGAAGGTGGTATCAATATAAACGTCCACGTCGCCGCGCTCAACCGGGCGCGGAACGATCACCGTCGGACTGCCGGCAAGCGACTGGTTATCGGTCGGGAAACGCGCGATGCAGTCGGATTTGACGGTAAAACCGTCCTGCGTCGCTTCAAGCGCCATATTCACCAGCTGCACGAACGTGAAATCTTCGCAGGCGGTGCCGTCCCCGATCTCGACGGCAAAGGTCTTGCGCGCCGCGTCGGACGTGCGGGTATTCGCCGTGAAGGTCTGATTATAGCCGCCCGACGTGTCGATCTGCGCGCGCGTCCCGGGCACGAACAGACCGTTGCAGATATACGGGAACGAGTTGTAATCTAAAATTGCGTCGAGCGATCCGCCCGCCATTTTCTTGTGATGGACTTTGACGGTATTGACCTTACTGCCCGAGCCGCGAAAATTCTTCGGATCGAAATTCCGGTCGAGCATAAAATTAAAGCTCTCGCTGTAACGATTCGCCGCGCCGCCCTCGCCCGGCGTGCCTTCGATCTTGAATTGTGATACCTGTTCTACTCCGCCTCTTAACATCTTTTATATTTGCTCCTTCTGGTAATAAAAATTCACGAAATGAAGTTTGGCGGAAATTTTCGATTTATTGTTTCGGGATTTATTTTCTCGATACCCAGGCGCGGAAGGTGATGCCGCGGCAAATGATCTTATCGTCGGAAGTCGCGCCGCGCGCGGGAAGTGAGATCGGTTTTTCGTGGCGGATCGAAATGCGGAAATTGTTCGTCGTATAGGTCCGCGCACGGTTGAAATGCTCGTCAACCGCCGCGACTGCTTCGTCAATTTCCGGCGGAAACGGGATTTTGGCATAGACCTTGAAATCTATCAAAAACACCTTTTGCAGTGATGTCCGCGCCTGCCCGAATTTCGACGGCAGCGGAATGACCTGAAACACGGCATATGGTTTTTCGACCGGCGGCGCAACGGAATTGAACATTTTCCCGTCGAAACATTCGACCGCCGACGGCACTTCGAGCACTTCGTCGCGGAAAAGTTTTTCGAGTTCGGCAATTTCGGAAGGCATAAATTTATTTCAGACAAGTTCGGGCTGCAGTTCCCCCCTAATCGACCGCAGCCCGAACTTATTTACCCTCTCCGGAGAAGGTAAAATCGTTCCCGATCCGGGCAAGAATTTGATCGATCTCCGCCTCGTTCAAATCCAGAGATTCAAGATAAATCGTCTCGCGGCGAGGCGGGTTTTCAATTAACCGTGACGGTTTTCGCCGATACTTTTTATAGTGCGGCGCCGGTTTAACGAAAATCGCGGCGATCTTATTGCACAATTCCTTGAAGTTTTGCCAGTTTTCTTTTGCGGTTTCTTCAAGAATCATCTAAATATCGTAAACGGTCGCCTTCGTTTATTGTTTGAAAAGACGAGGATGGATGTTCGCGGGATTCATGGTTTTACCGATCGTGACGGTTGTCATATGATCTACGAAATAATAAAAATGCGTCTCGAAACGGGAGCGGCGTTCAGATTGACTGCCGCGATCGCCGGATATGCGGGGTCGGGAGTCCACGCCATTGCGGTTGTCGTCTCGCCGTCCTTATACGACATCCCGGTGATCGTGCCGGGATCTCCGGGGTTATCGTTCAGATTGCAAATCTGCGTCTGTCCCGCGTCGGGCGAGTAGCTGTTTTCCGGGTAGAATACGATCAGATCGACTACTTTATTGCCTGTTGCCGAACTGACGGTAGTATCCGCCGCGTCCACTTCCGACGCGCCTGAGAACGGCGTGGTTTGATCGACATTGTAAAAGACCGCCACACCGACCGACGCGGAGTTGGTCGTTCCCGAAAAAGATACGACGACATCGTAGAAGCCGATGTTCGGAGCAATAAATCCATACAAGGCGATCCGCTGGATACCGTAGTAAAGTTGGTTGGTAATTACGGTCGCCGCCACGCCGTCGACGGTCACGCCCGACACGTTCTCGCCGCCTGCGGCGTAAGCGCCGATCCCGATCACCATAAACCGATTCGGATTGTCGCGGACGGCGACGGGAACGGTGATGCCGGTGAATCCCCGATTCGTGTTCGCGCCGACGAGGCTCGAATACTCGACGTCGCTTCCGCCGACATCTTCGTCTATTTCGTAAAGCGCCGAGAGCGTTTGAATGACGTTCGTGTTCGTCCAAGCCGAACTCGTCACCGTATCGCCTGTTAAAGTGGCGATGCGTGTCTGGACGTGAAGCGCGATATTGACATCGAGGTTGCCCGTCGTCGAAGTGATCAGATCGAAGCGTTCGGTATAGTCGCCGTCTGCGGTTTTGCTGTTGTCCTCGCCTTCCGACGCGCCCGCGCCGATTAGCAGATATTCCCGCGCAGGCATCGAAGCGACGGAAGCGGACAAAGAATTTTGCCCCGCGCCGACCTGTTGGATGGCGAAGGTTTTCCCGCTTCCCATCGTCACTTCCATCACCGAAATGATCTTATCCGCTTTGGCAGCGCCGAGCGTCAGAGTGATCGTGTCCGACGTTAAAATCTGCGTCGTGACCTTCGTCGCCCAAACGGAAACTGTCGCGCCGTCGTCCACCGAGCCGTCCGTCTCTGTGTATTCGCAAACTTTCGTCCAGGTATTGCTTTTTGAATCCGTGACGGTGTGAAAAGTCGATGCGCCGTCGGACGTTTGGTTATTATCCGAAGCGCAGCAGACGATCGCCAGCAGACCGGCAGCGAGGTTGGCAGACGGCGAAACCGCAAGCGTCGTGCCGCTCGAATTGGAGACCGCTGAACCTCTGGTTGTAATGCCGGAAAAAGCCATTAGTCTCTGGTGAAGATAACTTCGATCGAAAGCAGACCGACAGTTCCGCTTTTTGCCGTCGTTTCGAGCCAGACGAACGAATTTGCCAGAATCGTCGCGTCATTAAAAGAAGTGACGGTCGAACCTGTCGAAACGGAAGTGGTTGTCGTGCCTGACGTAACGACCTCGTTCCCGGTCGCCGAGCGGTCGGTCGCGTGGCGCAGCGTCCAGGTCACCGAAGGCGTCGAAGAACCGACCA
>JALHNX010000268.1 GCA_022843305.1 Pyrinomonadaceae bacterium | reverse complement strand
GGCGAAACTTTACCAGATGAAAGGTTCGTTTGCCGAGGCGCGTTCGCATTATGTCGCGCTTGCCGAGCAGTATCAGCGCAAAGGTCAAAAAGCGGAAGCCTTGGAAATCTGGAAACAAATCGCGCAGCTCGACCCGAATAATACCGAAGTTTATCTGAAAATCGCGGATTTTTGCGCCCAGGACGGAAATAACGATGAAGCCGTCAAAGCCTTTACCGAAGCCGGGATCAGATTAGCCAATCGGGATCATCTCGAACCGGCGTTAACGGCTTTTTCGCGCGCGCTGGAAATTCGCCAATACGATTTGCCTGCTCTGAACGGTTATGTCAGTGCGAAGGTCAAGCTCGGCTATTCGGATGAAGCGGCGAAAAAGCTCGAAAATATTCTTGAGAAACAGCCTTACAACCGCGAAATTCTTTATCTTTTGGTGGATTGTTACCTTGACTCGAATAATTCGGCGGAAGCCGAAAAAGCGGTTATTCGGCTGGTCGAACAAGAGCCGGCGAATTATCCGAAGTTTTTACAGCTTGTCGAGATTTACATCAAAAATAAAGATTTGGATTCAGCCGTGCGGATTCTTTCGATGTCATCGGAGCATCTGCTGGTCGGCGGCAAGCCCGAGGAATTTCTCAAATGGACAAACGAAATTCTGGCGCGAAATCCCGAACAGGTTGATGCCTTGCGGCTTTTGGTTCGTTATCACGGCTGGCAGCGCGACGAATCGGAACTGAAAAAATCTCTGGAAAGACTTGCCGAAATCGCGCGGCTTAAGGAATCGGTTGACGACGAGCGTTACGCGCTTTCACAGCTTATTATGATTCTTCCGCACGAAGTAGCGTATGCTCAACGCTTGCAGGAGATCAAATATCAATTGGGCGAATTTGCCGAAGCCGCCAATGATTTCAAGCCCTCGACGACCGAAGAGATTACAACCTTCGACAGTTATGCGGTTGTCGAAAACGGGGCAAACAGTCAATCGGAGTTTTTGGAAGATTACAGCCGATACACGGACGAAATCGGTGTCAGCCATACGGAAGATGCCTTTATTTATGACGAAACAACGCTTAACGGGAACGGCTATTTGAACGGGGAACCCGACTTTTCCGTGGTCGGCGAAACTGTTGAAACCGATTCATCGGATTCGGAATCCGCAACGGGCGAATTAAAACCGTCTGATGAAATGCGTCTCGCGCAGGAAATCGAAAGCGTGCAGTTTTATGTCGCACAAGATTATTTCGATTTAGCCGGAAAAACTCTCGACGTGCTTGAAGCCGAATTCGGAATGCGCGCGGAATTTGCCGAACTCCGCGAACAAATGAGCAATCCCGCGCCGGAAGAACCCGAAGAAATAAATTCACCGGAAAAGTTTGCCGAAGGTGCTTTTTCGCAAATCAAAACTTTTAATTTTGAAGATTATATCCAAACGGCTGAAGTTGTAAAACCTGCAGAAAATCGAAATCAGCAAAACTTCGACTATCTCGACGATTTTCGCAACGAACTCGGTCTCGAAGAAATCGAACCGGCAGAAGAGGGCGATTACGACACGCATTACCAAATGGCGATTGCCTACAAGGAAATGGGGTTGATGGAAGAATCAATCCGCGAGTTTCAGGATGCGATAAATATGGTTCGCGCCGACGACGGAACGCGCCGGTTTTTCCAATGCTGCAATCTTTTAGGGCATTGTTTTATGGAACAGGGAATGCCGAATCTGGCGCTTTTGTGGTATCGCCGCGCGCTCGAAACGCCGAATTTAAGCGACGAAGAACGCCAGGCGATGCTGTATGAAACCGCCAATGCCTACGAAATGGGCGGCGAAACTCCGAAAGCGGTTGAATGTTTCGAGCAAATTTATGCGGTCAATGTTGATTACCGCGATGTCAGTTCAAGGCTCGAACAGCTTCGGGAACATAATTTCGCAATGTAATCTCTGAGAAAAAAAACTAAGAAAAGGTGCTTGGAACGGAAAAATTCATGTGCCTTTTTTTTCCGACATTGGAAATCAGCGTTTAAAGTTAAGGGAATTTCTCCCAAAATTTACGTTCGCCGTGCCGCAAACGGAGTGTCGGAAATATAATTTACGAAAACCCTTGCAAAACTTAACAAAATGCGTTGAAATCATTATAATTTACTGACACGGTGAAAAGCTATTTAAAAGAGAATGCGTTTAATCAGGCTAAACCGATGAAAAAATTATAGTTTATGGTTGAAAGACTGACAGTTGTTTTTTTTATTTTGCTCTGCTTTTTGCTCGGGCTTTCGCTGACGCTTTTCCCGTGGCTCGATTTTAACGGGATGGGCGATTGGGGCGATAATTATCTGCTTGCGCTGGTTTCGGAAAAAGCCGGATTGCCCGTTCTGAGAACGGCGGTTTCATCAAACTGGGTGCGCGGCGCGGTAACGGGACTCGGAATTTTGAATCTTTTTATCGCCTTCTGGGAACTGGCGCATTTCAAGGAAAACGTTGCACTGCTCGAAGAACAGGACAAAAGGCAAAAGTAAAAAGGTAAAATTATTCCGGTGCGCAAGCCATTGATCTATCTGATAACCGGCGGAGAAATCACGGCTGAAAATTTCCGCGAAAAATCTGCCGAAACTCTCGAAATCATTGAAAAAGCCGTCGAATCGGAAATCTCTCTGATTCAAATCCGCGAAAAACGGCTTTCCGCAAAACCGGTTTTCGAGCTTGTCTCGAAAGCCGCGAAACTGACGAAAAATTCCAACACTAAACTGCTCGTCAACGACCGCGCCGACATTGCGCTGGCGGCGGAAGCGGACGGCGTTCATCTGACTTCAAAATCAATTTCGGCGGAAATCATCCGCGCAAATTTTCCGGCAAATTTTATTGTCGGCGTTTCGGCGCATAGTTTGGAAGAAGTCGAAAAAGCGAAACTTGCGGGCGCGGATTTTGCCGTCTTCAGCCCGATCTTTGCAACCGCTTCAAAAGCCGGATACGGCGCACCGCAAGGCGTTGCAAAATTGCGCGAAGTCGCGCAAACTGTTGAAAACTTTCCGGTTATCGCGCTCGGCGGAATTGACGAAACGAATTTTCGGGAAGTTTTACCGGTTTGTGCCGGATTTGCTGCGATTCGCTTTTTGAACGACGCGAAAAATCTGCAAAAATTGAGAAGTTATAATTTATGAAAAACCGCAAATCGCAAACTGCAAATCGCAAACCGCCCGTCTGTCTGACGATTGCCGGCGTTGACCCGTCGGGCGGCGCGGGAATTATTGCCGACATCAAGACTTTTTCGGCGTTCGGATGCTTTGCGACCGCTGCGATTGCTTCGCTGACCTTTCAGAACACGCAGGGCGTTTTCGGCGCGGCGAATCAGACGGCGGAAACGGTTCGCGCCCAGATTTTGCCGATTCTCGATGATTTTGAAGTCGCCGCGTTAAAGACGGGAATGTTGCCGACGCGCGAGATTATCGAGGAAGTTGCGAGAATTGTCGCCGAAAACAAACTCGAAAATTTTGTCGTTGATCCGGTCGTGCGTTCGACTTCGGGTTTTGATCTGATTGACGACTCAGCTTTAAGAGTCCTGATCGAAAAACTTTTTCCGCTCTCGACATTGATTACGCCGAACATTCCCGAAGCCGAACGAATCGCGCAAATGAAAATTGAAAACTCGTTTGAAGTTGAAAAAGCGGCGCGCAAAATTCAGAGTATGGGTGCCAGAAACGTTCTCATTAAAGGCGGTCATCTGCCGTTATGGGATTTAACTTTTAGAGACAGCAGAGATGAATTGACCGGCGAACTGACGGAGAAGCCATCGGAGTATCCGGGCGGGAATAAACGAATCGCGACCGACTTTTTATATGTCGGACAATATTTGCACATCGTTCAGGCGGATTATATTGAAACGACCGCGACACACGGAACAGGCTGCACACTTGCGGCGGCAATTACAGCGAATCTGGCAAACGGCAAAACTTTAACAGAAGCGGTCGAGACGGCAAAAAGATTCGTGACCGAAGCAATCCGCACCGCGCCGCATTTGGGCAAAGGGCATTCGCCGATCAATCAATTACAATTTATCAAATAGCAGGATTTCAGGCTTGATTCGGGTTGTGACAAAATTGAAGCTATGAAAGATTTACTAAGTTCGGATCACGTTGAAATCGATTCCATTTTAGATGAATTGCTGGCGGCACTTGAAAAAGACGACGCGGCGGAAGTTTTCCAAAAACTCGATTTTTTCTGGGCGCGGCTGGCAATGCACATCCGCGCCGAACATTTACACCTTTTCCCGTCAATCCTCGAAGCCGTTCAAAAAGGCGAACCGAATGAAGCGAACGATTTGAACGTTTCTGCAAAATTCCTCCGCGATACCCTCGAACAACTCAAAAACGACCATAATTTTTTCATGCGCGAATTGGGTGAATCGGTTAAACAAATGCTGGCGATGCGTGAAGATAATTGGCGGGACGAGAGCGACAAACTCAAAGTTTTACGCGCGAAGATCAACGTTCTTCGCGTCCGTCTCGAACGCCACAACGAGCTTGAAGAAAATTATATTTATTCCCGGGCGGAAGCATTTCTTCCGGCGGATGTGCAGAGGTTACGGTCGAAAATTCAAAAGGAACTCGAAAATCTGCCGTCGCGCTTTAGCAAATCCGGCTGATTCGAATTCCGGCTTTGAAAATCAATTATTTAGCGGGCGTGAAAATATTCGGGGATAGATAAGTTACGCCGAATGTCACGCCGGTGCGCGGGCTGAATTTCGTTAAGCCGAAGATTGCCGCCGTGTCGAATCTGAGGTTTGACGCGCGGATTTGCGTGCCGATGCGAAATTGCCCGACGCTTTCCGTTCCCAACGGCGCGGCTCCGCTTCGCGTGTTCAAACGTCCGTTGACTTCGCTGACGATGTTGATACGTTCGTTGACCTTGAAAATTCCCGCCAGACCATAAAGTAAAAGATCGTTTTGCGTAAATCTTTCGAGCGGCGCGGTCATAATTCCCAAACCGAGATTGCCGAAAACATTAAAACGCGGCGTTTTGCCCGGTGTTCTGCCGAATCTTTTTTGCAGGATAACTTTGCTGAAAACGTTGATCTGGTTCGTGCCGATGCCGCGCGCCTGATCGGTATTCGGCATCTGAAAACCGAATTTCAGCCCGATTGCCGGCAGATTGCTTGTTTCGTTGCGGAGTTTTACTTTAGCGGAAACGGTAATATCGTCGAAATCGTTGGTCGAATTGCCCGAAACATTCAAAGGAATCGGCGACGGCGTAAGCTGCGAATTTATCGCCAGATAATTTTGTACCGTGCCTTCGATCTGCAGTTCGACGTTGCCCGAAAATCCCGTGCGGATGCGGATGTCGCCGACGCGTGTCAGGTCGCCTTTCAAACCCGAAAGCGGAAATTTTACGTTTTGCAGAAAATCAACGCCCGCCGCGATTTCGATCGTGCCTTCGGGCGTGATGTCAACGTCTTCGGTTAAAAGCGGACGCTGTTGCGCGAAAGTC
>JALHNX010000267.1 GCA_022843305.1 Pyrinomonadaceae bacterium | reverse complement strand
ATATTTTACGATGCCTTCGTTTTACTGCCGACATTCATGACCAAAATCTTAGCGATCGCGTTGACGACGAACGTTACGAGAAAAAGCACCAGACCGATCTCGATCAACGCGCTCATATAAAGTTTATCGGTCGCTTCGGCAAAGTTTGCCGCTAAAACCGACGCGATTGTGTAAGCCGGTTCAAAGAGCGAAGCGGTGATCTGCGGCGAATTGCCGATGACCATCGTGACCGCCATCGTTTCGCCGAGAGCGCGTCCGAGACCGAGAACGACCGCTCCGGCGATACCCGAAGCGGCATTGCCGAGAACGATCTGCGTCGTTTCCCATTTGGTCGCGCCGAGCGCGAGTGCCGCTTCGCGCTGTGTATCCGGCACGACTTCCAGAACATCCCGAATAACCGCCGTAATGATCGGTGTAACCATCAAGGCGAGAATTAAACCGCCCGTCAGCATCCCGATTCCTGTCAGACGACCCTGAAAAAGCGGCAAAAACCCGAGATATTCGGCGAGAAAAGCACCGAGATAATCGCGCACGAACGGCGCGAGGACGAAAATTCCCCAAAGCCCGTAAACGACCGACGGGATCGCCGCCAACAGCTCGACCATAAAAGCGATCGGCGTCGCGACCTTTTTCGGCGCCTGTTCGACCAGAAAGATCGCGATACCGATCGAAATCGGAACCGAGATGATGAGCGCGATGACCGATGAAACGACTGTTCCGTAAATAAAAGGCAGCGCGCCGAAAATGCTTTCGGCAGGCTGCCAGACGCGTCCGGTCAGAAAATCCAACCCGAATTTGCTGATCGTCGGCGTTGAATTCCAGACCATCATAAAAATCATCGCCACGACGATTACCAAAATAATCGCGGCGAAAATGAACAAAATGGTGCGGAATATTTTATCGCCCGCGGCGCCTGTCTGTATCAATCTTCTCTCCGTTCAAGGCTGCTCTGCCCAAACTATATTTACAGTTCGCGTTAATTTAACAATCGAATGTTAAGACGCGGTTAATTTTTCGAAAAATTTTTGCAGATGTTTACTGCCGCAGCGGTTTTCCGCCGCTCGTCATCGAGTTGATTTTAGCTTCGACCTTTTTGACGATTTCCGCCGGCAGCGGCGCGTAGTGCAAATCCTTCGTAAATTTTTCGCCGTCGTGAATCGTCCACCACAAAAAATCCGCCAAAGCCTTGCCTTTCGCGGCATCAGCCTGATCTTTGTAAACTAAAATGTATGTGTAGCTGGCAATCGGATAAGCCTCTTTGCTTTCGGCATTGGTGATCTGCACACGTAAATCTTCCGGCGTTTGCGCAACCGAACCTGCCGCCGCCGCCGAAACGCCTTCCAAAGTCGGGGCGACAAATTCTCCTGCTTTGTTTTTAACTAAAGCCACCGGCACATTATTGGCTTTCGCAAATGTCAGTTCGACATAGCCAATCGAATTCGGAGTTTGTTTGACCTGTCCCATCACGCCGTCGTTACGCGGCGCACCCGTTCCAACACCGGCAATCCAACTCGGCTGTTTGTTCGCGCCGACTTTTTCTTTCCATTCGGCGTTGGTTTTTGAAAGAAAATCCGTGAAAACCGCCGTTGTTCCGCTCGAATCGTTGCGATAGACGGGAAGAATATCGGCATTCGGCAAATTCACGTTCGGATTATCTTTTTTCAGGGCTTCGTCGTTCCATTTCTTGATCTTGCCGAGATAAATTCCCGCAATCGTCTCCGGTGAAAGTTTGAGCGGTTCTTTGACTTCCGCCAGATTGTAGGTCAAAACGACCGCGCCCAAAACGGTCGGAATGTGCAGAAGTTCGCCCGGAGCCTTTTTCAAATCCTCATCCGACATCGGATCGTCGGACGCGCCGAAATCGGCAGTTTTGGAAATAATCGCGTTTTGTCCCGCGCCCGAGCCGGTTGACTGGTAATCAACACTGACAGTCGAGACGATTTTCCCGTATTCATTCGCCCATTTTTCATAGATCGGTTTCGGAAAGCTCGCGCCCGAACCTTGCAGACGCATCGAACTGCCGCCGCCGCCCGCATTATTGCCGACCGGCTGACCGCTACAAGCGATTCCCAAAACTGCGACGAATGTTAAAAAGATTGTAATAATTTTGTTTTTTATCATTAAATTCTCCTACTTTAGTGATCTATATTTTTTTATACTGCTTCAATATGTCAAAATCCAGCAAAATGTCAAAATACCTCGGCTCTTGAATTCTCGGACAATTTCGCTTTGCCGCACGTTCAAAGCCAAGAACCAATCCGTTCAAATATTCTTTTTTACAGATAATTTATTCGGAAGTAAAACATTTCTCGCTTTTTTTACAAAGTATCCAGCCTTCTCGTGAGCCGCTTTTAACTTTGTACCAAATTCCGGCTGAGTCTTCTCTGCTAAAATCATCTTGTATTACCGCACCTTTCGGCAGCGTCGCGGTAACACTGCTGCTTAAACGCGGATTTTCATAAAGTTTTTGTTCCGCCAGCAACCGCTTTTCTTTACTTGAACTATCCGAACGGGACTGATTGGAGTTATCGTTCGAGTTCCCTATTGAAGATAACAAAACTATCATTAGCACCCCGGCAATACAAAAAACCGCCGCACCGACAAATGCAAAAATAATAATTCTTCGTTTCGACGATTTGGGATTCGAGTCAATAAGCGGTGTCTGATTATACGGCACATACGAAGGATTCGGTGTCGGCTCGGGCATCGGATAAGTCTTGTTAATTGGCGGAGCAGGCTGCGTCAGTGAAGGATCAAACGAAGTATTAACGGTGCTTCTGTCTTTGACTTTAGTTTCATCCGCTTTTTCGCGGCGTAAAACATTAAGCATCGCACGAGCGCTTCGCGGACGATGTTCCGGGTCAACGGCAAGCCCCTGCATAATTATTTCAGCAAATGCATCGTCAATTTCAGGACGCAAATTTTTGACGTGCCGCGACCGACCGAATACGGGTATCTCTCCGGTCAGGAGATAATAAAGCGTCGCCGTCAGCCCGTATAAATCAGTTTGCGGTGTTGTTTTTTCACCGTATTCCTGCTCCAGAGGCGCAAATCCTTTCGTAAAGCCGTGAAGCGTTTTCTCGGTTACCGAAGCTGAGGCATTTCGCGCCGAGCCTTTTGCCAAACCGAAATCGAGCAGACAAATCTTATCGTTTCGGAGCTTTAAATTGGCAGGCTTAATGTCGCGGTGAAAAATCGGTGATTCGCGGTCGTGCAGATAAGCCAGAACTTCGAGTAAATCCTCTGCCCACTGCCTCACTTTATTTACCGGAAACTGCCCGTCGAATTTTTCGCGCAATTCCTTGACCCGTTTTTGAAGGTCGTCGCCTTCGACGTATTCCATCACCAGATAATTACTGCGGTCTTCGGCAAAAAAGTCGAAAACGGTCGGCAAACAAGTGTGTCTCAGATTAGCCAAGATGGTTGCCTCACGAACGAAAGCGCTTCTCAGTTCCTGCGAAATTTCCGGGTTAATCCCGGAATTGAAATTGGAAGGCGACTCGGGCGAAAATTCCTTAATAGCGACCTCGCGTTTCAAACGATTATCGAGGGCGCGATAGACCTTTCCCATTCCGCCCTTGCCGACACATTCAATAACCTCGTATTTTCCTTGTTGAAATAACGTCTTGTTATTTTCCGAATTCGATTTGTGCTGCCTGAACAAAGTTTCAATTTCGTCGTCAGTGGGCATTTCGGTTCCCTCCACATTTCCGGTCTGAAAATTACTTGTAATAAATTTCGACCCGCCGGTTTTTATCGCGCCCTTCGGTTTTATCGTTTGAGCGAATCGGGGCGGCTTGCCCGAAACCCGTGACGAGTGTTGGCTTAAGACCGGACTTGTTTAATTCTTTCTCGACCGCCGTCGCGCGAGCTTTAGATAACGTAATATTTCTTGCAGGATCGCCGACATTATCGGAAAAACCGACCAGAATTACTTCCTTGTTCATACTTTGTAAGTCGTTCATCCTGATTTCGATGTCGTCCAGAGATTTATTGTCCAACTCGTTGCTGCCGCTCTTGAAATAAATAATATTGAATCTGGTCGCGGTTTTTCTAATCTCGGCGAGTTCTTTCGGAATATCTCCGCTTTGTTGTGTTTCCGCTTCGCTTGGGTCGTTTTTTTCAACAATATCGGGATTCTGCGATACAAATTTGCTCTTTTCGGCAATATCCTGTCCGTCTTTGGAGATTGCAAAGGTAATAAACTCACGCGCCATTTTGTTGGTCGTGTTTTGCGGCAGATAAAAATAAAGTTCGCGGTGGAGTAAATACACACGGGTTTGAATCGTCGCTTTGGACGGTCTGAGCGGCTGCATACTTTCTTCTGAAACCGCAACCGCTTTTGTACTGCCGATATAAGGAAGTCCGACAAAGCCGATGCCGTTCACATCGGCGGAAACTTCGTTTGAAAGTTCCTTGCTGTCTTCATACCGCTTCGCCGAGCCGACTAATTTTTTGTCTTTACCGAGAACGAGATTCTTGAAAGTGTCAAAAGTGCCGGATTTATCATCGCGGGCAAAAACGTTTATTTTACCGTCTTTACCGCTTACCGAACCGGATTTAATTTCCGACCAGTCGGTAATCTCGCCGGTAAAAATCTGCGCGATCTGCTTTAAATTCAAATCGCTTACCAAATTGCTTTTGTTGATAATCACCGCGATTCCATCCAATGCGATAACATTTTCGTTGCCGCGAGCCGTCAAATCGCCGAGATTCGAAAGTTGCTTAACTTCTTCGGATTTTATTTTGCGTGAAAGCATTCCGATGTCGCATTCGCCGTTTGCCAAAGATTTAATCGCCGTGTCCGATCCGTGCGCCTTAATTTCGACGCGCTTCGGCACGGTGTCGCCCGGTAACACGGCTTCGATTGTCATTTCTTCAGCCTGTCCCGGAATACGTTTAATATTAGTCGCGCCTTTTTTCTTTAAAAATTCCTCGATTAATGCCGGAGCGAATTCCGCGCCGATGGTGTTGGAACCGTGTAATCGCAAAATCACTTCGCCGCTGTTACTGTTGACAGTGGAAGGTGAAATTATATCCTTCACCCATTTGCAAGCGGTTAAGCTTCCGAACAGTAATACAGCAGTCAGAAATAAAAATATCCGCCCTGCTTTTATTGTTGACGGCTTACCAAAAGAAAATCTCAGCACAAAACTTTTTATCTGCATTTTTGCCTTCCAGTTGTTTGAATTATCGGATTATTGGAGATTATAGGGTAAAAAAGTATTTTTGTAAATTTTTTTTTTATAATCAAAAAATAAACGTAACTATGCATAAGTCCGCTTCAATTTACAGAATTCTTAATGTTTCTTTTTTCGCAGTTTGCCGCTGTCCGACATAAGAACTGTAATTACTGTGTTAATTACTGTAACCCGATCAAACCGACTTTCAATTTATTATGAACCTAATCTTAAAGCTTGGTTTAATTTGAGATTTATTATACCGACAACTTAAGAAACGTCCTTTTTTTCGATTTCAGAATTAACATTTAGTAACATTTATTTAATACTTCGCGGATAG
>JALHNX010000266.1 GCA_022843305.1 Pyrinomonadaceae bacterium | reverse complement strand
GCCTAATTTGTTTTTGATTATTTTTTGTTGTGTATTCATCTCACATTCTCCTGATTGTGGCTGATTAGAATAAACTCCTAATCAGCCGAGAATGTCAGATTAAATCGTGACTAATACAGTTTAGTGCTGAAAATCCCGCCTTCGCAAAGCGCGAAAACGTTAACACCTCTAAATCCAAAAACTTATTTTGAAAATTAACCGATTGGCAATATCATTTAGTTTTACTGAAAACTTTATGAAAATCGCCACTTGGAATGTAAACTCAATTGCTATCCGGCTCGAACAGGTTTTGAAATGGATTTCCGACACAAATACGGACGTTGTTTGCCTTCAAGAAACAAAATGTGTTGACGAAAAATTTCCGCTCGAAGCAATTACCGATTTCGGTTATCACGCCGCTTTTATGGGGCAAAAATCTTATAACGGCGTGGCAATTTTGTCGCGTTTTCCGATTGAAGATGTGCAGAAAAACTTTCTTGACGATGACCCGGACGCACCGAAAAGATTAATTGCCGCAACGATTAAAGGCGTTCGCATCGTCAACACATACATTCCGAACGGCACGGAACTTTGGACTGATAAATTCACCTTTAAACTCGATTGGCTTCAGCGTTTGCGAAAGATGTTCGACGCGGCTTGCGATAAAAACTCGGACGTTTTATTGTGCGGCGATTTCAATGTCGCGCCCGAAGAA
The DNA here is from genome assembly GCA_022843305.1 of Pyrinomonadaceae bacterium. Lineage (GTDB taxonomy): Bacteria > Acidobacteriota > Blastocatellia > Pyrinomonadales > Pyrinomonadaceae > JAFDVJ01. The sequence goes on along the minus strand of JALHNX010000266.1, from coordinate 4,906 downwards.
TCAGACGTTTGGAATGTTAAAGCGTGGGAAGGAAAACTGCATTTTTCAAAACCCGAACGCGCCGCCATTCATCACGTCAAACAATGGGGATTCGTTGACGTTTTCCGCCAAATGAACGGCGACCTTCAGGAATTTTCGTGGTGGAATTACCGCGAAGGCGCGTTTCCGAAAAATCACGGTCTGCGGATTGACCATATCTGGACGAGCAAAAATTTAGCAGAAAAATGCATTGCGTGTTGGATTGACCGCGAACCGCGAACCTGGGAAAGACCTTCAGACCACACGCCGGTTGTTGCCGAGTTTAAGATTTAAAGACAATGATTGATTTAGCTTCATTTTGATGATGCAGGGAATAAATTCGTGCTGAAACCGGATAATTATTTGCCGTAAGAATTTATGAAAAATCTGCCCGAACCAAAATTTATTCCGCTTGATTTTGAAAAAATCGAAAGCGAAAACGAACAAATTAAACGCGCCGAAGAATTCTTTAAAAACCTGAACCGGCGGCGCACGGTGCGCGAATTTTCCGCCCGTGCCGTGCCGTTTGAAATAATCGAAAAGGCGATTCTCACGGCAGGAACCGCGCCGTCGGGCGCAAATATGCAGCCGTGGCGTTTTGTCGTTGTGACGGACGCGGAAACGAAACGCAAAATCCGCGAAGCCGCCGAAAAAGAGGAATTTGAAAGCTATCACAAACGAATGTCTGACAAATGGCTGAAAAGGCTCGCGCCGCTGGGAACGGACGAGCATAAACCGTTTATTGAAATCGCGCCCTTTTTGATCGTCGTTTTTCGGATCACTTCCGTCACGGAAAACGGCGAAACCGAGCCGACATATTATTCGCAGGAATCGGTCGGCATCGCGGTCGGAATGCTTCTGGCGGCTTTGCACAATGCGGGTTTGGCGACCTTGACGCACACGCCGAGTCCGATGAAATTTTTGCAGGAAATTCTCGGTCGCCCGAAATCCGAAGTGCCGTTCGTTTTAATTCCGGTCGGTTATCCGGCTGAAAACGCGAAAGTTCCCGACATCAAACGCAAATCTCTGGAAGAAATTATGATAGTTGTTTAAGGTTTTGAGTCCCGCCTTCAGGCGGTCTTTTATACTAAAAGTTTTGCCGTCCGAAGGCGGAACTCAAAACTTCATTTTTTGAGAAATCGTTTTCATTTTTGTCCTGATCTCGCGCTCGTCAATTTTTTGAGCTTCGCCGTTGCGAAAAACTTCTTCGCCGGCAACAATCGTCAGCCGAACATCGCGCGCATTCGAGGCGAAAAGCAACGCCGAATAAACATCGTGAACCGGCATTTGCGCGATATTTTCGAGCGACACGACCGCCAAATCGGCTTGTTTTCCGGCTTCCAAAGTTCCGATCTCGTTTTCCAAACCTAAAGCTTTCGCACCGCCGAGTGTCGCGGTTTCGATGATTTCTTTCGGCTGTAAGAATCGCTTTCGGTCGGGCAGATTTCGCGCCAAAAGCGTTGCAAAACGTGCTTCTTCCAAAATGTCGCAAATGTTGTTGCTCGCCATCGAATCGCTTCCGAAGCCTGTTTTTATCGCGGCATCGAGAAATTTTTCAAACGGCGCGATGCCGTGACCGAATTTGGCGTTTGATTTCGGGCAGTGCGCGATCCGCGAATCGGAATTTTTGATAAGTTCAATATCGCGCTCCGCTACTTTAACGCAGTGCGCCAGAATAGGTTTCGCTTTCAGAACACCGAGCCGGTCGAGAAATTCGATGGACGAGCAATTCGGAGTTTGCCACGCGAAGCCGTATTTTTCATAGATTCCGGCAAAAAAACCCGTGCCGCTCTGCATCAATTCGTTTTCTTCGTCCGATTCGGCGGCGTGAATCGTAATTTTCACGTCGCTTTCGATCGCGTATTCGGCGATTTTTTCGAAAAGTCGCGCACCGACCGTGTATGGCGAATGCGGCGAAAGTCCCATTTTTACCAAATGGGTTTCGGTTTCTTTGAGCGCGAGAAATTTTTCTTTTAATTTGAGAAAATCCGCGTCGGCGGTTCTATCGTCGGGCGAAAATTCGGTTTCCTGAAAAACGATGCCGCGCAAACCGACCGTCTTTAGTGCTTCAAAGCCGTGTTTTCCCAAACGCCCGATGTCGCCGAAACAGGTTACGCCCGCCTGTGCGCCTTCGATTGCGCCAAGGATTGAAGCATTCTGCACGTCTTCATCGGTCAAAATTTCGCCGCGCACTTTGTTGAGCGTTAAAAGCCACGACGTAAAATCGTCGTCGAAACGGTCAACGAATCCGCGCATCGCCGTGATTTCGAGATGTGAATGCGCATTGACAAATCCGGGCAAAATCGCCGCTTCGCCGAGATTTTCGATTGCGGCTTCGGGGAATTTTTCGACTATTCCGGCTTGGTTTCCGACCGCAACGATTTTGTCTTTTTCAAACGCGACAGCGCCGTTCCCGATTGGTGCGGACGAAATCGGCAGGATATAACGGGCGGTTAAAATCTTCATTCTAAAATCTAAAAGTGAAAAAGGTTAAAAGTGGAAAAGTGGAAAAGTCGGCTTGAATATAATATAACAACACTTTTTCACTTTTTCACTTTTTACTTCTATTCTGTTTATAGCGTTCCAAGATCGAGCTGACGTAGGATTTTGTCGAAGCAATGTTGATTTTTTCGATAAAGGATTGTTCGCTCATCTGCGGCGTGTTGGTGGAAACTTTCGTCCATTCTTCGACGCGGCTCGCACCGGCATTGTATGCCGCCAAAGTCATCGCGTTTTCCGCCGCATAGCCGCGATAACGTTCGCGCAGTTTTTCGAGATACCAGCAGCCGACCTGAATATTTCTTTCAGGATCGCTCAGAAATTCGTTGACGTTCTGGTTGGTTTGCTTTTCAAATTCCTGAAAACCCGTTTCTTTTGCCCACATCCGCGCGACGGTCGGCGTTACCTGCATCAACCCGACTTCATCCGCGCCGCCGATCATCCAGGCGCGAAAATACGTTTCCTCGTAAATTACGCTCCAGACCAGCTTTTCGTCCAAACTGTAAATTTTCGCCTGCCGCGCGATCAGTTCGTCATAACGGTGAATCCAATATTGATTAAAATAATAAATTCCGGCGGTTGAAACGACGGCAAAAATAAAGACGGCAAAAATAAGGGGATAGAAACGACGCATTTCAATTTGGGATTTGGGATTGCAGATTTCGGATTTCCGGTTTATCTGCTTCAACTTCATTATTAGAAAAAACGCTAAAAAATAAAGACAAACAATCCGCAATCCGCAATCCCAAATCGACTAGTTTGGTTTTCTTAAGGCTTTCCAGAAATCAGCCGGATGCATTGACCAGTCAACGCCTTCGTAGCCGTTTCGTTTGGCGGTTTCGCTCAAAATATGACCTTGCAGCCAGACATCGGCTTCGATGAACGCGCCGATTCTTGGAGTTTTGCCGCGAAGGGCGCGTTGATTGACCAAAATTTCAAGCTTCAAACTGCCCATTTCGACATAAATCCAATACAAATCGTTGCCTGACTGCGGATTTCGAAGCGCGTCGAAGGCGAGAATTCGTCCCGCGACGCTCCAAAAATTATCTTCTTCGATAATGTTGACCGCCGCTTCGTCGTAAGATTTCCAGCCGGATTCGACATTTGTATCAAAAATTTCTCCGCGGTAGGCAAGTCCGCAAAGCCCGACATTGAGCGTTGTCTGTTCCAAAACAAGTGTGCCGACTTCGGTTAAATTTTGCAGTTGAAACAAAACTTCAGTGTTCGTATCTTCGACAAAGCCGTGAACGATGGATTTACCTTCTTTGTCCGATTCGGTCAAAATCCAGGGCGAAATTTTGTGCGAATGACGGGCGCGAAAAGCCGGACGGCAATCGGCATAGACGACTTCGCCTTTGCCCGATTCGTAAAATAGCGTCCAGACTTCCAATCCCGCGCCGAATTTCAAACAGCGTCCGTGCAAAACTCCGTCTTTGCGCGGCAAAATCGAAACTTCGCCGCGTTTTCCGACCGCTTCCGCCAAATCGTGAAAGGCATTTTCGTTCGGAATTTCAAAACCGATTGCATCAAAAGCTATTTCCATTATTACAACTTGAGATTATTAATCTTTTTACCGTTTAGAGTATTCTCAATCTTCGTTTCGGTCAAACTAAAACCCTTTCCTTCCGCCGAAAAACTTCCGCTCCGAAGCATTTCGGCAAATAAATCCACGTCGTAATCGGCTTCGCGCGCCATTTCCTGACGGATTTCCAATAAAACTTCTAAAAATTTTGGACGACGATACATTACATTTAATTGTCAATCGTTAGTGGTTAATAGTCAATTCGATTTGGGATTTGGGATGTCGGATTGGCGATTGAATTTTCATTTACAAACAAATCCGAAATCCGAATTCATAAATCCCAAATCGCTAAATGCTGTGAACCAGAAATTCGGGTGTCACGATGATCGGCGAAAAAAATCCGGCGGCGGTGTTGAAAAGTCTGATGCGCGCCTGTTTGCGGACGTTTGCCAGATGTCCGAAATTCCACGTTACCAAATAATCAATCTTGTAAAACGACGCAAAAGCGACGTGAATCGCGTCCGAAATAAATTTGCGGTGAAAAATACCGCGCGAAATATAGCCATCGGCTAAAATTGCGACTTCTTCGACGAGTTCCAGAGTTTTGAGCGGTTTGATTAAATTGAGATACCCCGTGCGGTGCGGTTCGGCGACGCGTTCGAGTTCGCGCTCGACAAGAATCGAGCTATACACCTGATATTCCGAAAGCTCGTGTTCCCACCAGCGAATCGTCAGATCGCGCCGGAAAGGCTCGCCGTTATCTAAGTAAGCACCGACAACCGACGTTTCAAGGTATAAAGTCTGCTTCATATATAGTCAAGAGTAATGAGTCGAGAGTCGAGAGTCAAAGAAAGCTTTCTTTGACTC
>JALHNX010000265.1 GCA_022843305.1 Pyrinomonadaceae bacterium | reverse complement strand
TTTTGACGTAATCCCAGCCGAGCAGTTTGATGGTTTCCAAACCGATTGCCGGATTCATCGTCGCCACGAACGAACGCGTATAACCCGCCACACAGCACGCCGCCGGTAAATAAAAAATGCCCCAGAGAAAACCCAATAAAGTCAGAATCAGAATCGGCAGCGCGGTTTTCAAAAAACTTTGAATCATTAAATCGCGTTCCGCCTGCTGAGTTTCCGGAGTTTTTCCGATTGTTGATTCGAGCTGTTTTTTCCGATGCTCGTTGATCAAATCATTGGCGCGGCGAACTTCTTCTTCGGTGTCGTCCGTCCGGCTTTGCAGTCTGTTGATGTCGTTTTCATCAGGCATTTTGCCGTCGCCGTAAAATCCGTCCCGGTTTTGGAAATTCGGATTATTATTGATCGGACTGTTTTTATCCGTGACGATGCCCGGGTTGGCAGGCTGATAAGAATCGGAAATCGCGTTTGAAACCTGATTTAAGCCCCAGATCACGCTTCCGACAATGATGACGATCACCAGACCGAAACTGACCAGATACACCGCGATGCTCAGGAAAAACGGGTGAACGACATCGTCCCACAGCGAAAAATCGTCGAAGCTCGGCATAAAGTTGCCGCCGATTCTGCCCTGCGCGAAATTTTCGACCGTGTTTGCCAAAACGCCGAACGTCAGCATATTCGAGAGCATAAAACAGATCAGCCCCGCGCCCGCGAGAAAAAGACTGCCCATCGAACCCGCGCTTTGCCCGAGCGTGAACAGCATAAACATTAGCGCACCGAAAAACAGACTCGATTTGAATTTGAAGGGATACGCCAGCGCATTGAAAAAATCCTGAATCCCAAAGCCTTTTGAAATGTCCGCATCGTATTGAAACGCGGCTTGTGTTTTTTGTTGAACTTCCTTGACGGATTTGCACATCGCGCCGCAAAACGGGCAGATTTTAACCGAACCGCCGAAGGATTTCGGACAAGCCGGACAAAAACCGTTGCCGCACGTGCCGCACAAAAACGCCGCGGGCGCGTCCGGATGCATACTGCAAAAATCCGCCGTCGGCATTAAATTAAATCCGTGCGCCGACGGTTCGTTAAATTGCTGTGCAGGTTGAGAAAACCCGTTATCATTCCAAACGTTTTGATTCTGAAAATTTTGGGCTGACGGCGGCGCGTCAAACGGATTTTGCGACGGCTGATAATTATTTTCCGTCGGTTGATTGACCGAAGTTTGAAACGGATTAGCGGCGAAGTTTTGCGGCGGCGCGAAATTTTGCGGCGGCGCGGTTTGATTGTCCGTATCAGCTTGCGCGTTGGTCGTCGAAGCAAAAACCGGCGGCGGTTCGCCGCGCTCTTTGGCATTGAAAAACTGCATTAATGCCGGAACTTTCCGCGCCTCGATCCAGCGCAGATTGCCGCGTTTAACCATATCCTGCGGCAAAATCGAGCCGTCAAAAATCCACTGCGCCATTTCTTCAAAACAGGCTTCATAAATTTTTCCGCCGGCATCAATTTGCCAGACTTCTTTATAATCGGTTACGTTCATAATTTAAGTTCCAAGTTCCAAGTTCCAGGTTCCAGGTTCGAGTTTTTCAACTTGGAACCTGGAACTTGGAACTTGGAACTGTTTCTCTCGCTGAAACCAATTTGCGGTCGGAGTTTCGCGCTTCTTCGCGCAATTTTACGATGCCGATTCCGACTTGCCCGTCGTGGCAGGCTTCAACGAGCGCCTGCACAACGCGCCCGTCATAGCGCGTTCCGACAAAACTTCCGATGCGGTCGAGCGAATCTTTCAAAGTCATTCCTTTTGAATACGGGCGGTCAATCGTCATCGCGTCGAACGTGTCGGCGACCGAAACGATTTTTGCCTGCAACGGAATATCTTTGTCGGTCAATCCTTGCGGATAACCTTGCCCGTTGACCATTTCGTGGTGCATATACATTCCGGGCAAAAAGTCCTTCATCGCCGGAATTTGCGACATAATTTTATAACCGCGCTGCGGGTGAGTTTTCATAATCGCGAATTCTTCGTCGGTCAAAGCAGAAGGTTTTTTCAAAATCGAATCGTCAATCGCAATTTTTCCGACATCGTGCAAAAGCGCGCTGATGCGAAGCGTTTCGAGTTCCGTTTCGTCCATTCCCATCCGTTTGCCGATAGCGACCGAAATCCGCGCGACGCGTTCCGAATGACCGCGCGTGTATTTATCTTTCCCGTCAATCGCGGCGGCAAGCGCCTTGACCGTGCCGACGAAAAGCTCGCGGTTTTCTTCCGCCGCTTTGGCGAGTTTGGCGATATGTTCTTCGACGTTATCGCTCATCAAATTAAAGGCTTCGCCGAGCGTTCCGATTTCCGAAATGCCTTTCGCTTCAACACGGGTCGAAAAATCGCCCGATGCGATTTTCTTTGCCGCCGCCGATAATGTCAGCAGCGGATTCGTCATCTGACGACTCAAAAGAAAACCGACAATCAGCGCGAACATCGCAAATAAAAGACAAATAAACCACGTTTGGCGGCGCATTTCGCCGACCGATGCGAGTGCCTTGTTTTCGTCCTGCATCGCAATTACGCCAAATCTCAGTTCGTTGTGAAAAGTGGCGGTCGAATACGCTCCGATCATTTCGTGCTGAATGTTGTCGTATTCCGCCGTGAACGGAACTAACGCCGATTGAATTTGCAAGTTCGCTTCCTGCCATTCCTGGACGATTTTCAGGTTCAAAAGCGATTTTTGATTAGCGACGATCTTTGCGTCGGGATGAAAAACCGCGTTGCCTTTTTCGTCAACGACAAAGATTATCGGCAAACCGGCTTTCCAGAGTTCTTCTTCGCTCGTCGGTTTGGTTTCAGCCATGATCCGCGAAATTTCCCGGAGCGAAACGACCGCCATCACAAAAGCCGAAACATTGCCGTTAATAATTACCGGCGAAGCAATCGTCTGCACCAATTCGCCGCTCGAATTTACTTTTTGCGGCTGTCCGAACACGAGTTTTCGGCTTTCTATCTTTGTCGTAAGCGTATTGGCAAAAGATTCGATTTCTTCACGTTTGACCTGTTCGGCACGAAAAACCGAAAGCGCATCATTACCGACGGGTTTGATGTAAAGTGCCAATAGATACGGGTTTTCCTTGAGCGTCGCGCCGAGTTTTTCTTCAGTCTGCTGTGATGAAAGCAGCGAAAAGTCGTTTGCCAGTTCTAAGGCTTTGGCAAAACTTCCGACCAAATCGGCATATCTCTGCCCGAAAAGTTCGATTTGCCGCGCTTTGTCCTGCACGAGCTGTGTTTGATAACGACCTTCGACGGCGCGCAATTCCTTTGCGCTGCGTTCGGACAGAGTCCAGCTCGTCAGCAAGAGCGGCAAAAGCCCGACTGCCAAAAGTGTTAGAACCACGAAATAGATTAAACTTATTTTTTTTCTCATTTGAGGAGTTTTCTCGGAATGACTGGGACGCGGCTAAATTTTCCGCATTAATATTTTAGAACAATAACCTAAAAATGGTCAACACTTTTTAACAGTGCCAACCATTTTTGTTAAACAGGATTTTAATTAACCGAACTTTAAGATCGTTTGAAACTTCGCGGAACTTTTGCGTCGGTCAAAATCACAAAATCACCCAGATTTTCGTGCTTTGTTTTTTCAAAATTCGTAAAGTTATCTTCGTAACGCATCGTTACCACTAAAAACTTTGCCTTTGAACGAAATTTCAAAAGATGTTCGGCAGTTCCCAGACGATTTTCGGTGTGAAACGAACCGTTCAAATGCACGACCAGCGGATTTTTGTTTTTCTTTAAAAATTCGGCAACCGAAAAAGCCATCGTCGCGTCCCAAAGCGTCTGTGAATCGAGAATATTATTAAGCCCCATACTCGATTCGGGGCTTCCGCCCATCAAAGCCTTAAATTTATTTGCATATGCTTCCGAAGCCTGATTAAACGGCAGCGGCGCGAGCCATTTTTTCGCATCGGTTGTCAGCGCATTCAAAGAATTGCGTCCGCCACGCGATACCATATTGATATAACGGCGCGGCGCGTTAGCGGCAATCACCGGAAGTTTTTCCGCCTTGGCGATCTCGACCAGCGGACGATAATCCTGTTTATAATTATTCCAGGGGCGCGAACTAAGCAAAAAATGATTCTCGGAGATCAGATTGTTCAGATATTCGTTGATAACAATCTGAACATCGCGCTCGAACATTTCGAGCGAAAGCGCGACTTTCCGCTGTTTGCCGTATTTTTCGACAAGTGTTTTAAAAATCTGCAGTTGAAGCGCGTGCGCCGTTGCGTCGTCGTGTTGCTCTCCGAGAAAAACAACCTCGCTCTGCACGGCGGCTTCAAGGATTTTTTCCAAACTCGAAGGATTTCCGTTCGCATCAAAAACACGGTAATTAGCTTCATTTGCCTGTCCGAAACTCGAAAATGTCAGCATAAATATTAAAGAGAAAGCCAAAAATAAATTTTTCATAATTTTTAATCAAATTGAAAAGACAGATTATCATATTTTTTTCACTATCAATGACAATTCATTTTTATTTAATCGGCAATTAATATTCAAAACAAATGTCTTAAAATGCGACACTTTGTTAATGATTGACTGATTCAAATTGAAACATTTATGCCCTCTTAAGAAAACCTATAAAAGCTTATGTATTGCAATTACTTGACATAAACCTGTGGCACATTCATTGCTTTATAGTTTTTAGGCTACAAAGCTCAACAATTTCAAGGAGGAAAATATTTATGATTAACGATGGACAAGGAACAGTTCGTGAAGAGGCTTCGGCTGTGGGCGATAGAATCGAAGGCAATGTAAAGGACGCTTACGGAAGTGTTACGGGTAATGAGGCGATTGAACGCGAAGGCGAAAATCAGGCTAATTCCGGCGCGGTGCGGCAAAGTCAAAATCAGATGTTGACAGGAATGTTTAATGACCGCGAAAGCGCTGAAAGAGCTTACAGCTCGGTCAGAAGCCGTGGTTATACCGACGAAGATGTTAACTTGATGATGTCCGACAAAACACGCGATTCGTGGTTTGCCGACAGCGAAGGCGGCGAAACGGAACTCGGCAGTAAAGCACTCGAAGGTGCCGGAGCGGGTTCGGCAATCGGCGGAACGCTCGGCGCGATTATCGCGGGAATCGCGGCAATCGGAACGAGTGTAGTATTGCCCGGTTTAGGTTTGGTTATTGCCGGACCTTTGGCGGCGGCACTTGCCGGCGCGGGCGCAGGCGGTTTGACGGGCGGATTGGTCGGCGCATTGATCGGTTCGGGAATTCCCGAAGAACGTGCAAAAATATACGACGAAGGAATCCGTAACGGCGGTATGGTAATGGGCGTTAACCCGCGCACACCGGAAGATGCCGAATACTTTGAAAACGAATGGCGAAATTCTCGCGGTGAGCATATTTATCGCTAAACATTCCGATTCATTTTAATCCTTAAGAATGGAAAAGGCTTCGTGTAACGCGAAGCCTTTTCTTATTTTTAACGGTCAAAATTTTATATCGAAGAAGTATTTAAATCAGTTAATCAAACATTATTAGCACCCAGACAAAATTTAAGCGGTATTTGGAAAAGCTCAGAGTTCACGCTCCAGCGTGTTTCCGCCAGCGAAGCGCGGCGGAATGCAAAGTGCGTTCCGCGTTTGAACTCTGAACGG
>JALHNX010000264.1 GCA_022843305.1 Pyrinomonadaceae bacterium | reverse complement strand
GTAAAAGTTTTTCCGCCGCGCACGGGCGAACAGATCTTGTTGTAGGTGAAAAAGACTAAAAGTGAAAGCGTGAAAAAGTTGTCTTGAATGAAGTGCAAATGCTTTTCACTTTTCCGCTTTTTGACATTTCCCCTTTTAAGCTATGGCGAAAAAACCCTTAAATCAGGAGCTTCTTGAGGAGCCTTACCGGTTTGAATTTTTCCAAGCCGTCCGTTTGCTCGAGAAAGTTTTTCCCGAACGTAAACCCGTCGGGCGCGATGCCTTGCCGCACGAAGAAATTACGCGTTTTCGTTCGCGGATGGGTTTAAATTTCCCGGCGAGCGAAGTTCACGAATTTAAAGATTCTTTCGATGAATTTACTGACCGGCAAAAGCTCGAAATGTTCATCAATTTTATGGGAATGGTCGGTGTTTCGGGCGTGATGCCCGTCCATTATACCGAACTCATAATGGAACGCGTCCGATACCGCGACACGGCGATGTGGTCTTTTATGGACATCTTCACGCACCGCACGGTTTCGATGTTTTTCCGCGCCTGGGAAAAATACCGCTTCCCGGTTTCCTACGAACGCGGTCAGGACGATTTTACGGCGTATCTTTTTGATTTTGCCGGACTCGGAACCGACGGTTTACGCGGACGGATGCATCTGGACGACGAATCGCTTTTGCCTTACGGCGGATTGATTGCACAAAAACCGCATTCTGCCGCCGCGCTCGGCAATATTCTGAGCGATTACTTTCTGGTTAAAGCAAAAATTCTGCAGTTTTTCGGTCAATGGTTGGATTTAGACAGCGCAAGCATTACAAAACTCGGTCAGGCAAACAGCGGACTCGGCATAACCGCGATTATCGGGACTCGCATTTGGGAACAGCAATCAAAGTTTCGGATAGTTTTGGGGGCGCTTAATTTTAACGAATTTCAAGCCTTTCTGCCGAGCGGAACGGCTTACAAACCGCTCAGATCAATCGTCAGATTTATGCACGGGGCGGAATTCGATTTTGATGTCCAGCTTATTTTACGGGCAAAACAAGTTCCCAGCACGATTTTGACGACACGCGCCAAACGCCGTCCGATGCTCGGCTGGACTTCGTATTTGAAAACAAAACCGTTTTCCGTGGACGACGACCAGGTTGTTTTGAAAATAGATAATTAAAGGCTTCGGCAAATTAAAGAATTTGTGTTTTTAGGATTTAACCATTGAAATAATTTGAAAATTGATAATTGATGATAGATAATGCCTGCATTCGTATTTATCAATTATTAATTTTTAATTATTTCGGTAGTTTTTCCCGATTTCCGTTTTGCCGAAGTTTTCGGATAAATCAGAACCGTTTCAGATGTTTAAGGAGAAAGAAAAATGAATGTAAATTTAAAATCATTAGTCGGCAGATTAAACGACACGTGCCGCGGCGCACTCGAAGGCGCGGCGGGACTTTGTCTTTCACGCACGAATTACGATGTCGAAATCGAGCATATTTTAGCCAAGATACTTGAGCAGGACGACACCGATTTGCACAAAATCTGTCGTCATTACGAGGTTAACATTGACCGTTTGAGCAAAGACGTTTCGACCGCGCTTGACCGTCTGAAAACGGGCAACACGCGCACACCCGGACTTTCCGACCGTTTGCCGCAATGGTTTCAAAATGCGTGGTTGCTCGCGTCGGTTGATTTCGGCGCGGCGCGGGTGCGGACGGGGCATCTCGTTTTAGCGTTGCTCTCAAACGAAAGTACGGCGCGGATCGCGCGTGACGTTTCGCGTGAATTCAGCCACATTTCGGTCGAATCGCTCGGCACGAAATTGCCGGAAATCACGGCAGATTCACTGGAAGCGCGCGACGCAACGGCACTTGGCGAAACCGCCGGAAGCAGCGGAGGCGCACCGGTGGCAAGCGGCGTTCCGGGCAAAACGAAAGCACTCGACCAATACACCGAAGATTTGACGGCAAAAGCGGCGGCGGGGAAAATTGACCCGATTCTCGGGCGCGATTTTGAAGTTCGTCAGATCGTTGATATTTTAACGCGCCGCCGGCAGAACAATCCGATTTTGACGGGTGAAGCCGGCGTTGGTAAAACCGCTGTTGTTGAAGGTTTCGCGTTGCGGATTTTTCAGGGCGATGTCCCCGAACCGCTCAGAAATGTCGCGGTCAGAACGCTCGATCTGGGGCTTTTGCAAGCCGGAGCAAGCGTCAAAGGCGAATTTGAAAATCGTCTGAAAGACGTTATTAACGAAGTAAAATCATCGCCGCAGCCGATAATTTTGTTTATTGACGAAGCGCACACGATGATCGGCGCGGGCGGTCAAGCCGGACAAAACGACGCGGCGAATCTTTTAAAACCGGCGTTAGCGCGCGGTGAATTGCGCACGATTGCCGCAACGACGTGGGCGGAATACAAAAAATATTTTGAAAAAGATGCGGCTTTGGCGCGGCGTTTTCAAGTCGTCAAGGTCGAAGAACCGGACGAAGAAAAAGCCATCGGAATGATGCGCGGACTGCTCGAAAAAATGGAAGAGCATCACAATGTCCGCATTCTTGATGAAGCGATCGTCGAATGCGTCAAACTGTCGCACCGTTACATCACGGGTCGCCAACTGCCCGACAAATCCGTTTCGGTTCTCGACACGGCTTGCGCGAAGGTCGCCATCGGACAGGGCGCGACACCGGGCGCGGTCGAAGACGCGACGCGCAGAATCCAGCATCTGACCTCGGAAATCAATTCGCTCGAACGCGAACAGGTAACAGGCGCGGAACACGATGAACGGCTTGAAGATCTAAAAGCAAAACGCGCTGAAACCGAAGAAAAACTCGCCCTACTCAATGAACAGTGGGAAAAGGAAAAGGATTTAACGAATCAAATCCGCAACATTCGTCTGAAACTCGAAATGTCGCGGCTTGACTCAACACCCGCCACAAACGGCGACGGCGGAGACGTTTCATCCGTTTCGAGCGAAGTGACGGACGCGCCCGAAGTTGCCGCCGCCGCAACCGCCGAAGCGACTTCCGGTGCAGGCGACGCGACGGCAGCGGCGACCGCGCCCGAAACAAGCCAGCCGATTGACACCGAGTTTTTAAAGGGCGAACTCAAGCGTTTGAATGCCGAGTTGAAAGAACTGCAGGGCGAAAATCCTTTAATGGCGCCCGTTGTCAACGGTCAGATCGTCGCCGAAGTAATTTCGGGCTGGACGGGAATTCCGATCGGTAAGATGGTTGCGGACGAAATCAACGCGGTTCTGGAATTGAACAAAACGCTCGGTGAAAGAGTTCTCGGACAAGATCACGCGCTCGAAGCGATTTCGCAGCGCATTCGCACGGCGCGCGCCGGACTGACCGACCCGAAACGTCCGATAGGTGTATTTTTGCTCGTCGGAACTTCGGGTGTCGGTAAAACCGAAACCGCGCTGGCACTCGCCGATTCGCTTTACGGCGGCGAACGCAATCTGATCTCGATAAATATGAGCGAATATCAGGAGGCGCATACCGTTTCGAGTTTGAAAGGTTCGCCTCCGGGATACGTCGGTTACGGCGAAGGCGGCGTTTTGACCGAAGCCGTGAGAAGAAAACCGTATTCGGTCGTGCTTTTGGATGAAGTCGAAAAAGCGCATCCGGACGTGATGGAACTTTTCTTCCAGGTCTTCGACAAAGGCGTTTTGGAAGACGGCGAAGGACGCGAGATTGATTTCAAAAACTGTGTCATTTTGCTGACCTCAAACGTCGGCACGGATACGATTATGAAGCTCTGCGCCGATCCCGATACAAAACCCGAACCCGACGGATTGGTCGAAGCCATTAAACCGGAACTCGTCAAAGCCTTTAAACCCGCGCTTTTGGGTCGTATGGTAACAGTTCCGTTTTATCCGATTTCCGACGACATCTTACGTTTGATCATCAGATTACAACTCGGAAAAATCCGTCAGCGAATTATGGACAATCACGGTGCGCAATTTTCCTACGATGATTCCGTCATAGACACTGTGGCGAAGCGATGTACGGATGTCGACAGCGGCGCACGCAACGTCTATAACATCTTGACCGGAACGCTTTTACCGGAAATGTCAGGCGAAGTTTTATCACGGATGGCAAGCGGTGAAGGAATCAAAAAGGTTCACGTTGCGGTCGGTGAAGGTGAAAAGTTTGTTTATGACATTAGTTAAAATTTTGGGTTAAAAACGGGCGAGTCAGTGCGGTGAAAAGCAATTTTTCTGTGCTGGCTCGTCCAATTTTGACTTTTAATTTCAAGGCGGAATATGGAATTTGATTACACCGTGCTTTTACACAAACGCCGTAAATGTCAAACAATTTAATTTGTTTGTTCGGAGAATAAGAAATAATGGCAACGACGACACAAGACGGAAGATTGATGAGTATTTCAACGCCTTTGGGCAAGGATTATCTGTTGATCAACAGATTTACCGCGCACGAAGGTCTTTCTCAGCTTTTTTCTTATGACATTGAACTTTTGCACGAAGAAAATGAAGTCACTTTTTCGCCGACCGTGGTTGACCCGAAATCGCTGATCGGGCAAGGCGTGACGATTTTTATTTCGGCAGACGACGGCTCGACGCGTGAATTTACCGGCATGGTCAATAAATTTTCGCAAGGCAACCGCGACGTTCGTTTCTCTTATTATTACATCTCGGTCGTGCCGCACGTCTGGCTGCTGACGCAAAAAAGCCAGAGCCGCATTTTTCAGCAAATCAGCGTGCCGGACATTTTGAAAAAGATTTTTACGGGTTTTCAGGTCAAATACGAATTGCAGGAAACCTACGAACCGCGCAATTACTGTGTGCAATACCGCGAAACTGATTTTGATTTCACTTCGCGCCTGATGGAAGAAGAAGGAATTTATTACTACTTCGAGCATAAAGACGGAACGCACCAGATGATCGTTGCCGACACGCCGCAGTCGCACCGCGATTGTCCGGGTAAATCAACAATTCCGTTTTTCGTTGATGTCGGATCAGACGACAATTTTATCGGTTCGGTCAATACATTTTTAAGCGATTATAAAATGCAGACCGGAAAAGTGACGCTCTGGGATTATAATTTTCAGCTTCCGACAAACAGGCTCGATTTGGAACAGCCGAGCCGTTTTTCGTTCGGCGACAGTCTAAAGTTGGAAAAATACGACTTTCCCGGCGGTTATGCGCGAAAATACGACGGCATTGACAAAGGCGGCGGCGAGCAATCGGGCGAGCTGAACAAGGTTTTCAACGACCGCCAGTCAACCGTCAAAAAAATGATGGAATCTTTGGACGCGCAGGTTACGACCGCCACTGGAAACTCCGATTGTTGTTCGATCACCGCCGGTTACAGGTTCACCCTTTCGCAGCATCCGAACGGCGATCTGAATAAAATGTACACGATTTTGACGGTCACACACGAAGCCGAACAAAATCCGAGTTATGTTTCAAACGAAGGCGCGACCGATCCTTACACAAACAGCTTTACATGTATCTTGCACGGTGCCGGTGCGCCCGGATTTCGCCCGCCGCGGAAAACACCGAAACCGATCGTGCAGGGCAGCCAGACGGCGGTTGTCGTCGGACCGGGCGGCGAAGAAATTTATACGGATAAATACGGGCGCGTCAAAGTCCAATTCAATTGGGACCGCGATGGACAAGCCGATGCCGCGAGTTCGTGCTGGGTGCGCGTCGCGCAAACCTGGGCGGGCAATAAATGGGGATCGATGTTTATTCCGCGAATCGGGATGGAAGTTCTCGTCCATTTTCTCGAAGGCGATCCCGACCAGCC
>JALHNX010000263.1 GCA_022843305.1 Pyrinomonadaceae bacterium | reverse complement strand
CCTTCGCTCTGCGGCATATCCATTGCATTATATCAATTGAGCTTTCGGAGAGTAAACCGCAAATGAATACCGATAAAAAACACGATTCAAATATTCAAGCCAAAATTAACGGCACGACACGCGAATTTAAAGAAGGCATTTCGATTCTTGAAGCCGCCCGAAATCTGGGAATCGAAGTTCCGACGCTCTGCCACGACGAAAGGTTAAAACCGTGCGGCGCGTGCCGGATGTGTCTGGTCGAAGTCAAAGGCTCTGCGCAATTGGTTGCGTCCTGTATGAACAAGCTCAAGGACGGAATGGAGATCGAAACGCACAGCGCGAAGACGGAAAAATCGCGCAAAATGGATTTGCGGATGCTTGCCCGAAAATATCCGCGCGAAGAGTTTTTGAAATACGCGGAAAAGCCTTTTCACCAATTAGCAAGAGAATACGGGCTTAATGAAAACGATTTCGGCGCGGAGGCAAACAGCAAAATTACCGATGATTCGCACGCTTATATTAAAGTTGATATGACGCGCTGTATTGATTGCTTTGCCTGTGTGCGGATTTGCGAAGAACTTCAGGGGCAGTTTGTCTGGCAGATCGGCAGCCGCGGTCAAAATACGCGGATCATCTGGGATCGCGGCGCAACTTTTGCGGAAAGCTCGTGCGTGAGTTGCGGCGCGTGCGCCGACGTTTGCCCGACCGGCGCGTTGGAAGACAGATCGGTTTTGGAAAACGGTTTTCCCGAAAAATGGACAAAAACCGTCTGCCCGTATTGCGGAACCGGCTGTGAAATGGAAGTCGGTGTGCGCGGAGATAAAGTAGTGCAAATCAAACCGGCGATGGATTCGCCCGTTAATCACGGACATCTCTGCGTTAAAGGACGTTACGCGCATAATTTTGTTGATGCCGCCGACCGTATAACCCAGCCGATGATTCGCCGCAATGGCAAATGGGGTGAGGTTTCGTGGGCGGAAGCGATTGATTTTGCGGCGGGCGAGATGAAACGCATCGGCGAAAAATACGGCAACGAAGCCATCGCGGTCTTAGGTTCGGCACGGGCGACGAACGAGGAAAATTATGTCACGCAGAAATTTGTCCGCGTTTGTTTGGAAACGAATAATGTTGATTGCTGCGCCAGAGTTTGCCACACGCCGACCGCCGCGGCGATGAAAATGATGCTCGGCACGGGCGCAGCGACAAACTCTTTTGCCGATATTGAAATAACGAAAGCGATTCTGATTTGCGGCGCGAACCCGACCGAAAATCATCCGATTGCAGGGGCAAGAATTAAACAAGCCGTTCTGAAAGGCGCGAATTTGATAATCATTGACCCACGCAAAACCGAACTGACGAAATACGCCGATGTTCATTTGCAGCTTCGACCCGGAACAAATATTTTGCTTTTCAACGCGCTGGCGAACGTCATTGTTGAAGAAGAACTTTACGATAAAGATTTTGTCGAAACGCGTGTTGCCGAATTTGAAGAATTTAAAACTTTTGTCGCCAAATATTCACCCGAAGATGTTGCCGAAAAGTGCGGTGTTGCGGCTGAATTAATCAGAAAAGCGGCGCGGCTTTACGCGACGGCGAAACCTGCGATGAGTTTTCACGGGCTTGGAATGACCGAGCATCTGCAAGGCACGGAAGGCGTCATGACGGTCGTCAATCTCGCACTTTTAACGGGGAATTTGGGCAAGCGCGGCGCGGGCGTGAATCCTCTGCGCGGACAAAATAACGTGCAGGGTTCGGCGCAGATGGGCTGTGATCCGGGCGTTTTGACGGGCGGAATCGCACTCGACGACGGGCGCGAACATTTTGAAAATGTCTGGGGCGTTCCCGTGCCGAAATCGAAAGGCTACAACCAATTGCAAATGATGGACGCGGCTTTCAGCGGCAAGCTGAAAGCGATGTGGATCGTCGGTTACGACGTTTATCTGACGAACGCCAACGCGCATAAAACCGCCGCTTCGTTTGAAAATCTCGAACTCGTCATCGTGCAGGATCTGTTTTTGAACGAAACCGCGAAAAAATACGGCACGGTTTTCTTTCCAGTCGCCTCGTCGTTTGAAAAGGACGGAACATTTATGAACGCCGAACGCCGTGTTTCGCTGCTTCGCAAAACCGTCAGCCCGCGCGGAAATTCGCTTTCGGACTGGGAAATCGTTTGCGAGATGGCGCGGGCAGTTGGCAAGGGCGAGCATTTCGATTTTCATTCATCGGAAGATATTTGGAACGAAATCCGCAAGGTTTGGACGAACGCCGGCGGCATCACCTACAAACGCCTCGAAGATCACGGCTTGCAGTGGAATTGTCCCGATGAAGATCATCCCGGAACTGAAGTTCTGCATACGGAAAGTTTTACGAAAGACGTTCGCGCCGCGCTTCGGCGGATTGATTACCGCCCGACGAAAGAAGTTGTGTCAGCCGAATTTCCATTTCTTTTGACGACCGGCAGAACGCTCTATCATTTCAACGCCGGCACGATGACCGAACGGACACCGAACATTTTGCTTCGCCCGACGGATCTGCTCGAAATTTCGTCTTCGGATGCCGCAGAAATTGGCGTGACGAACAGCGAAACGGTTTTAATAAAGAGCAGATACGGCGAAGCGAAAATGCCGGTTCAGATCAACGACCGGGTGCAAAAAGGCGAGCTTTTCTGCACGTTCCATTCGCCGGAAATCTTTCTCAATCATATTACCAGCCCATACCGCGACCGCTTCGTTCTCGCGCCCGAATTTAAGGTGACAGCAGTGAAAATCGAAAAACCGGCAAAAACCGTCTGAGATGAAAATTAGGGAAAATTTTATAATATCGAATGCGTAAAATTACGCGGTCGAATTGTGAATTAAAGCAATTTTTCCGCGATTTTTTTGTTTCGTCCGGCTCAATTCTTAAAAAGAAAAGGAAATATTAAAGGGAACACGAATTGCGCTGTTAAACTTTTGACTCTTTTAGGAGGTTAATTTTATGAAAAGAATTTACGGCTCAATTTTATCGGTTATTTTACTGCTTTCGTTCGCGCCGGCAATTTTTGCGGACGTGAAGATTCGCCAAAGGGTTTCGATGGGCGGACAGACTTTTGAAACGACGAAGATGATCAAAGGCGCGCGTCAGCGCACCGAGCAGAAATCGGGCGCGGGCGGCGCGATGGATTTTATGTCGCAGGTCGCGACCATCGAGCAGTGCGATCTGCGCCGCACGGCGTACGTCAACGACAGCAAAAAGCTTTATTTTATCGACCCGTTCGCCCAAGAAAACATTCCGCAAACGCCGACGCCGACGCGTCCGACCAATCAGCAGACAAAACGCGGCGGAACGATCACGATGACTTACGTCGTGACCGACACGGGCGAAAGAAAAACGATTTTCGGTTTACAGGCGCGGCATCTGAAAATCGTGCAGGAAACCGAATCTTCCGCCGATTCGTGCGGCGGCGCGTTTAAATCGAAGATGGAAATCGACGGCTGGTACGTCGATTTTTCGGCGGAATTCAATTGTCCGGTTGACATTCCGCAAATGCCGTATCAAGGCACGAAACCCGACTGCAAAGACCGTATAATTTTCAAGGGAAATTCGGCGGCGAAAACCGGCTTTTTGCTCAACGGCACGATGACGATGTATGACCAAAACGGCGATGTTCAGATGACGCAGACGACCGAAACGCTCGAACTTTTGCGCGCGCCGCTCGCGGCTTCGCTGTTTGACGTTCCGGCGGATTACAAACTTGTTTCCTCGCAGCAAGACCTCTACTCGATGCCGGGTATGACCGATCTGATGCGCCAGCAGCAAAACAACGACCGAGAAAATCCGACGATGCCGGCGAATTCGAACCGGAAAAACATCGGCTTGAACATTACTTACGGTGCGGAAGCAAAAGTAAATCAAGCGGAAATCAGCCAGTATCTGCAAAACAAACTCCGCGAAAACAATCTCAACGCGCGAACCGGCGCGGGCGGCGGCGGACTTGATTATGTATTGAACGTCGAGATCAAAAAGGTCAAGGAAACCAAAGCCGGAAAGATCGGCGGCATTTTCGGAAAAGTCACCGGCGTCGAAACCAAAGGTCAGACGGAAATCGAACTGGTGATAACGCTCGCCAAACCGAATTCAAATAATCCGTTAACGCAAAGCCGAATCACGCAGAAATACGACGGCACGGCTTCGGAAGCCTTAAAGGCGGCGATCAATGACGGGTTAGATAAAATTTTGGCGGAAATCGAAGATTAGAAAAAACAAAGTTATCGCACAAAAAGCCGACAAAACTCTATTTAGTTCCGTCGGCTTTTTGTGGTTTTAAAGGAATTTTTTCAGACCGCGAAATTAGAGGATTTTGTCCATCCAAGCTTTCCATTCCTGATAGCTTCCAAAGTTAAAAAACTCTTCCAAATCGGAACTCTCTTTTTTCGACTTTAGAAGCGTTATTTTCTTTTTCTTCGTGGGTTGATTGCCAAAGGAATCATTTGTAGGCAGCAGGTTGCCCACCAGCTTCTTTTTTGTCAGAACGCCCTCAAATTCAAAAACATCTGGTGACTGTTCATTGCCTGCAAAAATCACTCCGGGTAATTTTGCCGTAAAAGAAATTTTTCCGGTTTTTGAATCAAACTGCACATCTTCCAAAATTCCGGCTGGTCCATCGCCGACTATTCTCGAATAATCAGTCCCCGACATCCACCCGTAGATTTTATCGTCTTGCCGCCAAAGCTCAACGGCAAAGCCCCACTGATGTTCGCCATTACTTTTGACATTAGTAAAGGCTCCAATCGGTTTGACCGGAGATTCAACGGTTGGTTTTACCGGAGGAATTGAATTGTTTAAATTAGTTTTGTTCTGGGCTTCAGTTACGGTCACGACAGATTCATTTGAACAGCCAAACAGACCAAACAGCACCAGACAAACTAAACATCTCGTTAGCATTTCTTTATTGATAGACCGATACTTATCTTCAGTTTTCACTCGACTATTTAATCACTTTAATCTTTAATGAAGATAAATTTACATCTATTTCGACAACCCTCGTTTTTCTGACCAATTTCGGATTATATTTGAATGCCAATTTAGGATAATTGCTTATTTCAAGCCTGAGCCGTACAAAATCGTTTTCGGAAATTTTGAGCCACTCGATTTTTGAAATCTCGCCGACCTCGCCTAAATCATAAACCGTTCCCGGCACGCCGAGCGAGCCGACGCCAACCGCTAAAAAATATCTGTAGCTGCAGTAAATTTCAACTTCCGCTCCGCCAGCGCAATAATCTTCTTCTTCTGCCCATTCTTTGCCTTCGATGGAATAAATCCGCAGAAAAAAATCACTCTCATTGAAAAATGAGGGTTTTATTTCTTTCATTTCGCCGTACGTGAGGATTTCGGCGAGCAGTTCGTTTTCGATGGGCTGACTCTTCAAATCCAACCGCGATTGAGCCTGTGTCGTGCTAAATAAAAACGCGGTAAATAATCCGACTAAAGCTAAATATTTTGTAAACAGCATAATTGAAGAAACCTCTTTAGTTCTGTCAGGAACGACATATTTGTAGAACGTTTTTTTCAATTTCAATGAATTCCGACGGAACGACATATTTTTGTGCCGTTCCGTCGGAACTCGTCTGAATCTTAACGATCTATCTACAAACATTTCGCTCCGCCGGAGCTATGTTAAAAATTTTACTCGACCGCAAAGCCGATATTAACGACCGCCGTGATGTCTTTGTCAATCGAAGACGTATCGCTGATGCCGGCGTCCGAGACTTCGGTCGAATCAGCGGCGGTGATCTGCATCACGCCCATTCTTGCCGAGCGCACCGTGCCGATGCTGTTGCCCGT
>JALHNX010000262.1 GCA_022843305.1 Pyrinomonadaceae bacterium | reverse complement strand
ATCACGAAAACGAGATCGCCCAAAGCGAAGGCGCGACCGGAAAATTGTTTTCAAAATACTGGCTGCACGGCGAATTTTTGAAAGTTGACAGCGAAAAAATGTCGAAATCTTTAGGCAATGATTTCACTCTGCGCGACATCATCAAGCGCGGTTTTAATCCGCTGGCAATTCGCTATCTGCTGATTTCCGTTCCCTATAATAAGCAGTTGAATTTTACATTCGAAGGCTTAAAAGGCGCGGAAACGACTGTTAAAAGACTGAAAGATTTTCGACAAAGAATTTATGATGCGCCTTCAATAAGTAACTCCGATCCTTATATAGAAGAGATTTCGAATAAGGCTCTTGAGGACTTTGTAAAAGCTATGGATGATGACTTAAATACTGCCGTCGCGCTGGCTTCCGTTCATCATTATGTTAGTGACATTAACATTTACCTTTCTAAACAAGAGGTTATGTGGGATGAGAATAAGAAAGTTATTTTAAAGACAATTTATGAATTTAATAAAGTTCTTGGAATTTTTCCAGAAATCAACACTAAAGAATATGATGAAAAAGTAAATCAAGCTTTTGAAGAATACAAAGAAGCTAGGCGAAATCGAGACTATATTAAATCTGATGATCTCCGCGGTGTTCTTCTAGCATATGGATATAGTGTTCGGGATACTAAAGAAGGATCGGTTCTTGTTCGAAATTGATTTAGAATAAACGGAAATTCTCGACGAAGAGATCGAACGGCTGATCGAAGAACGTCAGGAAGCGCGGCACAATCGCAATTTTGCGCGGTCAGACGAAATCCGTGATGCTTTGGCGGAACGTGGTATTATTTTGGAAGATACGAAAGACGGCGTGAGATGGAAAAGAAATGATTTCGGAGATTTTTTTATGAGCAACGTAAAAATTCCAAAGAAAACCGACCGCGGTTGGATAGTTGAAATTGATGCGGATTTTGCGGCGGAACTGGGCGTGGCGAAAGGTTCAATTGCTTTGATGAACGCCCGCGACGGCAAAATCGAAACTGAAATTTTATCGCCTTCGCCCGAATTGGAAAAATCAATTGACCGGCTTGCCGAAAAATATGAAGATTATTTTTTAGAAATATAAAAAATTGGCGACTGATGAGACAAAATACGTTGACCTTGCCGATGCGATAATTATTCACCTGCGTTTGATGCAAAGGTTCTCCGAAACGCGCTATGGCGTTGACCATTTGCAATTGATTGAATCCGCACTGGCGCGTCCGCGTCAAGCCGCCGTTTATGAAAAAGCCGATCTGATTCGTCAAGCCGCAACATTATATTTCGGTTTAATAAAAAATCACCCTTGGCTCGGCGGCAACAAACGCACAGCGACTGTCTTGGTTGACGAATTTGTATATGTGAATTGGATTTGAAATAAAAGAAACCGTTCAAGAAACTATCAAACTCGTCTTAGCAATCGAGTCTGATGAGTTCGGCATTGATGAAATCGAAAATTGGCTTCGGAAAAGAACTTTTCAAATCGAGTAGTGATGAATCTTGAGGAAAGAATCAAAGGCGGAATTATCGGCTTGCTCGTCGGCGACGCGCTCGGCGTGCCGTATGAATTTCACCCGAAAGAAGCGATTCCGCCTTTTGAGCAAATCGAATTCGAGCCGCCGCCGGGATTTCGGCGTGCGCATACCGGCGTTCCGGTCGGAACGTGGTCGGATGACGGGGCGCAGGCTTTGTGTCTGCTGGCTTCCCTTCTGGAATGCGGAAAATTCGATGCCGACGATTTCGCCGAAAAACTTGTCGCGTGGTTTCAGCAGGATTATATGGCGGTTGACGAAGTTTTCGATGTCGGAATCCAAACGCAGCGCGCCATCTTGAATCTGCGAAAAGGCATTCCGCCACTCGAAGCCGGATTGAAAGAAGAAAAAAATAACGGCAACGGCTCATTGATGCGCGTTCTGCCGCTCGCTCTGTGGCATCAAGGCACAAACGAAGAATTAATAAAAGACGCCTTCGCCCAATCGGCTGTTACACACGGGCATTTGCGCTCAAAACTTTGCTGCGCTTTGTATTGTCTGTGGGCAAGAAATTTTTTGCAGAAAGTTCGACAACCTTACCAACAAGCCAAATCAGACTTGAAAACAATTTTCGAGACGGATGCGGAAGCCCGAAAAGAACTTCAAATCATTTTTGATTTCGATTGGAAAAATCTAAACGGTTCGGGCTATGTCGTTGACAGCCTGTTTTCGGCGATTGATTGCTGTTGGGAAGATTCCTTTGAAGCGGTCGTTCGCAAAGCGATCTCATTCGGTAACGATACCGACACGACCGCAGCAATCGCGGGCGGCATTGCGGGTTTGAAATTCGGCATCAACGGAATTCCCGAACGTTGGCGCGAAAATCTGCGCGGTCAGGAAATTTACGAACCTTTGTTAAAAACTCTGTTAGAAACAATTTGAAAACTTGCCGTCAACTACAAATAAAAGTCTTTTCATAATTCGACTTTGATTTTTCGACTTTGATTTAATGAAAAAACGACGCTTTGCAATCTATCCCGAACGCCGGCGGATTTACCGCAAAAATATTGTTAAAAAAAATGTTGGCAAACTGCGGCAAGGTGTGCTAATATAAAAATTCAAATTTAGAAGAAAAGGGAGAAAGATGGTTATGAAATGTTGGCACTGTGAAAATGATCTTGTTTTAAATTTTACAACCGATAATTTTGAAAAATACTATCATTGTGCAATTTGCGAAAAATGGTATGAAATGTCCAAGGAAAGAGTAAAAATCAACGGGGCTGTGCCGATCAGATTTGTTGAATTAGACGCGCGCCCGCACCTACCGGCTGCTGCCTACGGATTGTCGGCTTAGCTTCCGAACATCCCCCAAAAAAGTTTTTAAGGTCAGACGAGAAAATCGCCTGACCTTTTTGTTTTAAAACTTATAATGTTTTCAGCCACGCGGGCAGTTCGAGCATTGTTTCGATACGCCCGAAATGATTGCCAACGAGTTCTTCGTCCGAAACGCGTTCGTGAAACCATTCGGTTTCGTAAGGCACGAAAACCGCCTTTGCGCCGGCTTCGATAACGGGCAGAATGTCCGAACGAAGCGAATTTCCGACCATTAAGAATTCTTCCGGCGCGATTTCGTGCCGCCGCATCACGTATTTATAAATTTTCGCGTCCTTGCGCGGCACGATCTCGAAAGCATCGAAATAATCGCCCAAACCGGAACGCGCCAGTTTTGTTTCCTGATCGAGCAGATCGCCTTTGGTGATGACCATCAGCCGGTAATTTTTTGATAATTCGACAATCGTTTCCCGCACGCCTTCGAGAACGTCAATCGGCGCGGCGAGCATTTCTTTGGCAAGCGCGATTATCTGTTTGATTTTATCGCCCGTGATGCGTCCTTCGGTCAGCTCGCAGGCGGTTTCGATCATCGAAAGCGTGAAGCCTTTCACACCGTAACCGAAATGCTGTATGTTCTTGGTTTCGGTCGCGTCCAGATGGCGTTCGATGTAAACATAATCGTGATAATCCGCCAACAACGCGGCATATTTTTCCTTCGTGTTAATAAAAATGCGCTCCGTATGCCAGAGCGTATCGTCAGCGTCAAAAGCGATGGTCTTTATCATATAAACTGAAGAATAATTTACGGCAAAGCTGCAAAGGTAAATTATTATAAATTTTAAATCCTTTGCGTCTTTGCAGCTTTGCGTCTTTGCGTTAAAACTAATCGTTTATCAATTGTCGCAGAACAAACGGCAGAATGCCGCCCGCTTTGTAATATTCGACCTCGATCGGCGTGTCGATGCGAAGCGTCAGCACTACATCTTCGCTTGAACCGTCGGCGCGGTTGATCTTTAAGGTGACGTCCTGCCGCGGTTTCACATCGCCCGCTTCAAGACCCGTCAGATCAAAGGTTTCCGTGCCGTCGAGATTCAGGGTCTGCGCGTTTTGACCTTCTTTGAACTGCAAAGGCAGAACGCCCATGCCGACGAGATTCGAGCGGTGAATGCGCTCGAACGACTGCGTGATGACGGCTTTCACGCCCATCAGGCGCGTTCCTTTCGCCGCCCAATCGCGCGACGATCCCGTGCCGTATTCCTGTCCGCCGAAAATGACGGTCGGCGTGCCTTCTTCCTTGTATTTCATCGCGGCATCGTAAATCGTCGTGTCCTCGCCGCCGGGTTGAAATTTCGTGAAACCGCCCTCGACCGGCGCGACCATCATATTTTTTATGCGGACGTTCGCAAATGTTCCGCGAAGCATCACGCGGTCGTTTCCGCGCCGCGAACCGTATGAGTTAAAATCTTCGACCGGAACGCCCAACTCTTGCAGATAAAGTCCGGCGGGCGAACTCGGCTTGATCGCGCCGGCGGGCGAAATATGATCGGTCGTGACGGAATCGCCGAAGATTGCCAGCGCGCGCGCGTTTTTAATATCCGAAAAAGCGCCGGTTTCCATTCCGAAATCATCAAAATACGGCGGTTCCTGAATGTATGTCGAATTCGCGTCCCATTCGTAAACCGCGCCGGTCGAAGTCGGAATTTCATTCCAGAGCGGGTTTTGCTCGGCAAATTCGCTGTAAAGTTTTTTGTAGGTTTCGGGATCGAGCGCGGCTTCGAGATGTTCCCTGACTTCATCGAGCGAAGCCCAAATGTCTTTCAAAAATACGTCGTTGCCTTCCGCGTCTTGACCGAGCGGCTGCAAATAAACATCTTTGAGAACCGTTCCCGCGAGCGCGTAAGCCACGACCAGCGGCGGCGACATCAGAAAATTCGCTTTGATGTTCTGATGAACACGCGCCTCGAAATTGCGGTTGCCCGAAAGCACCGACGCGGCGATCAGATCATGTTCGACAATCGCTTCTTCGATGCCCGGATCGAGCGGTCCGCTATTACCGATACAGGTCGTGCAGCCGTAACCGACAAGATTAAAGCCGATCTTGTCGAGATATTCCTGCAAACCCGTTTTAGTTAAATATTCCGTCACGACGCGCGAACCGGGTGCGAGGGATGTTTTCACATATGACGGAACCTTCAACCCTTTTTCCGATGCCTTTTTCGCCACGATTCCGGCGGCGATCATAACCGACGGATTCGAAGTGTTGGTGCAGGAAGTAATCGCCGCAATTAAAACATCGCCGCTGCCGACCGACGTGGTCTGCGCCGGTTTTTCTTCATCCAAATCTTCGACGCGGTCGGGTGTCGGGCGATTGTTCATCATCTCGGTTTCGGTCAGAACGCTCGTGTTTTTCGTGCTGACATCGCCCAAAACCGGCAGCGGAATTGATTTCGGCGACTGTTCGCCGCCACCTTCGGACGTGTGCGGATGTTTTACGCCCATCGTAACCATAAAACGTTTTTCGAGTTCATCGGAAGTTTTTCCGTAACCGCCGTCCGCGACCGATTTTGTAAATAATTCGATAAAGCGGTCGTCGAGATTTGAAAGCTCGATGCGGTCTTGCGGACGTTTCGGTCCGGCGACCGACGGCGTGATTGTTTCTAAGTCCAAATTCAAAGCGGTCGAATAATCAACTTCGCCTTCGAGCGGAATGCCGAACATTCCCTGCGCCGTGTAGTAATTACGAATTGTTTCGATTTGCGCCTCTTCGCGTCCGGTCGCGCGGAAATAATCCAGAGTTTTTTCGTCCGTGCCGAAAAAGCCCATCGTCGCGCCGTATTCAGGCGCCATATTCGCAATCGTCGCACGGTCGGTTGCGGTCAGGGCGGTTGCACCTTCGCCGAAAAATTCGACGAATTTGCCGACGACACCTGCTTTGCGAAGCATTTCAGTGATTCGCAAAACCAAATCCGTCGCGGTCGCACCCTGCGGCAAACTGCCCGAGAGATTAACGCCGACAACATCGGGCGTTAAGAAATAAACCGGCTGACCGAGCATTCCGGCTTCGGCTTCGATACCGCCGACTCCCCAGCCGACAATGCCCAAACCGTTGATCATCGTCGTGTGCGAATCCGTGAGATCGGAAGAGCA
>JALHNX010000261.1 GCA_022843305.1 Pyrinomonadaceae bacterium | reverse complement strand
GTGTCAAAGAACTTTTGTCTGTTTTCGATAATTGTATGATTTGTCGTTTTCTTGGCATTTGATAATGTTACAGAAAACAAATCATTACTACAATATCTTTTGTTACTTAGCACTAGTTTTATTTAACGCGGCAAACAATTGTAACCTTGTTATCATCGTAAAATAAGCAGGTTATTTTATTTACGGGAGGAACAATAGTTTATGACAAGATTTTACACAATTTTCGGATTTTTGTTTTGGGCATTGCTGACGCTTTCCGTTTCGTCGCAAGTCAACGCGCAAACGCGGGAAACTTATACGGGAACGGTTTTGAGCTACGGCACGGGATTTAATACGCGAACCGTTACGCGCCAGTTTACATTGACGATTGACGGAACGACATCCGAGCAGGAAGCGCAGGAATATTTGAGCATTTTGCAGTCGGGCGGACAGGACGACGCGCTCAAAGCTATCAAAAAACAGGAACTCGGCAGATTTTCCGTCGGGGCAAATGTCGGTATTCCGGTCAACGTCGTGCGCGAAACTGTCACCAACGGACAGCGGCGGATTTTTATCGTCTTTGAACGCTGGATGCAGTTTGCCGAATTACGCGGCGGTTATCGCTCGATTGATTACCCGTTCGGAGTTATCGAAATGACGATTGACGAAGCGACCGGCAAAGGCGAAGGAACATATATCGCCGCCGCGCAAATTCGTTGGAAACAGGATAAAAAAACTAAGGAATATCAGGTCGAAATCGAAAACTTTGCGACTTTTCCGGCAAGACTTCTGAGCGTTTCGCGCCGAGGCAAGAAATCTTAATCTTTGAAAGTTGAAAATTGAAAATTAAAATCTATCAATCTGCTATCAACCTTCAACTTTCAACTTTTCGGATAATTTATGACTTTGATAATCCCCTTTTTGAAATTCTTTGGATTTGATTTCGGCAGAGTTATCAAAGTAAAACGGTGATTGAATTCGCCGCTTGCCGAAGTTCTGCCGTCGGGCGTGTTCTGCCATTCGTATTTGACGATTGCGCCGTCGGCAAATTCGTAAACTCTTTCAATTTTATCAGTTTCATAAACGGTCGGCGTTTCCGAAACGATTTTTTCGCGTTCGTCGCGCATGATAATTTCGGCGTAGTCTTCGGCTATTTTCATAAAATCTCTGTAGAGATTTTATAACATTTTTCGGTCACAAGATAAAAAAGGAGACGGCGAAGTTAAACTTCTCCTTTTCTCCTTTTCTGCTTTTCTGCTCTTCTGCTTATTTTGCGCTTGCCGTGTAGCTTTTCTTAAAATTCTGTTTTTCTTCTTCCATTTCCGCGCCGAGTTCTTTGAGCGTTTCTTCGTCAAAGTGTTCTTCAACCATCGGAAACATTTCGCCTTCTTCTTCCTGCACGTGATGAACGATGTCTTCCATCAAAACCTTCAGTTTCGGCTCGAATTTTTCGCTGTCTTCGGCTAAAGCCGAAAGCTCGCGCAGAAACATTTTCGCCTGATGATGTTCTTCGATGCCTTCGAGAACAATGTCTTCGAGTTCTTTTTCTTCCTTGATCTTCGGATAAAAAATCGTTTCCTCGATATGCGTGTGAATTTCGAGTTCTTCTTTGATCTTTTCGAAAAGCGCTTTGTGTTCGCTTTCTTCGGTCGCTTTTACTTTCTGAAAAAGCAGATCTACTTTGTCGTGGTCAGATTTTAATAATTCAATTGCGTTCATAATATTCCTTCCCTTTGCTTGATGATTTTTAGAATGCATTTGATACATTCTCTTTGTGCTGGTATTAAGAAACGCAACGACTATGCCAAGCGATTTTGGATTTTAGATTTAAATTCTTCTAAACATTTCTAAATCGTCAGAACAATTTTGCCGAACGCTTTTTCTTCGATCACGGCGCGGTGCGCTTCGACCGCTTTTTCGAGCGGAAAAGTTTTGCCGACGACGGGCGTTAAAAATCCGGCTTGCAAACCGTCAAAGACCGCCGCGTAGATTTCCTGCATTTCCGCATCGGGCGCATTAAAAAGCGACAACCCGAAAACGCTCGCGTCCTTGCTCATGATCGCGCGCGGATTGAATTCCAGACTCCCGCGATTGCCGATGATCGAAACGCGTCCGAAGTTTGCCAGCACGTCGAAATCCTTTTGCAGATTGACGTTCGCGAGCATTTCCAGAATTATCTCAACGCCTTTGCCGTTCGTGATTTCAAGTATTTCATCGAGATAAGACTTGTCAGACCCGTGTTCAACCACAAAATCCGCGCCTTGTTCTTTGACGAGTTTTTTCCCATCTTCGGAACCCGCCGTGCCGATCACCGTCAAGCCCGCGTTTTTCGCCCATTGGATCGCCGCGATGCCGACGCCGCCCGACGCGCCGTGAACAAGAAGTGTTTCGCCTTTCTTTCCCTGCGCTTTTTGAAATAATGCGCGGTAGGCGGTCGCGTAAGGCACGAAAACGCCCGCGCCCTCTTCAAACGAAACGTTATCGGGAAGTTTGATCAGCTGCCGTTCATCGAACACGGCAAACTCGGCATAAGTTCCCGAACCGGCGTCTGCCGACAAAACTCGGTCGCCCGATTTGAACCTCTGGACATTCGCGCCCGTTTTTTCGACAATTCCCGCGCCGTCTTTGCCGGGCGTGTACGGCAAACTTGGTTTTTGCGTATAAACTCCCGAACGAATATAAGTATCGACCGGATTTACTCCGGCAGCCTTTATCCGCACGAGAACCTGATCTTCATTCGGCTTGGGCGTTGAAATTTCTTCCAACTTCATCACATCCGCTGCGCCGAATTCTCTGACAATAATCGCTTTCATAAAATCCTTTAAATTGCTCCAATTTGATTGTAAAATGTTAGCACAAACCGGGAGACGATCATGACAATTCCGAAAAAACTTCACTACATCACCGCCGCCGAATATCTCGAAGGCGAACGCGGCGCGGAAATAAAACACGAATATGTTGACGGCGAAGTTTATGCGATGGCTGGCGAAAGCTGCCGACATAATCGGATCACTTCAAATTTCAAGCTTTTGTTTCGTGATTTTTTGTCCGAAACAAGCTGCGAAACTTATTTTGAAGGAGTAAAAGTCCGAGCAAACCAGTCAACTTTTTATTATCCCGATGTGCTTGTAACCTGTGAAACCGAGAAAGAAGACGACAATTACGTCATCAAATTCCCGTGTCTGATCGTCGAAGTTCTTTCGCCTTCGACTGCCGCGACCGACAAACGCGAAAAACTTATCGCCTACAAACTGATCGAATCTCTACGGGAATACGCAATCGTCTGGCAGGACGAAATGCGCGTCGAGCTTCACCGCCGCCAAAACGATGGCGGCTGACGTTTTTCCACACACAGCCCGAAGATGAAGTCGAATTTGCTTCGATCAACTTTCAAACAACCGTCGCCGAAATTTACCGAAACATTAGATTTGAACAATAAAAAAGGGACGAAGGATTTAAATTCATCCCTCATCCCTCATTCTTCATCCCTCGCGCTTAGACGTATTTTTCGAGCATTTCCGTCAGTTTTTCGCGGCTGATGTTGCCGCCGACGTAGCGTTCCTGTTCTTCGCCGTTTTTGAAGACGATGAGCGTCGGAATGCCGCGAATGCCGTAACGCTGCGGAACGTTGATGTTTTCGTCAACGTCCATTTTAACGACCGTCGCTTTGTCCTTCAGGTCTTCGGCGACGGCTTCGACCGTCGGCGCGATGACGCGGCACGGTCCGCACCATTCCGCCCAGAAATCAACCAGCACGGGTTTGTCCGAACCTAAAACGTCGGTTTGAAAATTTGTATCTGTAACTGCTTTTGTAAAATCTCCCATATTATTTTTTCTCCAAAGGTATTATTTCGTATTTCAATATTTAAATTTTAGCAAAATCTGCTTGTTTTTCGGAAATTATACCATTTTCAACTTCCTTTAGGTTTCCGATAAAACAAAATTTCGCCTTTTCATTTAATTATTAACTCAATTTCCGTTCCCGCTAAGGCTTTGCTGACCGGACAATTCTCTTTCGCACTTTTCGCGAATGTTTCGAATTCATCCGCCGACAAATCCGGCACATCGCCTTCGAGTTCGAGCGTGATCTTTGTGATGCTGAAAGCGTCGCCGACTTTGTCCAGACGAACTTTCGCCGTCGTATGCAGACGTGTCGGGTTATGTCCCGCTTTCGTCAAAGCCGCGTCGAGCGCCATCGTAAAACATCCGGCGTGCGCCGCGCCGATTAATTCTTCGGGGTTTGTTGCCGCCGTGCCTTCCTCGTTAAAACGCGAGGTAAACGAATACGGTCCGTCAAACGCGCCGCTTCCGACCTTTAAATTCCCGCTTCCTTCCGTTAAATTCCCTTTCCATTCCGCTTCTGCTGTTCTTACCGGCATAATTTTTTCCTCTCCCTTGTTTTATTTGTATTTACACTAAAAATTTATTTTTCGCTGATCATTCTGGTTAGCGTTATTTGCGGCTCTTCGGCGGCAAGTTTGCCCGCCTCGGCAAAAAACTCCTTGAAATACGGCAATTCAAAATGATTATCGAGCGCGGCTTTGTCTTTCCACGTTTCGTGCCAGACGAAAACCGTCGGGTCATCAATCGCCTGATGAACGTCGTAATTTACGCAGCCTTCTTCCGTCCGTGAATCGGCGACGATTCCCATAGCCAATTTTTTAGCTTCTTCGACTGCATCTTCCCTAACTTTCAAACGCGCTATTAAAACAATTCTTTCATCACTCATTTGTTATTCTCTCCCTAAAAATCATTTTCCAAAACAATTCGGTAACGCGCTTTTCCACTTTCGAGATGCGCAAACGCTTCGTTGATCTCCGACATTTTGAAATTTTCCGTCACCGTTTCGATGTTATGACGCGCACAAAATTCGACCATTTTCCGCACGACCGCCGGACTTCCCGTTGCCGTTCCCGAAACGCTTTTTTGTCCCATTATCAATTGAAACGAAACAATCGGCACGGGTTCGAGCGTCGCGCCGACGAGATGCAGTTTGCCTTTCGGCGCAAGTGCTTTCAGATAACCTTGCCAATCGAGCGAAACATTCACCGTTGATAAAATCATATCAAACTTTCCCGCTAATTTTTCGAGTTCCAGCGAATCACGCGAATTGACGACGAAATCCGCACCCATTTCTTTCAGTTCGTCGGTTTTCGAAAGATCCGACGTAAACGCCGTCACTTCACAGCCCCATTTATCGGCAAACTGCAATGCCAGATGCCCGAGTCCGCCGATGCCGATCACGCCGACTTTATCGGTCGGTTTAATGTCATTCTGCACGAACGGATTGAAAACCGTGATGCCGCCGCAAAAAAGCGGTCCGGCTTTTGAAGCGTCCATCGAATCGGGCAATTTCACCGCCCAATCCCAATTGCATCGCACACGGTCGGCAAATCCGCCGTGACGCGAGACAATCGTGCCTTCGAGATTCGGGCAGTTGATTTGATAACCCGAAATGCAGTTGTCGCAATGCCCGCAGGTCGCCGAATTCCAGCCCAAACCGACTTTGTCGCCGACCGCCAAACCTTTCACGCCGTCGCCCGCCGCGACGATTTCGCCGATAACTTCGTGTCCGCCGACGAACGGAAAAACCGTCATTCCCCAATCGTTGTTGAGCATCGAAAGATCAGAATGACAAATTCCGCAGTGCGAAACTTTTATTTCAATTTGCTCGTTCCCTAATTCGCCCGCCTCAAACTCGAACGGCTCGAATTTCCCTTTCGGCTCGTGCGCCGCAAACGCTTTTATTTTTTCACTCATAAATTTTCACTTTGTAAAATCGTAGATCAAATCTCCGTTCGTATAATTTTCGTTGCCGAAAATATGCGGATAATGTTTATTCAATTCTTCCAAGTATAACTCATACGGCAAATCTGAAAACGCGCCGTATTCGTGCAGATACGTCATAAAAACATTGCCTTTGTGATCGTATTCCTGAAAGATCGAATCTGCCGTGCCGTCGAATTCGAGCGGCTCAACGCCGAGATATTTGCACAA
>JALHNX010000260.1 GCA_022843305.1 Pyrinomonadaceae bacterium | reverse complement strand
AAAAAAAAGTTAATATCAAAAAATTATGGCGACTTTGCGCGATAAAATTTACGGTGAAATGAATTGGGACGACGAATCATTTTGCTGGGTTACGTTTATCGAAAATGTTCCGAACGAAGAATTTCAAGTGTGCATTTATGCCGAAACTCCTCTGGATTTTTTGGCGGTGAGAAATACTCATCAAACTTACGAGCGGCTGATTGGTGAAATTTCTCGAATCCGGCATTGGGCGATGCGCGAAATAATCGAAAATAACAATAGAATTTCTTCCAAAAAACGCGAACGAAAGGTGATGGCAAATATTATCGAAAAGGAATTGAAACTCGGTTATATCGAGATTTTCGATGATTTGAGCGCGGAAGTCTATTTTGATTCGGACATATTTGTGGAAGGCGAACTTATTAAAGTGGTGATCGGCGCAAACGGTGAGTTTTTGAAAGCGGTAGTTACCGAAGATTTTTAGAAAAATGTATTGGATCAGAAAAAACAAAGCGGCGCGGGCGCAGGTTGAAGCGGCGTTGGAAGATGCGTCATACGATTTGATCAAAGCGTTGGCGAAGAAACTGGGATTAAAGCCGAAATCGCGTAAAAAGACGGATGCGATTGCTGAAATCAGTCCGATTTTGAGCGATACGAAAAGGGCGGTCAAAGTTTTTCTGACGCTCGATAATCTTCAGCAAAAAGCCGTCGCCGAAGCGGTTTTTCATCAAAACAACGAGTTTGACGACGGGCGTTTTTCCGCGAAATACGGCGCGAAACCGTCTTTCGGAAATAAAAAGGAATATTACGATATTGAGCCGACGCTGCTTTGTTTGTTCATTTATTCGGATGAAGCAGGGAAATTTATCCCACAGGATTTAGCCACCCGCATTAAGCCTTACGTTCCGAAACCGCAGGGGTTTTATTTGAAAACTGTCGAAAACCTGCCCGAAAACCTGACGATAAAATATCCCGATTGGCAGAAGAAAACGGCGAAGATAGTTCCTCTCATTGTGCGCGAAACCGAAAACGAAGCGATGCAGGATTTTTGGTCGGTTTTGCGGCTTGTCGAAGACAAAAAAATCTCGGTCAGCGATAAGACTTTTTATCCGTCGGCGAAAGCAATCGAAGAAATCACGGCGGTTTTGCGCGGCGGCGATTTTTATGAGATCAAGGAAGAAAAAGAATTCTACCCGCAAATCGGCGCGATCAGAAGTTTCGCGTGGGTGATGATTTTGCAGGCTTCAAAATTGACGAACGTTTCGGCGAAAAAACTTGCTTTATCAAATGAAGGTCGCAAAATTCTGACCAAACCCGCGCACGAAATTATCAAAAATCTCTGGCAAAGCTGGCAGAAAACGACTTTTTTGGACGAATTCAACCGCGTTGACGAAATAAAAGGGCAGAAACGAAAAGGCAAAACGAATCTGACCGGAATCAAACCGCGCCGCGAATCGGTGGTTGATTCATTTCAGCTTTGTCCGGTCGGCGAATGGATTTCCATCGAGGAATTTTTCCGTTGCGTCCGCCTGAATTTCGATTTTACGGTCGCCCGCGACGAATGGAATCTTTATATCGCCGAAAGCGGTTACGGCAGTCTCGGTTACGAATACGGCGCGAGTTTCGACAAATGGTACGTTTTTCAGGCGCGGTATATTTTGGCGGTTTTGTTTGAATACGCCGCCACGCTCGGTTTGATTGATGTCGCGTATATTCCGCCGTTCAACGCGCGGCAGGATTACGGCGAACTTTGGGGAACGGACGATCTGGATTTTCTGAGCCGTTACGACGGTTTGAAATTTATCCGAATCAACAATCTCGGCGCGTATTGTTTCGATTTGGCTGAAAATTACGAGCTTCCCGAAATCGCCGTCAAAAGTTCGTTCACGATTTTGCCGAATCTGAAAATCAAGGTCGTCGGCGCGTCTTTGGACGGCGGCGAAGAACTTTTCTTGGAAAATTTTGCCGAAAAAGAAGATGCGAATCTTTGGCGTTTGAGCCGCGAAAAAACGATCAACGCGCTCGAAAACGGACAGCAAATATCAGCCTTGCGCGAATTTTTGCAGAAACGCGAAGAACAGTTTTTGCCCGAAACGGTCGAAGGTTTCTTGCGCGACACGGAAAAACGCGCCGCCGCTTTAACCGATCAGGGAATGGCAAAAATCGTCGAATGCGAAACCGCAAAAATCGCCGACGAAATCGCTGCCAATCCGCACACGAAAAAGTTATGTCAGCGAATCGGCAAAAAATCTCTGGCGATTTTTGCGGCGGACGAGAAAAAATTCAGAGAAACGGTGCGGAAAATCGGTTACGGGATGAAATACGCTTGATTTTAACAGGACAAAAATTATGAAAAGAACGGATGTTGATTCATCAATGCTCACCTCCGTCGGATATGATGAAAAAGAGCAAATTCTCGAAGTCGAATTCAATCACGGCGGAATTTATGAATATTACGAGGTTGAAAAGAAAGTTTACGACGATTTGATGAACGCCGATTCGCTCGGACACTATTTTATCAACAATATCAAGGACGATTACGATTACGACAAAGTTCGTAAAAAGAGATGATTTCGAATATTTTACTGGTCATAACCGCAACTTTAACCGCGCTGATGGCGAGGCTTTTTTATGCGTGGTCGTGTTCGGAAATGCTCGGATTTGCGAGGTTAAAAGACCGGGAATTCGTTTCCGTGATGCAGAAAACAAACCGCGCGATCCAGAATCCGGTTTTCTTCGCCGCCTTTTTCGGCGCGCCGGTATTTTTGATAATTTCCACCGTTTATTTTTACGGTCAATCGCGGCGTTTTGCGCTTCTGTTTGCCGCCATCGTTTTTTTATTTATATTTTCGATTCCGCTCAGAATAATCATCGGAAATTCCGCGATCTGGCTTGATTTTGTAAACCGGCTTGCACCGCAAAACCAACATTATAATCAACACGGAACGCCGTCATCCTGACGGCACAGCGTTTGAAAAACGCTCACAAACATTCTTAAACTTGATGGATTCGCTAAAACAAAGGCAATTACGACGCGTTCGCGCCGTGTGCCGTCAGGATGACGGCGTTCCGTTTTTTTCACGAATTGACGTTAAATTAAATTTCCTTGTTGTATTTATTTCGATAATCAAACGGTGTCATTCCCGTGATTTTCTTGAAGATCCCGCGAAAGGCTTTGGTGTCCGAATAGCCGATGTCGAACATTACTTCGGTGATGTTCTTGCGGCTGGTTTCAAAGCTCTTTTTGGCGGCTTCGATCTTGACGCGCCGGATGTATTCGCTGACGGTGTTGTTGGTCGCTTTTTTGAAACGCCGCTCCAGACTTCGGCGGCTCAGAGCGCATTTTGAGGAAAGCTCGTCAACGCGGATGCGTTCGCGGAAATTGTTTTCGATAAATTTCTGGGCTTTTTTGATGTCTTCGTCCGAATGTTCGCGCTGACCGTTGAAGATGATAAATTGTGATTGGTTGTCGCGTTTGATGTCAATGGCAAATATCTTCGCGGTTTTGATCGCGGTTTCGCGGGCGGTGAATTTTTCGACCAGATAGATCAAAAGGTTAAAATAACTGGTCGCGCCGCCGCTCGTGTAAATTCCGTCTTCTTCGGTGATGATCTTGTCGGTTTGCAGGTCAACTTCGGGAAACATTTCTCTAAATTCGTCCGCCGCCCGCCAATGCGTCGAACATTTTTTACCTTTTAATAATCCTGTTTTTGCAAGCATAAACGCGCCGACGCAGAGGCTGACGACTTCCGCGCCTTTTTCGTATTGCCCGGAAATCCATCCGATAAAAGGTTTGTTCGTTTCCAAAAACTCGTGCGTGTCGCCGTAAAATGCGGGAACGAAGATCAAATCCGTTTTTTTGACTTCATCAAGCAATAAATCGGTGTGAACCGAAAATGCGCTGTCGTGAAGCCGCACTTCTTTTTTCAAACCGACGAATTTTATATCGAAAACTGCCGGTTTTTCTGTGCTTTCGGAAAGTTTATTGACCTGCGAAAAAACGTGGCGCGGGTCGTCAATCGCCGCTAAAACCGCCCGCTCGGGAACGAGTATCGAAACGTGTTTCATAATTCAAAATTACTGCAAAAAATTGTCGCAATCAACCATTAAGATTGGCGTAATTACACCGCTCAAAAAGCAAAATTTGGTGATACGATAATACTATGTTTTATCTATGAAACAAAATTAAGGAGAATAAATAATATGGCAACAATCAATCCATACATAAATTTCAGCGGAAAAACGGAAGAAGCGTTTAATTTTTACAGATCGGTTTTCGGCGGCGAATTCGCGGCGGTGATGCGTTACGGCGAATCGCCCGGCTGCGATCAAATGCCGATTGGCGATGCTGACAAAGACAAAATTATGCACATCGCGCTGCCGATCGGAAATAAAGGCGATGTTCTGATGGCGACCGATATGCTCGAATCAATGGGACAGCCTTTGACGGAAGGAAACAATTTTTCGATTTCCGTCAGCACCGACAGCAGAGAAGAAACCGACCGGATTTTTAACGCGCTTTCAGAAGGCGGAAAGGTCGAAATGCCGCTGGCGGATGTTTTCTGGGGCGGGTATTTCGGCTGTTTTCAGGATCGGTTCGGCATTCGCTGGATGGTCAATTTCGACCAAAATGACGCGAAATAAACAGGAATTATTAAATAATTTAATTGGAGGAGAAAAGAAAATGGGAAAATATGTTGATGGTTTTGTGTTACCCGTTCCGACGGAAAACATTGAAAGATACCGCGAATTGGCGCAAAAAGCCGGTGCGATCTGGAAAGAACACGGCGCGCTCGAATATATCGAAGCGGTGGGCGACGATCTGGAAATCGAAAATATGCTTTCATTTAAAAAGATCGCCAACGCCAAAGACAACGAAACCGTGATTTTCGCGTGGATCGTTTATGAATCGCGCGAACAGCGCGACAAAGTGAACGCTGCCGTGATGGAAGACCCGCGGATGAAAGTAGAAATGGAATCGAGCAAAGATATTTTCGATTTCAAACGGATGGCTTACGGCGGATTTAAGGCAATTGTAACGTTCTAAATAAAAACGTTTTGAAAATAATTTTGCCCGGGAAATGAACAGAAATTCATTTTTTGCGCATTTCACGGGCAATTTCTTAGAAAAGGAAAAATATATTATGACAAAAGAAATATGGCTTAATCTTCCGGTGAAGGATGTGAATACTACAAAGGAATTTTTCGGCAGAATCGGTTTTACGCCGAATGAACAACAATCAAATGATGGAATGGCTTGCTTTACGGTCGGCGAAAAGAAAATTACGGTGCTGTTTTTTGCCGAAGACACTTTTAAAGGTTTTACAAAAAGCGAGACTTCGGACACAAAAACCGGTGCGGAAGTTTTAATTTCGTTCGATGCCGAAAGCCGCGAAGAGATTGACGAAACCGCCGGCAAAGTTTTTGACGCGGGCGGCACGATTTTCAGCGAACCGGCGGAAATTCAGGGTTGGATGTATGGTTTCGGGTTTGCCGACCCGGACGGGCATCGCTGGAATATGGTTTATATGGATTTCAACAAATTGCCGAAATAATCAAATTTAGAAAGAATTATTGACCACGAAACACACGAAATAAACTAAAAATATATTTCCCGAATTTTTCGTTTTATTCGTGTGTTTCGTGGGCGAATTTTGAAAACATATTTTGTAAAAGGTAAATTATACAAATAATAATCGGAGTCAAAATTTATGAAAATTGCAGTAATTGTCGTGCGCGTTTTAATGGGGCTTTTGTTTTTGTTTGCCTCAATCTCGGTGCTTTTCAATCTTGTTTCGCAGCCAGAATTGACGGGGAAAACTAAATCTTTTATGGATGGCGTAAATGCTTCGGTTTATTTGATGCCGCTGATAAAAATTACCGAACTACTTTGCGGAATTGCATTTGTTTCGGGCTTTTTCGTGCCGCTCGCAACGGTCGTCATCGCGCCGATCACGATAAATATTTTGCTTTTCCACATTTTTGTTGATACGGCAGGGTTGCCGGTCGGTATCTTTCTCGTGCT
>JALHNX010000259.1 GCA_022843305.1 Pyrinomonadaceae bacterium | reverse complement strand
ACAGTTGCTACTTAATCAAACAAATTTAATATGTCAGACCAACCAAACATCGAACACACGGAAAAATTACGCAACGCGGCGATTCGCATTACGATGATGCCGCGTGACACGAACGCGCACGGGACGATCTTCGGCGGCGTGATCTTAAGCTATATTGACGTGGCAGGCGGTGTCGAAGCCGTGCGCCACACGGGACATGACCGTTTTGTGACGGTCGCAATGAAGGAAATAATCTTTCACGAACCCGTGTTTGTCGGCGATCTGGTGAGCTTTTACGCGGCAACGACAAAACTCGGCAACACTTCGATCACCATCAAAGTCATCGTCGAAGCCGAACGCTTCGGCTCGCGCGGTCAATCCGTTCGCGTGACGGAAGCCGAAGTCGTCTATGTTGCGATCAATCAATTCCGGGAAAAGGTTAAAATCGGGAATGTAAGTTAGCAGAAAGTTTACAGGCAGTTTGCAGGAAATTGCAGAGAGTTTTTAGTTATGGCGAAGTTTAGTAAGTTTGAAGAAATTCAGGCATGGCAGAAAGCTAAAGACTTAACTTTACTCATTTACAAAATTACTGCGGAAGAAAAATTTGCTAAAGATTTTGGGTTAAAAGACCAAATTCGTCGTGCTTCTGTTTCGATAATGGCAAATATTGCTGAAGGTCACGGGCGCAGAACAAAGGTTGAATTTGCAAATTTTCTCAACATTGCTCGCGGTTCGGCTGCCGAAGTTCAATCCCACCTTTACATCGCACTTGAATTAAATTACATAAATCGAAAAGAATTCGACGAACTTTATCAAACTTTAACTGAAATTTCCCGAATGACTTTAGCGTTAGCTCAATACCTGCGAACAACAGACAAATAACTTTCTGCAACTAACCGCAACTTCCTGTAAACTATCTGATAACTCTTTATGCATACGTGGAAACTTGAAATCGAATACGAAGGAACGCGCTATCGCGGCTGGCAGATTCAGCATAACGCGAAGACCGTGCAGGGCGAATTGATGGAGGCGGCGCGGCAATTATTTTCGACGCGCGTCGAGATCGGCGGTTCGGGCAGAACCGACGCGGGCGTTCACGCGATTCAACAGATCGCTCACTTAAAAGCACCCGAATTAAAGACGAATCTGACGCCGCGCCAACTTCAGCACGGCTTTAACGACATTCTGCCGCACGACATCAATATCCTGAAAGTAATGAACGCGCCCGAAAATTTCGACGCGCGAAAACACGCGATCAAGCGTTATTATATTTACCAAATCTCGACGCGCCGGACGGCTTTCGGCAAAAATTTCGTCTGGTGGATCAAGGATAATCTGGACGCAAAAGCGATGCAGACCGCCGCCGAAATGCTCGTCGGTCGGCATAATTTCGAGTCTTTCTGCGAAATGGACGAAGCCAAAAAGGCGGCAAAGATGTCAACCGTCGTCAATGTCGAACACGCCGAAATTTTCACCGCCGGCGATCTGATCTGTTTCCGCATCGGCGCGAGTCATTTTTTATGGAAAATGGTCAGAAGAATCGTCGGAATGCTCGCCGAAGTCGGGCGCGCGAATCTGACTTACGACAGTTTTCAAAGAATGCTCAAATTTCCGACCAACGCGCCCGCCAAATTTACCGCGCCGCCGTCGGGTTTGTTTCTCGAAAAGGTTTTGTATAAAGGCGACGAAGCGAATTTACCGAGAAGAGCGGTGTCTTTTTTCGGATAGAGTTTGAAAACTCTCTCGATTTATGCCAAATTCAAATGATAGAAGTTTTACGAAATTTAAATAGCAGGAGATTTTTTATAAATGCCGAAAATTACTGCGGAAACTGCCGCCGGTCAACTTGCCTTTGAAGCCGAAGAAGGACGCAGACTCGTTCTGTGTCTGGAAGATAACGGTGTTGATATTCTTCATCGCTGCGGCGGAAATGCGCGCTGCACGACTTGCCGGGTCGAGGTTTTAGGCGGCGATCCGGGCGAAATCGGGGAAGCCGAAAAAACGATTTTAGCGACGAAAACGGATTTGGGCGACCATACGCGTCTGTCGTGTCAGGTTCGCGTCATTGACGATTTACACGTCAAGGTCATCCGTCAGGCAAGCGTCGAAGGGATTGACGCGGGCGGGCGACCGATTGAATAAACTTATAATTATTCAAGACGCGCAAGCAAGTTTAATATAATTAAAGAAATTTCAAAAAGGAGAAATGAACAATGGGTTTGAATACAGTTTATAAAGCAAAATCTTGGGATTTGAGCGATTTGACGGGCATTTCCAACGAAACTTTGGCGATGCACTTTAAGCTTTACGAAGGTTACGTGACAAACACGAATGTTTTGAACGAAAAAATTGCCGAATTGATGAAAAGCGGTTCGCTCGATGCGACGCAAATGGCGGCTTTTTCCGAACTCAAGCGGCGTTACGGTTTTGAGTATAACGGAATGGTTCTGCACGAATATTATTTCGACAATATGCAAAAACAAGGCACGGGCGATGCGGACAAATCATCGGCTTTTGCGTCTGCCGCCGAAGCGGGTTTCGGAAGTTATGAAACTTGGAAAAACGATTTTGTCAGCGTCGGCAAAATGCGCGGTGTCGGCTGGGCGATCACTTACGCCGACGGCGACGGAAACCTTTCCAATCATTGGATTTCGCTGCACGAAGAAGGGAATGTTGCGGGCTACAAACCGATTCTTGTAATGGACGTTTGGGAACACGCTTTTATTAAAGATTACGCGCCGGCAGATCGTCCGAAATATATCGAAGCGTTTTTCTCGAACATCAATTGGGATGCCGTAAATTCGCGCCTTTCGTAGATTCGTCGGGTAAACGGAAAGTCAGCCTCGAACATCTGCCGAAATTAATGAATGCCGTTAAATAAAAGGCAAAGAT
Source organism: Pyrinomonadaceae bacterium (assembly GCA_022843305.1). Lineage (GTDB taxonomy): Bacteria > Acidobacteriota > Blastocatellia > Pyrinomonadales > Pyrinomonadaceae > JAFDVJ01. The sequence goes on along the minus strand of JALHNX010000259.1, from coordinate 3,134 downwards.
GCCGCATTGAACACGGCATCTGTAAATTTTAGCTATGAATTATAATGTGCGGATCGCAGATTTTTAAGTTTGCGATCCGCCTTTATTTTACGTTGATGAAAGAATTACCCGAAGCCGGACTGTATGAAATCTCGCTGGTTTTTTTTGGCTATCGTCATAAATATTTATGCGAAGGCAATTCGATGCTGCCGACCTTAAAAGACGGCGATAAAGTTTTGGTGGACAGAACTGCTGAGGTCGAGATCGGCGATATTGTGGTTGCCAGACATCCGGTTGAACAAAATAGCGAATTGATTAAAAGAATCCGGCGGATCAATGAACACGGACACTATTTTTTGGTCGGCGATAATTTGGAAGACAGCAACGACAGCCGTCATTTCGGCGCGGTCACAAGAGAATACATCACGGGAAAAGTCGTCGGTCGTTTGAAATAATTTAATGGTCGCAGCGTTTTTCGCCCGCTTTGATTTCAACTTCCAAACGGTTTTGTGGCGGCGGCAAGGAACAAACTGCAAACGAGGTGAACGCGCACGGCGGATTTTCGGCACGGTTAAAATCTAAAATCACTTTGCCGTTTTCGCTTTTCAGTTCCGCTTCGTGGTCAACGCACCATTTTTCAATGTTCTTAACATATTCGCTTTGAGCATTGACGGAAATCGCAAACGCGAAAAACACGCCGGGAAAAATTACAAACTTCATAATTTCATAATTTATACCGAGTAGCGGGATAAAAAGAGTTTCATAAGCTCAGCTAAAAGCTTTTAGCTCACAGCTAAAAGCTGATTTTAAAACTCTTTTTTAAGTCAATTTGGTATTAGTATTTCGGCACTGACGCATCAACTTCGTCAGACCACGCACCGATGCCGCCTTTCAGATTTAACAAACGTCCCGCAAAACCATTTTCCTGCAAGGCTTTAATCGCTTTTGCGCTGCGCACGCCGCCTTTGCAATGCACAATTGCCGTCCGCGACGAATCAATTTCTTTGGCGCGAGCGACGACTTCGGCGAGCGGAATAAGTTTCGTATTCGGAATATGTGCAATCTCGACCTCGTAAGTTTCGCGCACGTCAATTATCTGAACTTCCGTGTTGTTTTTGATCAATTCGTTTAATTCCGTCGCCGTGATTTCTTCCAAAATCCGTTCTTCAACGGGCAAATTCAAACCGCAAAATTCCTCGTAATCAATTAATTCTTTAATCGTTGGATTCGTTCCGCAAATCGGGCAATCGGGATTTTTCTTGAGTTTTAGTTCGCGGAAACGCATTTTCCAAGCGTCGAAAAGCAAAAGGCGGTTTAATAAAATTCCTTCTGCGTCCAAGATTACTTTGATAACTTCGTTTGCCTGAATCGTGCCGACAATTCCGGGCAAAACTCCCAAAACTCCGCCTTCGGCGCACGACGGAACAAGTCCGGGCGGCGGCGGTTCGGGATAAAGGCATCGGTAACACGCGCCTTTTTCCGCCCAAAAGACGCAGGCTTGTCCTTCAAAACGAAAGATCGAACCGTAAACGTTCGGCTTTCCGGTTAAAACCGAAGCGTCGTTGACCAGATAACGCGTCGGAAAATTATCCGTGCCGTCAACGATCACGTCGAATTCGCGGAACAAGCGAAGCGCGTTTTCGCTCGTCAAACGCGTTTCGTGCGCTTCGATTCGCGTGTTCGGATTGATGTCGTGCAATCTATCTTTTGCCGATTCGATTTTTAGTCGCCCGACATCTTTCGTGCCGTGAATGATCTGTCTTTGCAAATTGGATTCATCAACGACATCGAAATCAACGATGCCGAGCGTTCCAATGCCAGCCGCCGCGAGATAAAGTCCCAGCGGCGAACCCAAGCCGCCCGTGCCGATCATCAAAACACGCGCGGCTTTAAGCTTTTTTTGTCCTTCCAAACCGACTTCGGGCAAGATCAAATGCCGCGAATATCGCGCAATTTCTTCATTGCTCAAATTCGGCAAATCTCTTTCGGCTTTTGCCTCAGCCGCGATATTTCCGCCCGCGATTGACGGCACGATCAATATTTCGCCACCCGATTTGACTTCGGTTTCAAGTCCTTCCAGATCGCGGATGTCTTCGTCGCCGACATAAACGTTGACGAAATTTCGCAGATTTCCGCCGTCGTTATACAGATGTTTTTTTAAATCAGTATGCGCGGTCGTCAATTTTTCCAATGCCTCGCCCGCCGTAGTTGCTTCGATTTCGATCTCCGAATTTCCACCCGCAAACTGTCTGAGCGGTGTCGGAATTACTACTGTTACTGCCATATAAATTATTATCTCCCTTGTTATGATTGCCATTGTTCGCGGGCAGGCGACCGAAATTTTTTGTCATTCTACCCAATGAATTTTTAAGTTTTCAATCGCCTGCCTTGCGAACAATCCTTTTAAATTTTGGAATGAATCAATGAATGAATCATTCAATCGCTAATAATCCAAAATCATATATTTCTTCCGCGTTAAATTTCGAGCGGTCGTTTTCCATTTCCCACGAACGCACGTCAGCCGCTTTGCCCGATTTGACCGAAACGATGATGTAAGTCCAAACCGGCAGCGCGTGGTCGAGATCAAACTGCGACGGGATTGCCGGATGATCAGGATGCGAATGATAATAACCGACGACATCCAACTTTTTTTCACGCGCATAACGCTCGGCTTTTAAAACATCTTTCGGCAAGATCAAAACGCGGTTGTGCTGTTCGGCTTCGTCCATTGCATTCTCCATCGGTAAAAGCTCGACGACCGTTTTTTTGTCTTGCTCAAAACGCCCGATCAGCATTCCGCCGCATTCGTACGGATAAGTTCTTTCGCCGTGCGCTTCGATTTGCTTGATATGTTCTTCCGTTAAATAAACCATTTGTTTTTAGCCGCGGATAAACGCGGATTTCGCGGATTTTAATTTTCTAAACAACTTCAAATCTAATTGTTTTATCCGCGAAATCCGCGTTTATCCGCGGCAAATTCTTTTTCTCAGTTGTTTTAAAAGCCTGCTCAATATCGGCGATGATGTCTTCGACTTCCTCAATTCCCGCCGAGATTCTCAATAAACCTTCTGTAATTCCCAATCTTGCGCGTTTTGCCGCCGACATTTCGCGGTGCGTCGCGGTTGCCGGATGAACGACGCCGGTAAAAATATCGC
>JALHNX010000258.1 GCA_022843305.1 Pyrinomonadaceae bacterium | reverse complement strand
TGAAATTCGACGGCGAAATGCTTTTTACGGAAGTCATCGAATTGGCGGATGTCGGCGCGTCTTCGATCAACACGCTCGCCAAACACGGCATTTTGGAAATCTTCGTGCAGGAAGTTTTGCGCGACCCTCTAAAAGACGCGAAAATTCCCGACATTTTGGATTTAACTTTGACGGGCGAACAGGAAACGGTTTTGTTGGAAATCGAAAAATCGCTGAAACTGCAAAAATATAAAGGCTTTCTGCTGCACGGCGTAACGGGCAGCGGCAAAACGGAAATCTATATCCGCGCGATGAAACACGCGCTCGATGACGGGAAATCCTCGATGATGCTCGTGCCGGAAATCGCTTTGACGCCGGTTTTTTCGAGGCGTTTGCGGGCGGTTTTCGGCGAAGAAGTGGCGATTCTGCATTCGAATCTTTCGACCGGCGAACGCTTTGACGAATGGCGCAGAATCCGGCGCGGACACGCAAGAATTGTCATCGGAACACGCTCGGCGGTTTTCGCGCCGCTTCAAAATCTCGGGTTGTTAATCGTTGACGAAGAACACGACGGCTCGTATCGCCAGCACGAGCAGCCTTTTTACAACGGGCGCGATGTCGCGGTCGTCCGCACGAATTTTGCGGGCGCGACGGTCGTTTTGGGTTCGGCAACGCCCGCGCTCGAAACATTTCATAATGCGCAGATCGGCAAATACGAATATCTGCAGCTACCGAACCGCATCGGCAATCGTCCGCTGGCGAAAGCCGAAATCGTTGATATGCGGCAGGTTTTTAAAGCGATCGGCAAAGACACGAGTTTTTCGCAAAATCTCGTCGAAGCCATCGAAGAAACGCACGCGAAAGGCGAGCAATCAATAATTCTTTTAAACCGACGCGGATTTTCGCAGTTCGTTCTGTGCCGTTCGTGCGGCGAAACGATTCGCTGCCGGAATTGCGACATTACTTTAACGTTTCACAAACGCGAATCACGCTTGATCTGTCATTACTGCAATCACCGCGAAAAAGTTCCGCACAGTTGTCCGCAGTGTAAAAGCCATTTTCTCTATTTTATGGGCGAAGGAACGGAACAAATTGAAGATATGCTGAAACGCAAATTTTCGCATTTGCGGATCGCGCGGATTGACCGCGACACGACTTCGCGGCGCAAAGAGATGGAAAACATTCTCGAAAAATTCAGCGACGGCGAAATAGATATGCTCGTCGGAACGCAGATGCTCGCCAAAGGACACGATTTTCACAACGTCACGCTCGTCGGCGTAATTTCGGTTGACGCAGGGTTAGCTTTGCCTGATTTCCGTTCCGCCGAACGAACGTTTCAGCTTTTAACACAGGTTGCCGGCAGAGCCGGTCGCGGCAGTTTGCAGGGTCGCGTGTTAATTCAGACTTATTATCCCGAACATTACGCGCTCAAACACGCGCAAACGCAGAATTATGACGCGTTTTACGCCGAAGAGATCGAATTTCGCCGCAAATTAGCCTATCCGCCGTTCGCCGCGATGGCTTCGATTTTAATAAAACATACGAATTACAATTACGCTTTCGACAACGCCCAGATCTTGAAGGAATGTCTGATAAAAAACAACAAGGATAATATGTGCCGGATTTTAGGCGTCGCGCCCGCGCCGCTCGCGCGGCTGAAAAACGAGTTTCGTCTGCAAATTCTGGTCAAGGCGAAAAACCGCACAAAACTGCGCGAAACTTTGGATTTTGCGCTTCACGAATCGGAAGAAAGATTCTGCGATTTGCGGATTGTGAACGTCGAGATTGACCCGATAAATTTATTGTGAAACATCCTTGAATTGGACTTGCAGATAAATATCAGAAACCAATATCTCACAGCCGATTGATTCGAGATTTACCTTTTCGTCGGCATTTTCATAGATTCGCAAAAGCCATTGATTCGGCGTTTGTTTGATGTAATGTTCGATAAAAATTTTATCCTGTTCAATTAAAAGGCATTCTTTCAGACTTTCGAGTTTCCGAAAATCTTCGAGTTTTTCGGTCTTATCACGAAAGCGCGTTGAAGATGACAAAACTTCAACAATAACCGTCGGATTTAACAGAACATCAAACTCATCATCGGCAAACTGCGGTTCTCCGCAAACAACGACGACATCGGGATAACTAAAACGATTAGCACTCATCCGAACGCGCATATCGTTAGTATAAATTTCACAGCTTTTGCCTTTAAGTTGATTGCGAATCTCACCAAAGAAGTTTCCACTGATTAAATTATGCCGACGGCTTGCGCCCGCCATCGCCTTAATCCCGCGTGCTTCGTGTAAAGGAATAATTTCGCCGTCAATATATTCGTGCTTTTCCAAGGCTTCGCGCTCAAAAGCCAGATATTCTTCAACGGTGTAAAGTTTCTTCGATTCTGCTAAATTACCTTGGCTCATAGCTTGTAATGTTAATTGATTCTCGTGTTTTTGCCAAGATTTGCGGATTGTCAATTTTTTGGATAGGGGGAATAGGGGGAAATTAAATTCAATTAATCGAATTTAATTTGCGAATAAATTTCGCCGAGCGAAATTTTGCAGTTGACCGATTCAATCGAAATAATATCCTCACGATTACCGTAAATTTTGTAAGTCCATTGATTCCGGGTTTGTTTGAAATAATGCTCGACGCGCATTTCTTCTTCTTTGACAAGCATTATCTCGCGCACGCTTTCCATCGCCAGATAGCGGTCGAGTTTTTCGGTTTTGTCGTGATTGAGCGTCGCCCGCGACATAATTTCGACAATCACGGTCGGGTTCAGCAAAATATCGAGTTCTTTGCCCTCGAATTTCGGATCGCCGTTGACGACCACGACATCCGGGTAACAATAATTATGCGGCGCGAGTTTGACGCGCATATCGTTGACGTAAACTTCGCATTTATGCCCGCGCACGCGGCTGCCGATGGCAATCGTCGTGTTGCTGCCGATCAAATTGTGCCGCCGGCTCGAACCCGTCGAATTTAAAACATTGCCGTTGGAATATTCCTGCTTGCCCGAATCGCGCCGTTCAAGCTTTAAATAATCCTCGGCGGTGTAAACTTTTTCTGTTTGTGTTAGAACTTTTTCACTCATATCTTTAATTACTCCTTAGTTATGTAATGATTGTTTTTAGTAGGTTGGACTTTTGCAAGATGCTTTTATCAATCTTTGCGTTGTCATTTTTTTTGGACGAACTAAAAATTCGGGGACTAGATAGATTATAATTTGTTTTACCAAAGATTTAAACAGCTTTATTTTAAAATATGAAATTACACGAACTAGCCGCGCAAACCTTTGCAAACATTGAACAAGGCGATCCGAATCTGGAGATTTTATCAGCCGCCGGCTTGGATATTGCCGAAAAGGGCGACATAACTTTTCTGGCAAACCCGAAATACACGCCGCAAATTCAGGACACCCGCGCAAGCGCGATCTTCCTGAACGAAACGGTCACGCTCGAACGCAAGGACATCGCGATTTTACGCGCCAAAGACGCTTATCTCGCTTACACGCGCGCCTTGCGAATCTTCAATCCCGAACCCGAAATAGTCGCTTCGATTCACCCGTCAGCCGTCATTCACGAATCGGCAAAGATCGCCGCCAGTGTCGAGATAATGGCAAACGCAGTTGTCGGCGCGAATTGCGAAATCGCCGAAAACGTGAAGATTTTTCCAAACGCGACAATTTATGACGGCGTGAAGCTCGGTGCAAATTCGGTGATTCATTCGGGCGTTTCGATTCGGGAAAATTGTGAAATCGGCGCGCGCTGTATTATTCACAACAACACGACCATCGGTTCGGACGGTTTCGGTTACGCCAAAGACGAACAGAAACACTGGCTGAAAATTCCGCAAATCGGACACGTCGTTTTGGAAGACGACGTGGAAATCGGCGCGAACACGGCGATCGACTGCGCTTCGGTCGGCGAAACGCGCATCAAAAGCGGCGCGAAAATCGATAATCTCGTCCAGATCGGACATTCCTGCACGATCGAAGAAGACGCGCTGGTTTGCTCGCAGACCGGACTTGCGGGAAGCTCGGTCATCGGCAAACGCGTGATCTTAGCCGGACAGGTCGGCATCGCCGGACATTTGCGCGTCGGCGACGATGTCGTTATCACCGCCAAATCGGCGACGAGCCACGATGTCGAAGACGGCAAGATCATCTCGGGAATTCCGGCATTCGACAACCGCGACTGGCTTCGTTCGATCGCCGCGTTCAGAAGATTGGGCGAGCTGGCGCGGACGGTTCGCGATCTGGAAAAACAAATTGCCGAACTCCGGCGCGACAAACAATCCGCCTCACCCGGCGAATAATTTTTCGTTTATTTATCCTTTTTTTTCATCACCGCGCCGTCATTAAACGGTATGTTTTCGGCAAACTGGATAAAAGTATTGGCAGTGCCGCCGCTGCCGCCGATGGTGGCGACCTTATTATCTTTCTGGACGTAGAGCGGAACGGCACACGTCGCGCCCTGCGAAACTTCCGCGCCGTTCTTCATAAAGCTGAAATACATCGGCGTTTCGCCCGATTTGCAGGATTGTACAAGATCGCTTCGCATGGCATCTTTCGCGGCGGTTTCGTTTTTGTAAACCGTCATCAGGTAAAGCACCGTCTCGGATGTCGTGCTGTTTTTATACAACCCGACGTATCTCGTCTCGCTTCCCCAAATATCGCCCTTGGGCGGGTAACGCGTGTCGAGCTTAAAATCTTTAACCGTGTCGGGCAGATTTTCCGTCGAATCCGCCGGATACATATTTCTGTAAGCCAAAAAGCCCAGCACGGCTAGTACCAATCCGCCGAACAGTAAAATTCCGAGACAGCCGAACAACAGACCTTTGCGGCTTTTTTTCGGCGCTGCCTGTGCGGCTGCCGTCTGATTGACGGCTTGCGGCTGACTTCCCGGTTGAGCAAACGGCGGCTGATTTCCCGATTGTCTGCCCGCGTTCGGAAACAGTTCGCCTAATTTTTGCCACTGACTTGCGCCCTGCCGAATGGCAAAATCGTCCGGCGAAAGCTGCCCGCTTTTGAGCATTTCCAAAACTTTCGATTCCTCGAAAGGACCTGTTCGCTGATTGTTTTTTGTGATGTAAATTGACATCGCTTTAATCTCCCGTTTCCAAAAATTTAAAATAATGGGAATGACAATCGGCAAATGTCTCGCCTTCATTGTTAAAAGCAGCTCAACAGAATGCCGTTAAAATTTGCGGTCAGCGGTCTGGGCATTTCGCTTCCCGCGTTTTAATTTTGACGTTTAATCTTTAACAATATAAACCGAAGTCGCTTTTACGTCCACCCAAAATCGTCTTAGTTCTTTAAATCTGATTTTACTTTCGTTTTTGATTCTCAAAGCGAGCGATTATTTCGGGCGTTCCGGGCAAATCGAAGTCGAAAGCAATGACTTCGCCGTTATTTTTCTCGACCGAACCGAGCGGGAAAACACCGTCTTCCAATTCCATCACCTCACGATCGTTCAGTTCGCGATGATCGCAGGTTTTGATTTCCTGCCACAAACACGCCTGCAAATTTTTTCCGCCTTTGTAGGTAAATCCGTTTTCGTAAATCCGCAGTTCGTCTTTCCGGGTTGAAAATATTTGCCAAACCGCCAGAGAGAACATCAAAACCGGCAGCGCGATACAACACGGGATCGTCCAGAAATCTTTTGTCGCAATATAGGTAATAATGCCGAACGGGATCAAAAAAAACAGTACGGCAGGCACGACAACATTTTCAGTGATGCCGCGCCGGACACCGTAAACATTCTGCAATTTGCCGAACACCTCTTCAAAATTTGAATTTTTAAAGCGTTCTTCATTCATCGGCAGCCATTTTATATCAAAAAGAAATTAAATTGCGAATAATTTCGGATCAAGCAGTTTTCTTTTGACATCGCTGCCGACGATTCTCGGCAGCTTCGACGGGCGTGCCGTGCGGGTATATTGAAAAAAGAGGTAGTGAACTGAAAGTAAGGCTGTTTGAAATTCTCAATCGCTGATTGAAAAAGTAAAAGCGTGATTCGCCGGGAGCGCACGCATCCCCGGCGTGCAACGCAGGTGC
>JALHNX010000257.1 GCA_022843305.1 Pyrinomonadaceae bacterium | reverse complement strand
GCGCGACCGTGTTCGCTATCATTTAAAAATAAGCCGGAAAATATCTGCCAATTGAAATGAAACAGAAAGGCAAACCATCTTTAAGGGAAATATCCGACATCACACCCCCGTTTGATGGATCCTCGTTTACTGATCTAACCCAATCAAAAGAAGTATTCACCTACGTTAACGATCAGTTTTGCAAAATCTCAAAATATTCTCACGAAGAGTTTCTCGAACAAATTGATCTTTTATTCGATTCCGGACTTCATCCGAAAAAGTTTTTCCGTAAATTACTGAAAACGGCAGAAAGCGGGAAAACATGGTGCGGCGATATCAAAACTCCAGCCAAAGACGGCAGTTTTTACCGGGTTTCGACAACGATTGTTCCATTTCCTGACGAACAGGGAAAACATCAACAATATTTTGTCATCCGGCACGATATAACGAATCGCAAACTAATCCAAGAAAAACTGCGCGAGGAAGAAATTCTGCTCGACGGAATATTGAATTCGATCACCGCTCAGGTTGCGGTTCTCGACCAAAACGGAATTATCATTCACGTCAATAAAAGCTGGACGGATTATACGCTTGCCAACGGCGGTCCGGATTACCTGGCAGCGACCGGAATCGGCACAAATTATCTTGACGTGTGTTATGCGTCGGGCAAAGATCTGAAGGCTCTCGCGGTCGCCGAAGGCATCAAAGCCGTTCTCCGCGGCGACAAAACTCAGTTTGCGATTGAATATCCGTGTAATTCCCAGATCGAAAATCGATGGTTTCTTTTAACGATAACTCCTTTATCATACGGTCAGAAAGGCGTTGTGGTGACCCATACGGATATTAGTCAGCGCAAAAGTTTCGAGGACGTGATGGAAGCCGCCGAAGATCGGCTGCGGCAGATAACGGATGCGGTTCCGGTTTTAATTTCATATGTCGATAAGAACGGGTTTTATCGTTTCAATAACCGCACCTATGAAAACTGGTTCGGTTACTCGCACGATGAGATTTACGGTAAACATATGAGCGAGGTTCTCGGCAGCGCGGCGTGGGAAAAAGTTCACCCGCGCGTCGAAGCGACGCTCGCCGGTCAGGAAGTCAGTTACGAAGACTTTTTGGAATACAAAAACGCCGGCGCCCGCTGGGTTAACGTGACCTATACGCCGCTCCGCGATAAAACGGGTGAGGTTCAGGGATTAGCCGTTCTCGTCGCCGATATAACCGATCGTAAGGAAACTGAAAGTCAGCTGCGCCGGAATGAGGAAAAGTTTCGACTTTTATTCGAGAAGAGTCTCGACGCGATTCTGATCGCGGACGACGAAGGGCGTTACATCGACATCAACCAAGCCGCGTGCGAGATGCTCGGCTATTCCCGCGAACAGCTTTTGAAAATGAAGGTTTCCGACCTTCCGACGCCGAACGAAACCGACATCGAACATCTCTACCGGTCTTTCGTCAAAAAAGGAAAGGAAAAGGGCGAGTTTAATTTTGTCCGGGCGGACGGAAAACCCCGGACGGCGCAATATTCGGCGACACGGATTTCCGAAGGGCGAAATCTGAGCATTATGCGCGACGTGACCGAGCAAAAGCAGCTTGTTTGGGCTTTGCGCGAAAGCGAGGAACGCCACCGTATTCTTTTCGAGAAAAATCCGTTTCCCGTTTTTGTGATCGAAACTGGAAATCATCAAATTTTGGCGGTCAATGAAGCTGCCGAGAAACTTTACGGATACGGGCGTGAAGAACTTTTGAAAATGAGCGCCCTCGATCTCCGCCCGCCCGAAGAAATTCCAGGATACCTCGATGTAATGAAAAGAGTCAGTGAACAGGAAGCCGTCAATTCGATTCAGGTCAAGCACCGGAAAAAAAATGGGGAAATAATAGAAGTCGAGCTGTCCTCTTACAAGCTGGATTACTTTGGGCGGCAGGCGCGTTACATTATTCTGGCGGACGTCACGCAGCGGAACCGTCTGGAGGAAGAAAAATCGCGAACGCAGCGGGAAAAACTGCAAATTCTGGAAAGCATCACCGATGCCTTTGTTTCACTTGACTGCGAATGGCGCTACGTTTATGTCAACCCGGTTGCGGAAAGAGAATTGGGAAAATCGTCGGACGAACTTTTAGGGAAGTGCCTCTGGGAAGTATTTCCCGAAGCTATCCGAACAATCGCTTACCCTGAGTATCAGCGGGCGATGGTAAGCAAAACAGCCTCCCACTTCGAATTATTTTTCGAGCCTTTCGGCAATTGGCTGGAGATCAATGCCTACCCGTCGGAAACGGGTTTGTCCATCTACTGGCGAAATATCAACGAACGCAAACAGGCTGAGGAAATAATTCGTGAAAAAGCGGAGCTGCTGGAACAAACTTACGATGCGGTAATAATTTGGAAACTCGATGACGGAATCATTTCATGGAATCCGAGTGCCGAACAGCTCTATGGGTATAAGGAAGTGGAAGCGATTGAAAAGCACACGCACGAGTTATTAAAAACCGTTTACCCGAAACCGTATTCTGCTTTTTTTTCAAATTTAAGAGAAAAAAGTCAGTGGGAAGGCGAATTGATTCACACGACCAAAGAGGGCAGGGAAATTATTGTCGAGAGCCGGTTCGCGACGATCAAAAAATCGGACGGCGATGTCATAGTTTTGGAAACCTGTCGCGATATTACCGAACGAAAACGGTTTGAAGCCGAGATGAACCGCGTGACGCAGTTATCATTGGTCGGCGAACTGGCGGCGGGACTCGCCCACGAAATCAAAAACCCGCTCGCCGGAATTAAAGGCGTGATCGATATTCTGCTGCAGCGTCGCGCGCCGGACGACGATGAGCGGGAAATTCTGGGCAGCGTCCGCCACGAAATCGAACGGATCGACGAAACCGTTCGCGCTTTATTGAATCAAGCCCGCCCGAAGCCTCTGGAATTGAAACCAGCTTCGTTGACGGAAACGATCCGCCGTTCCGTGCAGTTCGCGTTTCACCAAAATAACGTCCACCATCCGGACGGCGGAAAAACCGTGATCGAAATGGATATACCGGACGAAGAATTAGTGATACCGCACGATTCTTCTCGATTGGAAGATGCTCTTTTGAATCTTATTCTGAACGCGATCGAGGCAACCGCCGATAAAACGGACGGCAGAATCACTGTTCGTCTTTCCCGCATCAAATCAAATAACGGAAACAGCGAAGTGCTGATTGCAGTAAGCGATAACGGCTGCGGAATCAGCGAGCAAATGCTGAAAGAAATTTTTGCGCCCTTTTTCACGACGACCAAAGACGGCACCGGTTTAGGATTAGCGGCGGTTAAACGCATCGCCCGCGCGCACGGCGGCAGCTGCGATGTAGTTTCGACGGTCGGTCAGGGCTCGACCTTTACGATTCATTTACCCGTCAACGACCCGGACGGATTACCCGGTTTTTAGCCGAAAAAAAGGCATTTCATCCATTATCGAGACCTAAATTGCTCAATTCTCTGAATTTCTCCGCACTTTCAATTTGGCACAAAGATTGCAGTTACATAAATCAAAGGAGTAATTAAAAATAATTCTATCCTTATATTATGACAAGGGAAATAAAAATAATTCTCTGTCCCGTAGATTTATCGGCTGAAAGTGAAGGGGCGCTCAGAAATGCGATAGCTTTTGCCAAAAGTTTTCAGGCTAGACTTTTTGTTTGTCACTGCGCTTCAGAGCTTTCTTCGACAGTCAGTTCAAAAAAGGCGCATGAGTTGAATAAATTTGTAAAAAACACGATCGATTATTTTGTTTCAGGCAATGCGGAAGCCGCAAAAATCGAATGGAAATCGATTGTCGTCGAAAACGAAACGGCAGCGCTCGGGATCATCGAAGCCGCTCAATGCCGGCAGGCGGATCTAATAATTATCAATTCAACCCATCATCCGTGGCTGCATACGCTTCTCGGTTCGGTTGCCGAAGATGTTTGCCGCTCGGCGCCGTGTTCGGTTCTGGTCGTTCAACCTCAAAAGTCACGAGAAGAAAAAATCTCAATACAACGAATTTTGGCGGCACATGATTTTTCGGATTACTCGGAACTGGCTCTGCAAAATGCCACCCGACTGGCTCAGAAATTCAATGCCGAACTTCATCTGCTCTACGTAATTAACGAAGAACCCGAACTCAACGTGTCCGACCTGATGGTCAATAACATTTATCATCAAACCAAGGGACGGCTTCAAAATGCTCCGTTCATCGAAAATCACAAAATCCCAAAACTAATAACTTCGATCCGCTGGGGAAAGCCGTACCGGGAAATCCTGGCTTATGCGAAAGACCAGAATATAGATCTGATCGCGGCGGGTGCGCACGGTGCGGATTTCGGCTTGGAAACGCTGTTCGGCTCGAACGTTGAACGTGTCCTGCGCCAGGCTTCCTGCGCGGTTCTCGTCGCCCACCCGTATAAACCGATTTTTACAAAATGTGATGGAAAAGCGGATCACAGCCCCGAGTTGAGCAAAATGGGGCGGTAAATCCACTCTGCTTTTTTGGTGGGAAATTTTGCTTTGTTTAGTGAGTAAATCTTCCCGGCTCAGGAGCCGCAACCATAAAATCATTTTATTTAAAGTAATGCTTTCGCGACTTTCTTTTTTGTTTCGAGTTCCCGTTATATGTAACTTTACAAAAGGTTTGCGGGTTCCTACCGCCGATTCAGCCTGCCAATCCCGACCCCGTTTTCGGAAACGCGCACACGGGCGTAATCTTTGCACATAATTCGCTTGTGGAGCGAATGAATTTCAAATAATTCAACTTCAAATTATTTGTTTGATAGGAGGACAAAAATATGATTTCGTTATTATTTTGGATAATTTTGGGGTTTTTAGCAGGATTTATTGCCAAAGCGATTATGCCGGGTTCCGACGGCGGCGGCTTTATTTTAACCACGATTCTCGGAATCGTCGGAGCCGTTGTCGGCGGATACATCGGAAGCCTGCTTGGTTACGGCATGGTCAGCTCTTTTGACAATATCGGCAATTCGCTGCCGAGTTTTATATTTTCGGTAATCGGCGCGATCGTTGTTCTGGCGATTTACCGGCTTGCTGTCGGAAGACGTGTGACGGCTTAAGCAGACAAAATACTGATTAGTAAACGAAGTTTTAAGCCGGAAAGCAGGAGAACTTAAGTAGTTTGATAGGTCGCTTCCTAATTACCAAAGTCTTGTTTTTTGTCAATGCCGAATGTTTACAACAAAAGGCGTTTTATAGCTCAAGCTATGTTAAAGGACGGCTTTCTAAATTAGGTTCTATTGACATTTTAAATTGCCACTAGTGCTTTGTAATCAAAGTCTTTGATGTTTATGACAGTCATTGTTATTATTCAATAATGGCTCGACAAACAAAACCCATTCAACTATCGGACGAAGAACGAAGTTCTTTGAAAACTTTATTCAGCGGCGGAAAAGACTCTAACCGCAAACAAACCCGTGCCCGGATTCTCGATTTGCTAGCGCGAAAGACACCGGTCGCGGAGATTGCCGTGCTGTTAGGCTGCTCGCCAACGACCGTTTACAACGTCAAACATCGCTATCAGGCGGAAGGACTTGAAGCCGCCTTGACGGAGAAGCCGCGTTCGGGCAAACCGCCTACGATTACCGGCGAGCAGAAAGCCCGGATTACCGCTTTGGCTTGCTCGGACGCGCCTTCGGGTCACAGTCGCTGGACGCTCAGGCTGCTCGCGGATAAATCGGTCGAACTGGGTTTCATTGATTCGATCTCGCATAACGAGGTCGGCGAGATACTGAAAAAAACTCGCTCCGACCGCACCTGAAAAAGCAATGGTGTATTGGACAGGTGACGGGCGAATATCGCGCGCGCATGGAAGATGTTTTGTCGCTTTACAATTTGCCGGACGATGAGAAACGACCCGTCATTTGTCTGGACGAACTGCCGTTTCAGATGCTCGGCGAAAAAGTGGCTTCAATCGAAATGGTTTCGGCTATCGGCGTGCAGGAATATGAGCTTTTGGGCGATTATCGTCTGAATCACGTTCTGCACGGGGCGCAATCCGCCGCACTTTGGGCTGTGCAAAATCTCGTGCCGCATTTCGGATTTTTGGATAATGCTTTTTTCAATTTGTCTTACGCCCGCAATTTTTACGATTCCGACCAAAGACCTTT
>JALHNX010000256.1 GCA_022843305.1 Pyrinomonadaceae bacterium | reverse complement strand
CGGCGATTCGATTGATCCATTTTGAGCGAAACGATGGCGAAGAAGTCAGCAAAGTTGTCAAAAACCTCGAAACTGCGCGCGCCGCAAAAAAAATTGCGTGGCAAGCGGACGAGCTTTTGACGATTTCGCAATTTTTAATCGAAGCGGGCGACGGCGACACGGCTTCGCGTTTTCTCTACACGCTTTGCACGGATTTCAGGATTGAAAAACAAAGCGATTTGCGGCGCAGGGTTTTGTATCAGCTTTTTGAATTATTGTCCGACGCGGGTTACGAAAGGCTTACTTTAACCAAAGGAAACCTCGATTTTTACGAATCGGTCGCTAAATCCGACGCGCATCCGGGCATTATGACCGGAATTCTTTCGCTGATTTTTGCAAACACGAACCCGCGCCGGAAATTCGACGAAAAACAGGAAACCGCCGTTAAACTTTTCAATCGTGCCGCTGCTTACCGGATTTTTCAGGAATTTAAAGCTGAATACGCGGACGCGCCCGAACTCGCGCAGATGTATCTCGACATCATCCGGCTTTACACAAATTCGAACAATCTGGAGATCGCCGCGCAAAATTTGACCGAATTTGAACGAAAATTCGCCGGTTCCAAAGATTTCCCCGATGCCGCGCTGAAACTTTCCGATGCTTTTATCGCGGCTCGACAGTTTGAAAAGGAACGCGAGATTTATCAAAAACTGCTCGATTTCATCGGCAAATCCGACAAACCGAAATTTCCCGCGTTCTTTTCGTCAAACGACGCGGAAACAAATGATCTGACCCAAATCAAGCCGCAGATTTCAGCTTATCCGCCGAATTCAAACGAAGGAATAAATGTTTCACCCGTCAAAAAAACGAGCGGTTATTATTACGATCAGCCGAAAAATTACCGAAATTATCTTACGTCCGAACAAAAGGAAGTTTTCTATTCGGACGTGCTTTCGCGTTTTATCGCTTCGCTCGCGCGGGAAAATAAAACGCAGGAAATTTTGAATCTTTATGCCAACGAAACCGCCAAATACCCCGATGAACAAAGGCTTTACGAACAAATGCTGGAATGGTTGGGGCAAACCAATCTCGCCGAAAAGCAGTTTGAAGTTTATCAAAAAGCCTTACAGAAATTTCCTCAAAAATCGTGGAAAGACCGTTTTGCGAGATGGCTGATCCGGAATAAACGCGGCGAAGATTTTGAAAATTTTTCGCGCTCGATTGTTTCGACCTTTGACGACGCGGAAACGCAGGATTATTTGAAAAAATTCATTGACGGAAAAGAAATTAATGGCGCAAATAATCCGGACGGGCAAATGTTTTTCGCGCTTTACAGTCTTGCGCACAAACGATTTCCGCACGACATTTCTTTCGTCAAAGGTCTGTTGCGTTATTACAAACAAAACAAAATGGAAACCGAATGGCGTAATCTTTTAGCCGAATACTATTTTGAATCGGCAGAAATCCGCCGCGAATTTTTGACGGAACTGGCGAAAAAAGGCGAGATTGCCGCGCTTTTGCAAAAGTCAGAGGAATTCAGCACGAAAAGCGGAATCGCATCTTTGCCTTACAAACTTTTTTGCGCCGATGCTTCAGTATGGCTTTCGGATTTTGAAAAATCCGTCGTCTTTTACCGCGAACTCAACGGACTTTACCCGAACAATGCGGAATTTTCCGAAAATTTCCTGACGATTGCGCGTTCGTTCGGGCAAACAAACCGCAATTTATTGCAGGAATCGGCGGCATTTGCGCAAAAACAAGCCGACGATTTTCCGGCTGACGAAAACTATCGAATACGCGCCGGCGAGCTTCAGGCAGAACTCGGCGATTATGAAAAAGCGCGGGCAAATTGGCAGAAAATCATCGGTCAAGGCGCGGGCGAAAACGAATCTTATTTAACCGCCGCGACGGTTTTCTGGGATTATTTTCAGTTTGACGAAGCTTTGCAAACCATCAATTCTTTACGCGAAAAATCGAATGACGAAAATCTCTACGCCTTTCAAATGGGCGCGATTTTGGAAGCGAAAAACGAAAAGCAGGCGGCAATTTCCGAGTATCTCAAAGCGCTCGACGAAAACGAAATCGAAGCCGATAAATCAGGCGCGAAACGGCGTTTAAAACAGCTTTTCGGCAAACCCGAACTCGCCAAAGAAATAAATTCAGCATTTGAAAACCGGCGAAATTCAGCCAAAGATTCGTTTCGGATGACGTTTAATTTTGCCGATCTGCTTTTTCAAATGAAGCGGCAAGCAGAAGCCGTCGGATTGCTTTTAAGACAAATCGAAAGCGAAAAATCCGCCGCAAATCTTCTGGAAGCAAAACAATTTTTCAGAGATTTGGACGAACCGAAAGCAATTCGAACAACGCTCGTTCGTTTGATAAACATTTCCGAAAATCCGTGCGATTCGATTTCGTTTCGGCTTCAGCTTGCCGAAAATTTGCGGAAAAATTACGAGACCGAAAAATCGGCGGCGGTTTTGGCTGAACTGGTCGAAAAATTCCCGTCAAATTACGGCGTTTTGAAGGAAACCGAAACTTTTTTCTGGGATTTGGGAGAAAAAGAAAAATCTTTGCAAGTTTTGCAGACCGCACGGAAAAAAGCTCGCGGCGAATTTTTGTATCAATTCAGCCGCAAACTGGCGCAGCGATTAAATTCGCTGAACCGAACGAACGAGGCTGAAAAAATTCTGGTCAGACTGCAAAACGAATATCCGAACGACACGGAAGTTTTTTCGGAATTGACCGACGTTTATGTGCGCACGAACAAGCCGGAAAATTTACGAAAATTTTTCGCGGAAACGATTGCCGCTTTGCGGAAACAGGAACTCGAACCGCGCGAATTTTCGTGGATCGCGGCGGATTTGCGAAAGAAAATGATCTCGGCTTTTACGCGGCTCAAAGATTACGATTCAGCCGCCGAACAATATATCGAAATTATCAACCGCGAGCCGGAAAACGAAGAAATTCTGGAAGAAGCGATCGGCTTTGCAAAACGTTACGGCGGTGCGGAAAAACTTTTGGAATATTACCGGAAAACCGCCGCCGAATCCTTTAAAAATTATCGCTGGAATGTGGTTTTAGCCCGAATCTACGAAGCAAAAAGCGATTTGCCGAACGCGGCGGAAAATTACAAAACAGCGATATTTAATCAACCTGAAATGCTCGAACTTTACGAATCTTTAACGGAAATTTATGTGAAAATGCAAAATTTTGAAGCCGCTCTGGAAAATGTCCATAAACTTTTAGAACTCTCGAACGAAGATAAAAAATACGTCAAACAAAAGGCTCAAATATTGGAAAAACTCGGCAGAATAACGGAAGCCGACGCGGAAAAAGCCAAACTTCCCGCCGAAGATTTGCCGAAACCGCAAACTTTGTCCGACCAATTTGCCGAAGCGCAAAAATTGCGGCAGACGGAAACCGAAAAAGCGGTTGAAAAATATCGTCAGGCGTTTGAAAACCTGTCGCAAAATCCTTTTCAAACCGCGATAAAATCAGCCGATATTACGGCTTTTATCCAAACCGTTCACAGCCGAGAATCGCTCGATTCGATTACCGCAAAACTCTGGGATCTGCGCGCAAAATTGGTTACCGAAATCGAAAATCCCGATTCCGTGAAAAGCGGCAGAGCGCGTGAAAATCTGAAAACGCTCGACGGCGCGATGGTTAATTCGATCAGTCTGCAAATTAAAACGAAAGCCGACGGAAACGAGATTTCGGCTTTGCGAAAAGACATTGAATCGCGCTTGAATTCGATCAGGAAATCTGATTTTCAAACCGTTTCGCTTTTGCAGAATCTGGTTTTCCGATGCGGTTTTGAAGATTTGCAGGAAAATATTCTGGTCAAGACTTTTGAAAATTCCGCCGATGGCGAAAGCCGAAATCAAAATCTGCTCCGGCTTCTCGGTTTTTTTGAAAAACGCGGCAACTACCGGCGTATTTTAGAGATTCTGGAAACCGATCAGGCGAATAACACCGTCGAATTTATCAGAATTTACGCGCAAAACGCGCAGATTTTGGAAGAATCGGAAAAGGAACTTTCGGCGTTGCAGATGATTTTTAACAAACAAGCGGCGGACGATGAATTTACCAATCGTTATCTCGAAATCTTGTATGAGAAAAATCGCGCCGGATTAGAAAGTTTAGCGCGGAATTCTACCACGCATCAGCTTCAAATCATCAATTTTCTGCTCTCGAAAAAAGAAACGGATTTAGCGGCGGAAGCGATTAAACATTCCGGGTTTGCTGAAAGCTGGAAACTTTCGCGGCTGGGTCAAACGAGTTTGAAATTCAACAAGTTGGAGAATGAAAATGAATTATATTTCACAAATGCTTTGCAAATTGCGACAATCGGCGAACTCGTCAAACAAAAGCCCGACGAGAAAATGCATTTAACCGGCAATGATCGGTTTAATTTTTCAAATCAATACGGGAAATGGCTTTTTGCTTCGGCACAAAAAGAAAAAGCCGAAAATTATCTGGCGGCAAAAATCGAAAATCAGCCGAAATCAGCCGATGAACAGTTCAATCTCGGATATTTTTATCTCGAACGAAACGAATTTGCGCGGGCGTTGGAGCATTTTCAGATCGCCCGCGAACTTCGTCCCGACGATAAATCGCTTTTACCCTTTGTCGGGGCGGCTTACTTTCAAATGGGTGAAAAAGAAAAAGCCTCGGAAATATGGGCGAATATTGTCGAAGACGACGATGCGACAATCGAAAATTCGGTGCTTTATCTGAAAACTCTGGCTGATTTCGGACTGGCGGAAAAGGCGCGAAACGAGTTGAAGCCGCTCTTTTCGGCAAAATTAAAAGCCTTTGAAAACAGTGCGACCAACACGGAATCGAAAGAAACCTTAAAAGAATTTATCCGAAATTTAGCCGAATCTTTTTCGGATGAAGCGGAAAAATCCGCCTTTTTTATTGAAATTTGCAACAGTGTGAAGGACGACAAAATTTTGCCGCAGATTTTGATCGAAGAATCTTTGATTGCAAAAAATGATTTCGGCGAATTTTACAAAATCTTAATCCGGCGCGGCGAAGGATTTGCTAATTATGAACACGATTACGCTTTTGTTTCCGTGCTTGAAAACACTTTCGACACGGACGAAGCCGAGATTTTATATGATTCGGAAAAGGATTTTGATTTTGAAGAACCTGAAAATGAAAGACTCGCGTGGCAAAAGAAATATCTCGACTTTTTGCTTGAAAACCGCGATTTCAGCCTTGCAGCCAAATTGATCGGTGAAATCGAAGATTCCTTGAAAGGTCATCATCCGCGTCCGGTTTGGCTGCGTCTGGCAGATTTTCGCGTTTCGCTAAACCGGAACAAATCGGCTTCTGTTCTTTCAAAAATGATGAGATTTGCCGGAATCGAACTCTCGCCGAACGCAACCAAAGCCGCGATGCCGAATCCGCCAAGGCTTAATCAGGCGGTCGAGATTTTAAGAGATGAAAACCGCAACGATTCGGTTTTGACTTTGCAGGAAGCCTTTTTTGCCCGCCAGATCGCGCTCGGGCAATATAATTCCGCTAATTTTCAAGGGCTGGCAAGAACCGAATTTCAGAAAGGAAATGAAGCCGACGCGCTGAAAATTTTGAAAATTATGACCGAATTTTCTTCGGAGGAATTTCCGGCACAGATTGATTCTTTGCCATTGATCGCGAAATTTTCAAACAAAGAAAATCTGCCGTTTGAACCGCAAAACACCCTGAAAAATATTGATTCGTTAAAGCTCGCGGCTGAAATTTTGTCGGAATTCGGTTTTCTCGATGAAGCCGCTTCTTATCGTGAAAACCTTCGTGAGCTTTCGCCCGGCGACGCGGCGAACAAAATTGAACTTGCAAGGCTTTTTGCGAACTTGAAAAACGCCGATGAATCCGCCCGAATTTTGCTTGAAATTATTGCGGATAAAAACTTTGCCCGAAAATCGCGCTGGTTGAGCTTGATGGTTTTAGCCGACATCGGCGGCAATGATGAAATTTTTTGGCGAAAGATTTTGGCGGAAAATCAAGGTTTAGAACAAAACGATTTTGAAATCCGGATTGCTTTGAACAGTATTTCAATGGCTCAGACCGGTCGAATCGAAGAAGCGATAATTCTTTTGCGGGAAAATGATTTTACGGTTCAGCTCAAATTTTTGAAGGCGGTTTTCGAGAAAAATGCGGGACGCGACGATCAGGCTTT
>JALHNX010000255.1 GCA_022843305.1 Pyrinomonadaceae bacterium | reverse complement strand
ATTCTGTCTTTCAGTTTCTGGCTGACGCGGCGGTCGAGATCGAGGCTTATAAAAGATCGGTCAAGGAATATCGTGAGATCATCACCGAGGAAAACATCGGCGAACCGAATCCGCAGTTTCCCGCCAATCCCGCGCTGGCTCTGCCGGCTTCGATTGACACGGGAATGTTTGAGCGGCTCGTTAATCTGGTCGAACGCATCCGCGTCGCGCCGAATTATACCGACCAGATCGGCGCGCTGCTCGGGATTCTGCCGACGCAGCCCGAACAGATCGCGCCGTCGGAAGTGAAACCGACCATCCAAACCTTTGCGGCGGAGACGGGCTATCATTTCTCGGTCGTCGTCGAGGGCAGAAAGGAAGCCGATATGTGGGAAGTGCTGATCCTCAAAAAAGGCGCGACCGGCTGGCAAAGCGTGAAAACGGCGGTCGGCAAATCGGTTGATGTAACCGTCACGCCGACCACGCCGAACGAAGCCGAACAAATCCAGGTCCGCGTTCAACTCAAGAAAAACAACCAGAATTACGGTCAGCCGTCCGACATTGTTTATGTTACTGTGAATCCGTGAGGCGAATTAAGAATTAAGAATTACGAATGACCGGAATGATTTTCTCAGACCGGTCATTTTTTTTGGCTTTTTTCAAATTACTCTCACAAATCGTATTTAACGTCAATATTGGATAAGGAAATTACCCGACGGAACGCCGTCATCCTGACGGCACAGCGTTTGAAAAACGCTCGAATTGTTTGGTTATCTGACAAGTTTTAAGAAAATCACGGCAAATTACACCGCTTTCAGCGGCGTGTGCCGTCAAGATGACGGCGTTCCGCGTTTGAAAAACGCTCGAATTGTTTGGTTATCTGACAAGTTTTAAGAAAATCACGGCAAATTACACCGCTTTCAGCAGCGTGTGCCGTCAAGATGACGGCGTTCCGCATTTGAAAAACGCTCGAATTGTTTGGTTATCTGACAAGTTTTAAGAAAATCACGGCAAATTACACCGCTTTCAGCGGCGTGTGCCGTCAAGATGACGGCGTTCCGCATTTGAAATTCGTAATTCTCTAGCGAATAATTTCGCTAACCAAATTGCCGTTGATGATCGTGCCGGTGCAGTGGGTGATGTATTCGAACGGGTCGCCGTCATACATTGCGAGATCGGCGTCTTTGCCGACGGCGATCGAGCCGATGCGGTTGTCCAAGCCGAGGATTTTTGCCGCGTCAATGGTGATCGTCGCCAGCGCGTCGCGGCGGCTTAAGCCGTTGGCGGCGGCGATGGCGGCTTCAAACAAGACGACGCGGGTTTTCGGAACGTAGCTTTCGTAACCGCTCTGAAGCGCGACGAGGATTCCGGCGGCTTTTAATTTCGCGGCGGTTTCCATCGAAAGATTTTCGGTTTCGCCGCCCGCGCGGAACATCGTCGGATGCAGGATGACCGGAAAGCCCGATGCTTTGATCTCGTTGATAACTAACTGCGCTTCGCTCGCGCCGTCGAGAACGATTTTGATGTTGAACTCTTTGGCAATTCGCAACGCACTCATAATATCCTGTGCGCGGTGCGCCGTTACGAGCAGGCGGATTTCGCCGTTCAAAACCTTTTTCCACATTTCCTGTTTCAAATCGCGCGGTTCGCCCTTGTAGTTTCCGGCTTTTATCAACTCGGCGCGAAGCATCGCCACCTGTTTGGCGCGTGTTCCGGGCGAACGCCCTTGTGCGGCAAACGCGGCGTTGCCGAGCGTAACGGCAAGCATCGCCGTCGGCACGAGCGTCGCTTCTTCAACATTTCTGCCGAAGGTTTTGGCGATCATCGTTTGACCCGGAACGAGCGCGGACGGCTGATGTCCGGTGTGAATCGTCGTTACGCCGAACTGCCGCACCCATTCGACGAGCGTTTCCTGCGCGTTGTAGGCATCAATCGCCCGCAGATCGGGCTGAACGGTCGAGCTGCCGTCAAGCGCCATCTGGTCGTGCGGCTGGTTCAGATAACCGTTCAAACCGATGACCGTGTGCGCGTCAATCAGTCCGGGCGTTAAAACCCTGGTGTTTATGACGCGGTAATTCGCGGGAATCTTAACCTGCGCCGCCGTGCCGACCGCTTCGATCTTGCCGTTATTGACCAAAACCACGCCGTTCGTGATCGGCTCGCCCGTCATCGTCCAGATGGTTTCGGCTTTAACGGCGATCTGGGCAGAGGCAGTGAGCGGTAAGCAGTGAGCGGTAAACAGCAGAACGGCGATGAATGATAAATGATAAATGATAAATGATAAATGTTTTTTCATTACTCTTGTCCTCCCAAATCGCCGTCGAAACAATCAAGATGAATGGTTCTGTCCTTCGACGCGCCGTAACCGCCGACCGCCGTCAGATAATCAATCGGATTACTGCGGTTAAAGACGTTTTTGCCTTCGATCCAGGTTTGTTCGACGCGTGTGTAAACGCTCAACGGGTCGCCGCTGAGAACGATAAAATCCGCGTCTTTGCCCGGTTCGAGCGAACCGACACGGTCTTGCAGTTCGAGCATTATCGCGCCCGCCATCGTCATTCCGTAGAGCGCTTTGTCGCGGCTCATACCGGCGCGCACCGCCAAACCCGCCGAACGCAGGAAAAGGCGCGAATCGGTAATATAATCGTCGGTGTGAAAACCGACCAGTCCGCCCGCTTTTTCGAGTGCCGCGCCGTTTGTGAAATTGATGTCCATCGTTTCGAGCTTGCCGCCGGGCGAATCAATCAGGATGATCGAAGAAGGAACTTTCGCGGCGGCGATCTCGTCGGCAACCTTCCACGCTTCGGAAACGTGTTGGAGAACGACTTTGAAACCGAACTCTTTCTGCAGACGCAGAACGCTCAGAATATCGTCGTGGCGATGCGTGTGAAAATGCACGACGCGTTTGCCGTCGAGAACGTCCGCTAAAGATTCCATCGCCAAATCGCGCGGCGGAAGTTTTGTTTTATCGTCGCCCGCCTTGGCGATTTTCGCTTTATATTCCTGCGCTTTGATAAATTGCTCTCTGACAAGCGCAACGCTCTTGGCGCGTGTGCCGGGGAAATTTCCGCTGCTTGCGCCGGAAGAAGTTGCGCCGCCCGTGCGAAGCGAATTCGTGCCGTTGGCGAATTTTATGCCGCCCGCATATCTGCCGTCGGCAAGCATTATCAGCAGATCGTCAACCTTGACGGTATTGTCGCGGAGTTTAATATAAAGCGTCTGACCGCTGTTCAAAGAACCCGAACCGGGCATCACGTTGACGGTCGTCAAACCGCCCGACTGCGCCCGCTGCAGACTCGACGCGCGCGGATTCAAACTGTCTAAAATGCGAACGTCGGGCTGAATCGGACCCGAACCGTCCGCGCCCGAACCTTCGCCGATGTGGCTGTGCGTGTCAACCAATCCGGGCATAATGACCTTGCCCTTCAAATCAACGATCTGCACGTCGGAACTCAAACGAACCGTCCGCGCGTCGCCGACCGCCGTGATCTTGCCGTTCTGAACGAGCAGAATGCCCTGCTCGATCGGCTGTCCGACGATCGGAATTATCCGCGCGTTGATAAAAGCCGTCGGCTTTTCCTGTCCGAAGACAGAACCGAAAAGCGAAATTAGAACTAAAAAGCTGCAAAAATGTCTTTTCATTTATGGATTTTTTCCTTTTTGTTTGATTAAAAAAGAGATGTAAGACTAAATTGCTACGAAACGCGGCGCGTGTCAAGAACCGGCAACAAAAAAAGTTGGCAGTCGGCAGCGGCGGTTGGCAGTATCATTGTAGATTAAAGTTTTCACTACAAAATGCGTCGGTTGTGATTCAACTTTTTTCCGATGTCGGCAAAGCGATATTAAATGTCGTGCCTTTTGAATCGTTCGGCACGACCTCGATCTTGCCGCCGTGCGCGGTGACGATTCCGTAACAAACCGCCAAGCCCAAGCCCGTGCCTTTGCCCGCCGGTTTGGTCGTAAAGAACGGGTCGAAAATCTTTTGCGCGTCTTCGGCTTTGATGCCGGTGCCGTTGTCGGAAATGGCGATGCGGATTTCGGAATTTCCCGCCGCCGTTTTTATGGAAAGTTCGCCGCCTTCGGGCAGAGCGTCGCGGGCGTTGAGGAAAAGATTGAGAAAAACCTGCTGTATTTGATCGCCGTCGGCAAAAACATTCGGCAGATTATCGGCAAGATTCTTTTTGATTTCCAGACTTTGAAAAGATTTATCGAAGCTCGCCAGCCGCAGACTTTTTTCGATTAGATTATTGATGTCAACCGGACTTTTCGCGGCGGGGCGAACCCGCGCAAAATCCATCATATCCTTTGTAACCTGTGTGATACGCTGAATTTGCGTTTGAATCAGTTTGAGATTTTCCTTCGTTTTATCGTCGAGATTATCCTTCGATTGCATAATCTGAATCAAAGACGAAATCGAAGCCAGAGGATTATTGACTTCGTGCGCGACTCCCGCCGCGAGCGTTCCCATCGCGGCGAGCTTTTCCGTGCGGATAAGTTGTTCGTTCAATTGCTGTAATTGCTTGATGTCGTCCGCCATCTTGCGGCTCATTTCGTTAAAACTATCCGCCAGAAGCCCGATCTCGTCGTTGCTTTTTCGCAGATCAACTTCCGTTCCATATTCGCCTTCCGTTACCTGAACCGCCGCCAGAGTAATTCTCTGAAGCGGGCGCGAAATCGTTCGGACGACGAGCAACAAAAGCAAAAGATTCGGCACAAGCGCGGAAATGACGCTGAAAACCAGATATTTGCGCCACGCCTCGAACGTCGTTCCCTCCTGAAAAGCCCACCAGACAATTGGTATTTGAAAAAGAATAAAACTGATGATTGCGACCGACGCGATGCTCAGAGCGATTTTGTAAGCAATCGGGAAAAGCCGGAATTGGTCGAGCGCGTTTTCGAGCGAAAACAGTCTGAAATTTGAAATCGCGTAAGCATAGATCAAAACTCCGGGCAGGACAAAAATCGAACTGTAGGGAAGCATCGAGTAAAGCCCGAAAAACGGAAAAAATATGTTCGCCAGAGTTTTCAAAATTCCGGTTACGACTAAAGCCCAAAGAATCGCGCCGACCTGCTGACCTTTCTGCGTCTTGCGGTAGCGGCGGTATTTTTGAAAAAGCACGATCGCGCCGTAGCCGAAAACCAGATAAACATAAACGACAAACGCATAGGCGAGCGGCGCGAGTTCGATCTCGAAACGCCCGTTTTCAAACCCGACCCTACGCCACAAAAGCCCGAAAAGCGCGGCGGGAATCAAAACCAGACTCGGCGCGAAAATAATCGCCGCGCGTTTTTTCGGTGTCCGCGCGTTTTCGGGAAAAACCCACGCGAAAATCACGAGCGCGCACTGCATCAAAAGCGCGATGATAAAGCTCGAAGCCGCCCACCAATGACTCGAAACGTTTTCCGCCGGAAAATTCCAGAAAATCAAATCCTTGATCGTCCACAAGGCGAGAAACGAGATAAACGCCGCGAATGTCTGATGAGCGCGGTTGCGCGGGTTTGCGACGAATACATAAAATCCGAGCAAAACCAGCAGAAAAAGCGCGAAAAGATGTAATAAAACCAGCATCTTTTAAAAAACCTTCGTGAATACTGAAATTTTGGTTAAACGAATCATTTTACACTTTACATTCTACATTCATCACTGTATTTCAGGTATTAAACCCGAATTTATTCTGCAATTAAATGTAAAATGAAAAATGTAAAGTGTAGAATGAAATGGTTTGTGAGATTAGTAATCGTTTATAAAAACGGATAACCGGCAAAAAAACTAATCAATTTTGATTTTAAGATTTACACCGGCAACGTTAATGTATTTCAGCGTGTTGCCGCGATTGTTTTGCAGTAGATAAAAGAATTCAGCCGAAACGTTCGAGTTGAATTTTTTGGCGATTCCGAACGATAATTCGTTGCGCGTCCAGTGTTTTGATTGAAATTCGTAAAAAGGTTCGGTCGCCGCGAAAGGCGCGAAAAGTTCTTTGTCGCCTTTTTTGACCGGAATCGTGATTTGGAATTTGTTGCGGTATCGTGTCGTATCCGCTCTTGAATTGCGAAACCTGTGTTCGACGCGATTACGGTCTTTGATCGAAAAATGCTTAAAATTTTTCTCAAATTGGGCATCGAACCGCAGACGGCTTTCGTATTCCTTTTTCACTTCGGACGGCTGACCGGCGCGGTAAATATAACTCGGCGTTAAGGTCAGAAAGGAATTGACCTTAAATTCCAAACCGACACCGATTCGTTCGTCAAATAATCCGTTTCGATACTTTGCGCCGCGCAGTAAGCCGTAAAAGATCAACGAAACT
>JALHNX010000254.1 GCA_022843305.1 Pyrinomonadaceae bacterium | reverse complement strand
GTTGACGTGCAGAATCGTCACGCGAACGTTTTGAGAGAAAACGGGAAGCGTGAAAATAAAAAGCAAAAGCAACAAATTCAAGCGAAAAATTTTCATTAATGAATCTCCAAATTATTTTTGTCCGCGAAACAAACGGAATGCGCGAAAGAAATTATTTTCGTTTGTTTCGTGTCTTTCGCGGGCAGAAGTTCTTTGTCTGAATTATACTCAACTTTTAGATTTTTTACGCATCAAACCGAAGGGAAAAATGATTCTACGAATTTTCATATTATTTCTTTTAACTTTTTCAGCGTTTTCGTCAAAGGCTGAAACTCTGCCGAAGGTTGAAACGGAATTTCGCGCCGTCTGGATTGCGACGGTCGATAACATTGATTTTCCGAGCAAGCGAAATCTTTCCGTCGCAGAGCAAAAAGCCGAAATTATCCGGGATTTGGAGCTTGCCGAATCTTTGAAAATGAACGCCGTGGTGTTTCAAGTGCGCCCGATGTGCGACGCGATTTACGAATCAAAGATCGAACCGTGGTCGGAATTTTTGACCGGACAAATGGGCAAAGCACAGGCGTTCGACCCGCTGAAATTTATCACCGCCGAAGCGCACCGGCGCGGAATTCTTGTTCACGCGTGGTTTAATCCGTATCGCGCCTATCATCCGGCGGCGAAAACCGTTTCCGAAAATCACATCACCAAACGCCGTCCCGATCTGGTCAGAAATTACGGTAATTATCTGTGGCTCGACCCGACCGAACCGGAAGTGCAGAAATACTCCTTGAGTGTCGTTCTCGATGTCGTCAAAAGATACGACATTGACGGCGTGCATTTCGACGATTATTTTTACCCTTATCCGATTACCGAAAACGGCGTGAAAGTAGAATTTCCCGACGACAAAAACTGGCAGAAATACGAAAAAGCGGGTGGAAAGTTAAAACGCGACGATTGGCGCAGAAAAAATGTAGATGATTTTATCGCGTCGGTCGGACGCGAGATAAAAAAAATCAAACCCGAAATTATGTACGGAATTTCGCCGTTCGGTGTCGCGGAGGAAAATTATAAAAATCTCTACGCTGACGCGGAAAAATGGCTGCGCGACGGCACGGTTGATTATTTCGTCCCGCAGCTTTACTGGAAAAGCGACCGCCCGAACCGCGAATTTCCGCTGCTTTTGAAATTCTGGGAAGACCGGAATCCGAAACGCCGTCACGTTTGGGCGGGCATCGGAACTTATAAAATCCCGAGCAAAACCGAAAGTTTCAGCGCGGCGGAAATCGTCAAACAAATTTCATACACCCGCGAAATTCAACTGACTTCAGGCAATATTCAGTTCAGCTTCAAATCCGTCCGCAGCGATTTCGACAAGATTCAAACCGCTTTGCGCGAAAATGCATATCAGCGCGGCGCGATAATTCCGCAATCGAATTGGATCAAAACCATAAAAATCCTCGCGCCTAAAGTTTCGGTTAAACGCGACGCGCAATTTGTCCGCGCAACTTGGACGGAACAAGGCACGAAAAAAGCGTTTTGGTTTATTGTTTACGCGAAAGACAAAAACGGCTGGAATTACTCGATTCTGCCGGCGGCAAATAAATCAATTTCGCTTTCGGCAGACCGAAAAATCGAAAAGATCATCGTGATTAGCGTTGACCGGCTTGGAAATGAAAGTCAGAACCGCCTGCGGTAGCGGGCGGGTTTACTTTAGCTGCGGATTTACGCGGATTTCGCGGAAACTAAATCTGCGAAATCCGCGTAAATCCGTAACTAAATCATTATGTTTGGTTTTACCCGCCTGCGGTAGCGGGCGGTTCTGACTTTAAATGCGTCCGCGCTTCCCAGAGTTCGGGAATGAATTTTTTCGCCAGCGTTGTTCGCAGATAACCCGCGCCTTCCGAGCCGCCCGTGCCGCGTTTCATACCGAGCATTCTTTCGACCATCAAAACGTGATGATAACGCCAGAGCGCGATGTTTTCGTCGTGTTCGATCAATAAATCCTGCATGATGAAAAAGTCCGCGTATTTTTCGGGATGCGTGAGAATTTCGACGATTGTTTGAACTCTGCTGTCTTCGGTCGAAATGTCGAAATTGTTTCTTTCCAAAAGATTCCAGAATTCATCCGCAAGACTCGGCGCGTTGAATCTTTTGGTCAGTTTTTCAAATACAAATTCGTCATTCTTAAAACTTTCCAGAATATTTTCGTCTTTCGTGCCGGAAACGAATTCGAGTTCGCGGAACTGCATTGACTGAAAACCGCTCGCCGGATTGAGCTGGTCGCGGAATTCGAGAAAACCGATCTGCGCCATTGATTCGAGAATGTGAATTTGCGAAACTATCACTTTTTCGATTGCCGTGACGGCGCGCAGGCTGTGATTGACGCGAAAGGCGCGACCTTCTTTGAGCCATTCGAGCGTCGCGTCAATCTCGTGCAGAATTTGTTTGAACCAAAGCTCGTAGGTCTGGTGAATGATGATAAACAAAAGTTCGTCGTGGCTCGTCGGCTCGGACAAGGTTTCCTGCAAGCCGATCAGTTCGGTAACTTTCAGATATTTGTTATATGAAAGCGGCGCGTTTTTTCCGTATTCAGTCATAATTTTGGTTTTTGGTCTTTGGCTTTTGGTCTTTGATTTTTCTAAGACCCAATACCGAAAACCGCAGACCGATTGTTTACTTAATATTCGTTTATCGGACAATTTATGTCAATTTTGAGATATTTTTTGAATTTTCGGAAAAATGCGGCGGTTTTTCTTGACATCAGAGCGATTTTCGGATAATTTTTTGGACGTTCTATCAAAACAACAACACTAAAAAAATAATCCCCAAATCTTGCAGTTTAAGATTTTCTATTGTTTGGAATGGTTAGTTTAACATTTCGTTTAGTCTTCGTTAAATGAGGCGTAAAAGCCATCATACGGCGCGGATTTGTGTTTTTTGCCTGAGTTTTACAAAACGCTTTCGGCTTAAAATTTGAAAAAGAAACGAACCTTTGCGAAAAGGTTCAAAAATTAAATTCACTGAAGTTTGTAGGAGGAATTAGAAACATTATGTCAAGAACAACAATTGGTAAGGTTAAATGGTTTAACAACGCGAAAGGTTACGGTTTTATCGAACAACCCGGCGAACAGGATATTTTCGTGCATTACAGCGCAATATCGGGCGACGGTTATAAAACTTTGATCCAGGGGCAGGAAGTCGAGTTTGAAGTGACGAACGGACCGAAAGGACCGCAGGCGGAAAACGTGATGAAGGTTCAATAAGCGAAGTTAAATTATTTGATCGTTTCCGGTTATTGACTATATTGAGAAGCCGGACGGCGTTAAAAAAAGTAAAAGGCAAAAGTAAAAAGGTAAAACCTCTACTTTTGCCTTTTGCCTTTTTACTTTTGCCTTTTACCTTAAATCAGTTCTTCGCCTTTTTTTCTTAGATTCCGCCGCCAGAGTTCGCGGTAGGAATTAAAGCGCGAAATGAGCGCGTTGAAATGATAACGCTGCGCATAAGTCAGATTGCGGTCGTCGGCGATGCGTTTGAGAGCGGATTCGAGCCGCGCCCGCGCTTCGAGCGGCGGACGTTTCGCCGCGCCGTTAAAATAAATGTCGAAATCAATTTTCAGCTTGCGAATGTCGTCTTCGATCCGCATTATTTGACGGTCAATGTCCGCCGCATCTTCTTTTTTCGTTTCCGCCTGACGATATAATTTATTTCCTAAATTTGCCATTTGTGATTTTCCTTCGAGATTTGTGGTTTGGGAAATTTTCTCTCTTTAAAGAAAACGGGTAAAACCGAAATTATTCCGCCGTTTTTTTTAGTTTCGGTTAAAATGTTTTTATGAAAACCGAAGAAACGCCGTCAACGGTCGAAAATTTGCGCTTTCTGCCTTCTATTGACACCCTTTTACGAAGCGATACGGCTCGCAAATTACTGCCCGAAACCGGCGCGAAACATCTGACCATTCTGGCGCGTTCGGTAATTGACGAGCTGCGGTGTGAAATTCAGGAAAACTTGAAAAGCGCGGCGGAATTTTCACGCGAAAACTTATTAACCGAAGCCGAACATCGGCTTGAACACGCGTGGCGCAGCGAACGAAACACGAGTCTGCAACGCGTCATCAACGCGACGGGCGTTATCATTCACACCAATTTAGGACGCGCTCCGCTCTCGGAAAATGCGCGGAAGGCGATTTTTGAAGAAGTTTCGGGCTACTGCAATCTGGAATACAATCTCGAAACCGGAAAACGCGGAAAACGCGGAAAACGCGCTGAACATCTGCTCGCCGAGCTGACGGGCGCGGAATCGGCACTCATCGTCAACAACTGCGCGGCGGCGGCATTTTTGGTTTTAACGGTTCTTGCTTCGGGCGGCGAAGTCGTTATTTCGCGCGGCGAACTCGTCGAGATCGGCGGCGATTTTCGCGTTCCCGATGTTTTGACGCAATCGGGCGCGACGCTTCGTGAAGTCGGCACGACCAACCGCACGAAGATTTCCGATTACGAACAAGCGATCAATGAAAACACGCGGCTTTTGCTGAAAGTTCACCCGTCAAATTATCGAATCGTCGGCTTTACCGCCGCACCTAATTTAGCGGAAATTGCGGATTTAGCGCATCGAAACGAAATTTTGCTTTACGAAGATGCGGGTTCGGGCGCGCTGTTCGATCTGGCTGAATACGGTTTGACGGACGAACCCGTAATTTCGCAGTCAATCGCCGCCGGCGCGGACATTGTTACATTCAGCGGCGACAAACTTCTCGGCGGTGCGCAGTCGGGCTTGATCGTCGGTCGGCGCGAAGCTGTCGAACGAATCCGCAAACATCCGCTTTACAGAGCTTTGCGCGTGGACAAACTGATCTACGCCGCGCTCGAAGCAACGCTCGAAGCCTTTCGCCGCGAGAATTTTTTGCAGGAAATTCCCGTCCTGAAAATGCTTTCCGCAACCCGCGCCGAACTGATGAAGCGGACAGCGGCTTTTGCCGACAAACTGCGTGAAACTTTGGGCGAGAATTCCGCCCTGACGTTTGAAATCACCGAAGGAAATTCCGTCGTCGGCGGCGGTTCCGCGCCCGACGTTCAGCCCGCGACAACGCTTTTGGCTTTGAAACACGCACAGATTTCGGTCAGCAAACTGGAAGAAAAACTGCGCGCTTCAAAACCACCCGTCATCACTAGAATTTTGGATGATAAGGTTTTGATAGATTTGCGAACGGTTTCCGAAAATGAGGAAGGTGAATTTTTAGAGATTCTCAAACAAATCGGCTAAATATCAATCGGACTTTTCACACCTTGACCGCCGATTTTGATAACGTGCGTATAGATTTGCGTAGTTTTAACGCTTTTATGTCCGAGAAGTTCTTGCACTGTGCGAATGTCGTAATGATTTTCGAGTAGATGCGTGGCAAAACTGTGGCGGAAAGTATGACAATTTCCGTGTTTATTGATTTCGGCGTGTTTCATCGCATCTTTGACTGCTTTTTGAATCGTCGAATCAGAAGTGTAATGCCGACGAACAACGCCGTCTTCGCGTGTCGGCGAAAGTTTTGTGGACGGAAAGATATATTGCCATTTCCATTCTTTTCCGGCGTTCGGATATTTTTTCGCTAAGGCAAACGGCAACCAAACTTCACCGAATCCGCGCCGTAAATCCTGCGTGTGAATAAATCTGACCTTTGCAAGCTGTTGTTCGAGCGGTTCGCGCAAAGATTCGGGCAACAAAGTTACGCGGTCTTTCGCGCCTTTGCCGTCGCGGACAATAATCTGACTCATCTCAAAATCAATATCCTTCACGCGCAAATGCAAGGCTTCCGTCAGCCGCAAACCCGCCCCATACAGCAAATTTGCCACGAGAAATGGAACGCCTGAAAGATTTGCTAAAATCGCTTTCGCCTCGCTTTGCGTAAAAACAGTCGGTAAATGTTCGGGACGTTTAGCACGAATTACGCCTTCGATGTGCGGTAAAGTAATTTTCAAAACATCACGATAAAGAAAAAGCAACGCGAAAAATGCTTGATTTTGAGTTGAAGCGGAAACTTTTTCGTGAACCGCCAAATGCGTCAGAAATGCCGTAATTTCTTCTGCGCTCATCTCTTTCGGATGACGTTTATCGTGAAACAAAATGTATCGTTTGATAAAGTTATGATAAACATCTTCCGTTTTGTGACTCAAATGCCTTGCTCTGGCAACTATCCTGACCTGCTCTAGCAATTTTGGTTTGCTTTCCATAAAATTTTCTTGCAAAATCGTCAAAAATAGATTATTTTCAATCCGTATATAGAATGCTTATACGGAACAATTCCGTATAATACACCAATTTAGGTTATT
>JALHNX010000253.1 GCA_022843305.1 Pyrinomonadaceae bacterium | reverse complement strand
ACAGTCTTGAGTCTTGAGTCTTGAGTCTTGAGTCTTCAAATCCGCAATCCGCAATCCGCAATCCGCAATCTCATATTGCCCGCGCTCGCCCGAAAGCAATGCCCAAAGTCTGCCTTTGCCGGTATATTTTCCGTCCCAATTCCAACGCCGCCCGTCGTCCATTTCGCCGTAACCATCGTTGTTGTAGCGGTAAAATCCGTCGCCGTTCGGCGTTCTGACGCGGATCACTTCGTCAACGACTTTGACCGAATTTTGAATAATTTTATCGTCGGGCGATTTGATTCCCAATCTGACCAATTCCAAAAAACCCGCGTCAACGATCTCGCGTTCGTCAAAAAATCCCGCGCCGTTATTGAGTTCAATTTTTTCGCCCGCGTCGGGTTTGCCGTTTTGCGTGATGCGGACGTAATACGGCTCTTTTGAATGTTTGCCGTTCGTCGTAACCGTCCATTTTTCAACATTTGCCGCCCATTCGTCGGCGGTTTTGAGATAAAGATTAGCCGATTGAAGATCGCCGTTTTTCCGTGCGATCTCCGCCGCGCAGACCAGTCCGGCGATTTCCGCCGCGATCGTCGAAGGCGAATAGCCCGCTTCTTCTTCCCAACGTTCCTGCGGCGTCACGGGACCATTTTTGACGATAAAATCCGCCGCCTTTTTAACGTGTTTTTCGTAAGTTTCTTTGTCGTGCAAGCCGAGTTCGTGCGCCAGAATCAGCGGATAAGCAACTTCGTCCAATTGCAGCGAACCCCAGAAAGGTTTGCCGTCGAGATAGGAATTCTGCGGAAAACTGCCATCCGGTTTCTGCTGAACCTTAAACAGAAAATTCAAAGCACGAATCGCCGCGTCCTTATCGCCCAAAGCCATAAAAGCCGTCGCCACCTGATAAAGATCGCGCGACCAAATCAGATGATAACCGCCGATATTCGCCTCGTTCGCATTCGTGCCGCCGCCCCACGGAACCGATAAACTGGCGATATTCGCGCCGCGAATCGTTTTATCCTCGTGCGCCTTGAGCTGCATCGCCGCCATATTAAACTGCGCCTGATATTTGGGATCGACCTTGCGAATGGATTTAATGTAATCAGCCCAGCCTTTTTCGTATTCTGCCAAAATTGCCTTAAAGCCGGTTTTATCTTTAACGGGCGTAAAGACTTCTTTATGCGCTTCTTCTACGTTTTTTCCGAAACCTAAAGCCACGGTAAAACGCTTTGGATTTACAATTCGCCCCATTTGAACGACATTTCCGTTATTGGCAAAATCATAAAGTTCCGTTAAAAAACCTTTTTCTCTAAGCTGGGTGAGTCCGTCGCTCATTCCTAAAAACCCGCTTGTTGATTCGCGAACATCAACATCAAAATATAGGAAAGAAGTAACATCGGAATCCGTCGCAGAAAAATAAGCAGCGATGTTTTTGCCATCTTTTTCGGGAACGTATTTTTCCGGTTTCTTTATCGGCGGTAATTTTAGAGATTTGATTTTTTCTGAAACAGCAAAAGACTTAAAGCGATACGTTGTTGCTGAATCGTGCATTCCGCTATTTTTCATTGACGGGTCGTAAAAAAAGTAAAGTTGAAGGTCCTTCAATTTCGTTTCAAATTGAACGTCAATCCAAACCGAATTGCCGTAAGGATGTGTTGCGTAGGTTTTCGTGATTTTCCATTCGCCCGATTTTGCCGTGTTGATCTGCTGAAATGTCAGTGAATCGGGGCGCAGGACTTTGATTTGGTGAATCGCGTCGTCTTGTTCGGTTTCAACCTTTTTCGTTTTCGGATTGACAACGACAAACTGCAAAATATGAACATTTGCAACGGTTACGTCAGGGTAATAAACTTCGGTCATCACGCCCTGCGCGAGCGTGAACCAGACTTTCGATTCCAAATTTGCACTTGTTCCAACGCCCTGTTTTCCGGCAGTCGCCCATTGCGCGTCTTTTCCGGGCGCACCGGGCGCGAGCGGTTGAGCAAAGCCCAAAAAAGGCAAAAAGCAGAAGGCAAAAGGCAAAAATATTTTCAAACTTATGTATTTCATAAAATTCTCCCTCGTCTTTAATCTTCAGGCTTTATTTTGCCTTTTTACTTTTGCCTTTTGCCTTTTTAATTCTTCCTGCCGACCATATCCGCGCCGACCGCCGCGACCAGAATTGTGCCTTTGACAATTTCCTGCACGAAATCGCGGATGTTCAGCAGCGACATTCCGTTATCCAAACTCGCCATAATCAGCGCACCGAGACACGCGCCGAAAACCGTTCCGCGTCCGCCCATCAACGACGCGCCGCCGATCACGCAGGCGGCAATCGCTTCGAGTTCCTTCAAAGTTCCCGCGTCGGGTGTCGCGCTTCCCTGCCGCGCCGTGAAAACGATCGCCGCGATTCCCGTCAGCACGCCGAGAAGCATATAAACCTTTAGAATGTTGAGTTTTGTCTTAATTCCCGAAAGCCTTGCCGCGTCCGTATTTCCGCCGATGGCGTAAAGATAACGCCCGAAGGTCGTCGAATTCGTAATGAAAACGCCGAAAATGGCGACCATCACGAAAATCAAAACTGCAACCGGCACGCCGCCCGAAGTGTTGAGGGCGTAAACAAACGCCAGAATTGCGATAAACGGCAGAATTGTTTTAAGCAATTCGCGTTTGTAATCGGCTTCGCCAAGTCCGTAATCCTTCTGCGATCTGGCGCGCCGGTAAGCCAAAAACAAAAGCGCGGCAATCGCCAAAGCCGCTAAAACCCAACCCGTTTCGAGCGTCAGCAAACCCTGCCCGAAGGTTTTAAAAGTCGGGTCGGCAATCGAAACCGTTTCGCTTCCTGAAACGCCTTTGATCGCGCCGCGCCACGCGAGCAGTCCGCCCAGCGTGACGATAAACGCGGGAATTTTTCCGTAAGCGACCAGCACGCCGTGAATAACGCCGATTCCGATGCCGACCGCGATTGCCAAAAGGATCGAAATCGCCAATCCGTATTCCCAAGTCGTCAGCGCGATTGCCGCGACACCGCCCGAAAACGCCAGAACCGAACCGACCGACAGATCAATGTTGCCCGAAATAATCAGCATCAGCATTCCGACCGCCAGAATTCCCGTAACCGACGTTTGCAGCATCAGATTTGATAAATTGCCGGAGGATAAAAACGTGCCGTCATATATCCAGCTCGGCAAATCCGCGTCAAAAAAGAAATTTTGAAACGCATTCGGAAATCCGTTAAAAAAGAATTTCAAGTGTTCGACAATGTTCCACCATTCCGGACTGTTGTTATTGGTGGTGTAATGAAAAAACAGCCAAATCAGAATCAGTGCGCCGAGCATTGTGTAAGCGCGCAAAGATGAAGTTTTGATTTTGAAACTGCTTTTTTCTACTGTTTCACTCATATTTTTAGATTTGTAAAAATTAAAATAATCAGGAACTCTTACTTATTACTTTTGCCTTTTTACTTTTGCCTTTTGCCTTTTAATTGTTCCCGGTCGCCGCCGCCATCACTTTTTCCGGCGTTGCCTCGGTTTTGGTAAATTCGCCGGTCAGCTTTCCTTCGTGCAAAACCAGAACGCGGTCTGACAGTCCGAGAACTTCGGGTAATTCTGACGAAACCATCACGATTGCCAAACCTTCTTTGGCGAGTTTGTTGATTTCCGAGTAGATTTCCTGTTTCGCGCCGACATCAATCCCGCGTGTCGGTTCGTCCAGAAATAAAACCTTCGGTGTCGTCAAAAGCCATTTTCCGAGGACGACTTTTTGCTGGTTTCCGCCCGAAAGCGTTCCGGCAATCGTTTCGGGTGAATTTGCCTTGACCTTGAGCGACTGCATCGCTTTTTTCGCCGCGACCTTTTCACGTGAACGATGCGTCAAAAACGCGCCCGAAATTCGCTTTAATCCCGCAAGCGTCATATTTTCCAGAATCGGCTGTTCGAGCAGTAAACCGAAACGTTTGCGGTCTTCGGTCACAAAACCGATGCCGTTTTTGATCGCTTCGCACGGCGACGAGATCGAAACCTGTCTGCCTTCGACAAAAATTTCGCCCGAAGATTTGCTCTGCCACGCGCCGAAAATTGACATTAAAAGTTCCGAACGTCCCGCGCCCATCAAACCCGAAATACCCAAAACCTCGCCTTTTTTGACTTTGAAGGAAACATTGTCAACCAATTTTTTATTCGGATTATCAAGGTCGTAAGCCGTCAAATTTCTGACTTCCATCGCGGTTTCACCGAATTCGTGCGAGATTTGGGGAAAAATATCGCCGACTTCGCGCCCGACCATTAAGGCGATGACTTTATTTTTGTCCAGAGCAAGCGCCGATTCCGTACCGACCGTTTTGCCGTCGCGTAAAACCGTGATGCGGTCGCTCATCGCAAAAACTTCGTCCAATTTGTGCGAAATGTAGATCATCCCGACGCCGCGCTCTTTCAATTTTCGCAGAATCGTAAAAAGCGTTTCGACTTCCGATTCGGTCAAAGCGGCGGTCGGTTCGTCGAGAACCAGAATTTTCGCGTCCTGCGATAAAGCCTTGGCGATCTCGACAAGCTGCTGCTGACCGATTCCGAGGTTTCCGACCGGCGTTCGCGGATCAATCGGCAGATGCAAATCCTTTAATAATTTTGTCCCTTTTTGATAAAGCTCCGACCAATTTATTAATCCGAACCGATTCGGCTCGCGACCGAGAAAGATGTTTTCGCCGACCGTCAGTTCCTTGACCAGCGAAAGTTCCTGAAAGATGATCGCGATGCCCGCTTTTTCCGAATCACGAACGGTTTTGAATTGGCGGATTTCGCCGTCAATCACTATCTCGCCGCCGTAACTGCCGAACGGATAAACGCCCGAAAGCGTTTTCATCAGAGTAGATTTCCCCGCGCCGTTTTCGCCGACGAGCGAATGAAACTCGCCTTCGTAAAGCTCGAACGAAACGCCGTCCAAAGCCTTCACACCCGGAAATTCCTTAACGATTGAACGCATTTCGAGAATCGGTTTCATAAAAGTCGAGAGTCGAGAGTCGAGAGTCGAGAGCAAAGTCTTTTGACTCGCCACTCTCGACTCTCGACTCTCGACTATTATTGTTTGGGTCTTTGGTCAGCCGGAATGTTTTTGTAAACATCTTCAAATGATGCGTAGCCGTCTTTGATGACGGTCGTCATCAGATTGTCCTTATCAACGATCGTCACTTCGAGCAAAATCGCGGGAATTTCCTTTTTGATGACATCGTTCATAAAAGGCTTCGCGTCCGTCAGCGGTTCTTTTTTCGCCAGCTTAATCGCGGCATCAACCGCCGCGCTTGCCAAAGGAATGATCGGTTTATAAACGGTCATTGACTGTTTACCTTCGGCAATTCTTTGCAATGCGGCTTTTTCCGCATCCTGCCCGGTAACAAGAATTTTTCCGGCTAGATTTTTGTTTCCGAGTGCAGAAATCACGCCGCCCGCCATTCCGTCGTTGGAAACGACAAACGCCGTAATATCGTTATTGTTCTGCGTCAAAGTATTTTCGGCAAATTTCAACGCTTCTTCGGGTTTCCAGTCGGTAATGTGCTGTTCCGCAACGATTTTGATGTCGCCCGAATCCTTTGCGGCTTTCAAAACCGCTTCCTGTTCTTTGCGCATAATGACCGCGTTATTGTCGGTTGACGCGCCGTAAACCATTACGTAATTTCCTTTCGGAGCTTTTTCCAGGGCATATTCGGCGATCTTTTTGCCGATCACCGGAACCTGATGCGAAATATAAAGGTCAAGCTGGTCGGAATTTATCAGGCGGTCGTAGCTGATAACGGGAATGCTTTTCGCCTTTGCTTTTTTAACCATTTCGGCTGCCTGCGTCGCTTCCTGCGGCGCGATCACCAGAACGTTGATGCCGCTCGTCAGCAATTGCTCGACATCGCTCAATTGTTTGTCGGCTTTATTGTCGGCAACCGTTATCACGCATTCGACCTGCTCTTTGAGTTCGTCGCAGCGTTTCTGAAAAGCCGCCTGATCGCGCTGCCAGCGTTCTTCTTTGACGGTCGCCATCGCAAAACCGATCTTTACTTTGCCGGTTATGGGTGCGGAAGTATTTGCGGTGGTCGTCGTGTTTCCTTGCGGCGATTGCACGCAGCCCGACATTAAAAATGCCGTTAAGATCAATAAACCTAAAAGTTTAGAACCGATTTTCATCGTCTTGTTTCTCCTTAATTTTTAAAAAAGATTTTGTTTAGAAAAATATTGCGAAAATTATTTTCGTCCGCGTTAATTGTTTTAACGTCAATATTGGATAAGAGCGGAACGCCGTCATCTTGACGGCACACGCCGCTGAAAGCGGTGTAATTTGCCGTGATTTTCTTAAAACTTGTCAGATAACCAAACAGTTTGAGCGTTTTTCAA